>JAABVD010000175.1 GCA_014529615.1 Opitutia bacterium
ACGCGATAAGGCTATTCCAAGGCGACCAAACCTTCGCGAAGCGCTTCGAATACTGAAACCCCGCGAGCCAAGGGAATATGCTCAATAATCCTGGCCGGGTCAATCACCTTGGAAAGTCCATTTTTCTATGGGAGAAATGAATGGGGCGGCTTGGGCCCACCCATCTAAAAAAAGATGAAATTTACCACTATCCGTTCCGGGTTTTCTAAAGTGCTTCTCATATCATCCGTCCATTCTCCATAGGGTGTGCGGTTGTTGACGGCAGCGGCACAAATGACCTGGGCTTGAAGCGATGAAGTGGCCCCGACGATTTCATAGTCCACAATTTCGCCGTCTTCATTCAGTAAATAGGACACCGAAACCCGGGATCGCCTCTCGGTCAAACGTTGTTGGAAAATCAGCTTGTGCCATTCCAATTCAATCGTTTCGAACATGCGATCCAAGTACTCACCGAACTCGCTGAATTGGGCCGAATAATTGGCGAAATTGGCTAGGCGCGAGACCCCCGACAAGTGACGCTTCAGAGGCGCGGAATGGGAATACTTGACCCTGGGCTGGGGAAGTCTTTCAGGTCTGTCCTCGGGATTGGGTTGGGGACTGGGCGGAACGGGAGGAATGAAAGGGGTTTCCTGCTGCACCACCTCATAGCGGTTTCTGGTCGTATCTTCCTCGTCCTCTCTTACGGTCTGAACAAATTCATCTTCATCCTCATGCTTCATTTCTTCGGGAACTTCCAGAAGGGAGCGGGGACCTTCCTCTTCCAATGCCTCTTCCTCGAAAGCCACCGGGGCAGTGGACCTTTGCTGGTCCAACTCCTCACGCGTCATGGGCCGGATGATCTGAATTTTCGGTTGGGCCGGATCTTGTCGCTGGCGCGGGTCCGCATTGCTGGCCACGGAAGGGGGAACCGGGGGTGAGGGAGGAATCTGGATGGGGTCAACTCGAACCACATTATTGAATTCCTCCGATTCCCCCTCAACAAACGGGGTGGTTTCGTTAAGGTCTTCCCTCAATTCCTCATTGGCGGCCTGGGTATTCTGGGATCCGAAAAAATCGGTCTCATCCGGTATATTGTCAAAATCCTCCCTATTGACCGGGACATACTGCTTCCTGTCATCCGGCTCTTCCTCCTCACTGAGAAGAATATCGAATTCCTGCCAGCGAAGATCGGATTGGGCCGCAGCCATGACCAGGAGCGTTTCGGGAACGAGGAGAAAAAGCATGATGTGCGACAGAATCGTCCCGAGCACGCCCCATAGGACTACCGGCCACCGGGGAGCTTCATCGCTCCCAAATTCATTTTGAACACGACTGGATGTGACTTGGGCCAAAATCGGGATATTCGGGTCGCATTGAGGGCTGCCAGGCAATATGGGGAACCCATCAAGCACCCTCAAGCTTACAATGGAAGTATCTTATTTAGGTAAAGTTTCAACCCGACAAGATCCCGGAGAATCACCATAAATTCTTGTTAGGGGTAAAAAAATCCATCAAAACGGATCCCATGTTGGTACATTCCGTCTATTTTTTTCTGAAAGAAACCGTTTCGGACACTGAAAAAACCGAATTTGGCAAATCTGTGGAGTCATTGGCCACTATTGAAACGGTCCATGCTTTTTTTCTGGGAACCCCGGCCGCAACACCGGACAGGCCCATAATCGAGAAGGGATACGCCTTTGGCATGACCATCCTGTTTCAATCCATGGAGGACCACAACATTTACCAGGATCACCCCATCCACCAGGCGTTCATCCGGAACAACAAGCGCCTTTGGGAAAAAGTGGTCATATATGACGCCGAATCCTGACGCTTGCATGATGTCGGATAATCGAACCTTCACTTTTTATTTCGCCGGAGAACTGTTCAGCCACAAACACCTTTTGGGAAATGCATGCCTTGCCCGGGAAATTTATCGGGAATCCCAGGGCAAATTTGTCGCCATTCTTCCGCAGGATCTGGAATCGCGCGACCAGCATCCCCAGAGCATACGGGATCAGGATATCCTCGGGTTGCTACGGTGTGATCTGGGGCTTTTCAATTACGATGGACCGGAGCTGGATTCGGGAACCGTGGTCGAGTTCATGTTTGCCAAGTTTGCCGACATACCTGCCGTTTTGTTGAGGACGGATTTCCGCTATGGGGGTGACCAGAAGGGCGATCCCTGGAATCTGATGAACAGCTTTTACCCCCGGACCGAGGTTGTTGTAACCCCCTCGATGCCGCTGGCAAAAACCCGCTCCTTCCAAGATTTGTTACACGATCATTCCAATGTCATGGACACCGGTTTCAACGTGAAAGCCCAGAAGGTGGCCCTCGCAGAAATCGCCCGGAAAACCATAGCGGCCATGGAAAACGTGTTGATGCAGGCTCCGGTGCTGGAAGGAAAAGATGTCGAAGCCATTTACCGCTACCTGGCCAAAATGCCGGGTTTTCGGAGAAACCCTGAAGAGGTCGTCCCCATTATCGAGAGGGCTCTCCACCGGAAAATGGCCAAAGGCCTCCTCTAAAACATGCCGTTATCCTTGGTCGATCATCCCCTCGCCGGTGTCCTGGTAACTCAGTTGAGGGATAAGGACACCCCCCAGGCCACTTTTCGTGACTGCTGCGAGAAACTCACCTATCTGTTGATCATCGAGGCCACGCGGTCCTTTGCCACGGAACACACTCAGGTATCCACACCATTGGAAGTCGCCGAGGGGGTAAGGTGGCAACGGGAAATGACCATCGTTGCCATATTGCGAGCCGGTATCGGGATGGTGGGCCCCATCCACAAATTCTTTCCCCATGCCGCGGTCGGCTACGTTGGCCTGGAACGAGACGAAGCGACCGCCATAGCCAGCCGCTACTATTGCAAGTTGCCAAGCCTGGAAAACCGTTGCGTATTGATGGTGGATCCCATGCTGGGCACGGGGGGAACCGCCCTTCAGGCCATTGAAATTTGTCGTCAACGCGGGGCGACCGACATCGCCCTGATCAACATGTTCGCGGCCCCGGAAGGGGTTGAGGCGCTAAATGAGAAGTATCCCACCCTCCCCGTATATGCGGCTGTGCTGGATCGCGAATTGAACGCAAATAAATTTCTTCTGCCCGGGTTGGGAGACTTCGGGGACCGGTTGTTCAACACCCCGTAGGCCCATGCCATCTCCGGATAAAACGGAGGAAATTCGCTTGATCAAACCATCCTTTTCCTTCCCGCCCAGCTAACCCGATGTCCCGAGACCCTTGCGAGGAGTTTCTCAAAGTCGCCCCCCAGTTTAAACTCGGTGAATTAGTTACCGAACAACCCCACCCCGACACCACAAATCTTTCCCTCCTGGCCAGGGAGCATTTGCCGGAAGCCATTGCCAGCTTGAAAGCGGTGGACGGCAAAGCTTTGGCCCAACTGCACGGTTACGCCGGAAAAATTGCCCAAATGGGCTCCGATATCCAAACCGTCCTGAGGCGGGGAAACCGCGTTTTTCTCTGTGGTTGTGGAGCAACCGGTAGGCTGTCCATCGCCCTGGAGGTCTTTTGCCGCGAAGGGATGTTGGGGGAGGCCCTCCGGAACCGGGTCATTGGATTCATGGCTGGGGGCGATGCCGCCCTGATCAAGTCGATCGAGAATTTCGAGGATCGGCCTTCCTTCGGAAAGAGGCAATTGTTGGAGCTGGGGTTTTCGGAGGAAGATTTGTTAATCGGCATTACGGAGGGAGGAGAAACGCCTTATGTCATCGGAGCCACGGAGGCTGCGGCAAAATATTCCAATTACAATCCCTGGTTTCTGTATTGCAATCCCGACGACCAACTCATCCGGCTGGTGGAGAGATCCGCATCCATCCTCAACAATAACGGAATTGGCAAATTGAACCTGCATGTGGGTCCCATGGCGCTTTCCGGCAGCACCCGAATGCAGGCCAGCACGGTGCAAATGGCAGCGGTTGGTTGCGCCCTGATCCACGGACCCGACAGGGAGAAAATTTTATCCGGCCTGATTCGGCTGGGGGAATTCTGGGATGGGCTGGAGATCGCTCCTTTGGCCGATTTTACCGCTTTGGAAGCCCGGATCTACCGCGATAACGCATACGTTCTCTACCAAACCGAATCCTGCGGAGTAACCGTGTTGACCGATACGACGGAACGATCCCCCACCTTCAGCTTGAGTCCCTTCGAAAACAATCTTCTGCCCGGGGACAGCCCTTCGCTCAGTTACTTGACCCTTCCCCAAACCCACGATTCGGCCTCGGCTTGGCGGAAACTACTGAAACGTTCTCCCCGATGCCTGGAATGGCCTGAAACAGCAGCTTTCACGGGAGAAAATTTTTTTTACGGGTTCAACTTGGACTCGGATTGCGAGGAACGCCGGCGGCAAAAAACGGGGTCGCCCAACCACCACCGGTTCACCATTGAATCGACCGATGAGGGGATACGGTGGAACCTGGGTTCGACCGCCTGGGATATCGCAACCGGCCCGGTTGGCATTTTGGAAAAAAATTTAATCCTCAAAATGCTCTTGAATATCCACTCAACCCTGGTCATGGGAAAACTCGGAAGATTTGAAAGCAATTTAATGACCTACGTAAAACCCAGCAATTTCAAGCTCATCGACCGGGGTATCCGCTACGTAAGGTTGTTGGCGAGGCATCGGAATATCGAGCCTCCGGGCTACCGGGAAGTGGCCCGCCGCTTGTTTGAAGTTAGTGAAACCATGGGCCCGGAAGATCCCATTGTATTGAAGGTATTGGAGAGATTGTGATATAGTGGCCCTTTCCTGAATATCCCACCATGCCCATAAAGATTCCCGATAATCTCCCGGCAAAGAGCACCCTGGAAGCCGAAAACATCTTCGTCATGACCGAAGACAGGGCTATCCGCCAGGATATCCGCCCCATTGAGGTGGTTGTGCTAAACCTGATGCCCAACAAAATCGAGACGGAAACCCAATTGTTGCGGTTACTCGGGAATACCCCGCTCCAGGTCAACATAACCCTGCTGACGACCGACACCTACAAATCCAAGAATACGAGCAAAGATCACCTTTTTGCGTTTTATAAGACCTGGAATGAGGTAAAGGCCTACAAATTCGATGGCCTTATCATTACCGGCGCTCCCATTGAACGACTGGATTGGAAAGAGGTCGCCTACTGGAAGGAGTTGACCGAAATCCTGGATTGGAGCCGGACCCACGTGTGGTCCTGCTTTTTCATTTGCTGGGGGGCGCAAGCAGCCCTTCAGCATTTCTACGGCATCCCCAAATACGAGTTGTCCGAAAAATTGTTCGGTCTATTCACCCACAAGAAAATTAAACGGGACTCGATCCTGCTGCGGGGCTTTGACGAACAGTTTACGGTTCCCGTGAGCCGCCACACGGAGGTGCGCCGCAACGACATCGAAAAGGTGGACGAATTGTATATTCTGTCTGAATCCGATGAATCGGGGCTCTATATCGTTCGCGACAAATCCACCCGCCGGCTCTACGTCTTCAATCATTCGGAATACGAC
>JAABVD010000176.1:0-9848 GCA_014529615.1 Opitutia bacterium
ATAGGAACCTTCCCAGTGGTCGACCCCCCGTTCCCCACCCTCCTGTATGCCGTTGGAACCTGCTTTATCCAAGGGATTCACCACCTTGAAGTACTCCGAAATTGTGGCATCATCCAGGGGCTTGAAGGTTACGCGGCTGGTCACGGTCAATAATTGCTCCTCTTTTCTCTCCAAGTTCACAAAGCTTACCGCCGTGTAAACCGTATGGGTGCTGTCGGCCCGGCGCATTAAGATCTCTCGGGCTTGGACGAGATCCCGTGGCTTGCCCAAAATCTCGCGGCCCAGGGATACCGTGGTATCCGATCCCAGGATCCAATCGGCTGGATACCGCCGGGCCACCCAACCGGATTTGATGCGGGCATTGGTTTCGACCAATGCCCGTGGATCGGGGATGTGATTCATCTCCTCGACTTGGGCAGGAATAATTTTGAAGGGGATTCCGATCGATTCCAGGAGGCGTTTGCGGCGGGGAGAGCCGGAGGCAAGTATCAGCATGGGGGGGAGAAATGGAGTAGTGGAGAGAGGGGGAGATGGAGTGATGGAGAGAGGCACGAAGTAAATCATCGTGATCATGATCGAAAAATCAATGACTTGGAGAAGGGAGAGGGAGAGACCGCCTGTCGCCACTTCACCACTCCATTATTCCACTTCTCCACTAGTCACTAGCCACTTATTCCTGAATGGGGGTGATGGAGCAGGATCAGGATATCGAACCCGGATTGCAAAGCATCATCTTGCCCGTTTAACATTTGCCCTTCATCATCCCTGGAAAATGCGAATCGGCATCGCGCAGATCAATACCACCGTGGGCCATCTGGAAGGCAATCGGATCAAAATCCTCCGCGCATACAGACAGTTGTGCGGGAAGGGGGCCGAACTGGTCCTGTTTCCGGAACTGGCCGTCACCGGTTACCCGCCGAGGGACTTGTTGTTCAAGGGCAGGTTTGTTTCGGATAATGTAGATTCTCTCCGCATGATTGCCGAGAAAGTCGGGGATATTCCCCTACTGATTGGTTTCGTTGAAGCGAACCCTTCGCAAAAAGGACGGGATTTTTTCAATTCCGCCGCTTGGTGTCACAATGGCCAGGTGGAAAAAATATTTCACAAGACCCTTCTTCCCTCCTATGACGTGTTCGACGAGGACCGTTACTTCCACCCTGCCGACGGACCCGGCACCCATTTTTTCAAGGGCCTCAAAATAGGGGTAACGATTTGCGAGGACATTTGGACTCATCCAGTAATTGCAAGCGGAAAAAGGTATCCCCTGGATCCCCTAAAAAAATTGGCGGAAGGCCAGGTCGATATGGTCCTGAATCTCTCCGCCAGTCCCTGGCACAATGAAAAAAACGATTTGCGCAAGGCCCTTCTCAGTGAGACTGCCCGACAATGCGGTTGCCCGGTGGTTTACTGCAATGCGGTTGGCGGCAACGACGAATTGATCTTCGACGGCCGCAGCCTGGCGGCCAATGCCGAGGGCCGGATCATCGCCGGGCTCGAAGCCTTTCGGGAAGACCTCGCCGTAGTGGCCCTTCCCCAAGGGCAGAAATATTTCGCCCCGACCTTTGTCCAATCCGAAATGAGCGATATCCACGATGCGCTCGTGCTGGGACTTAAGGATTACGTGGGGAAGTGCGGATTCAAGCGGGTTCTGGTTGGCCTGAGCGGTGGAATCGATTCCGCCGTCACAGCCGCCATTGCCAGGGCTGCCCTGGGAGCTGAAAATGTCATTGGCATCAGCCTTCCCTCCGAGATTTCGAGTCAACACAGCAGGGAGGATGCCCGCGGCCTCGCCCAAAACCTGGGGATCGAATTCCACTACCTTCCCATAGCCGGAGTAGTGGCGGCGGCGGAGACTGCCCTGACCGACCTATTTCGTGATCGGGAGCGGGACGTCACGGAAGAAAACATCCAGGCCCGTGCCCGCGGGCTACTCCTCATGGCCCTGTCCAATAAATTCGGGGCCCTGTTGTTGACCACTGGAAACAAAAGCGAACTTGCCGTTGGGTATTGCACCCTCTACGGCGACATGTGCGGCGGGCTGGCGGTCATATCCGATTTACCCAAAACCAAGGTTTACGAACTGGCCCGTCATATTAACCGGAAGAGTGAAATCATCCCTCAATCGACCCTGATCAAGCCTCCTTCCGCCGAATTGCGGCCCGACCAGAAGGACGAAGACAGCTTGCCCCCTTACGACGTCCTGGATGCCATCCTCAAAGCCTATGTGGAAGAGGGACTATCCCGCCGAGACATCGCCGGCATGGGTCACGATCCGAAACTGGTTTCCGAGGTGATTCGAAAGGTGGACCTCAATGAATACAAACGCAAACAAGCCGCTCCCGGCCTGAAGATAACCCCTTTGGCTTTCGGGGTGGGACGGCGCATCCCCATCGTGCAAAAGTATGTGAATTGAGGGAGAAAACCGGGGTTCAACTCGATTTAACCGTCCAGTTCGGTCAACTCGATAACGTGCCCATCCGGATCGCACAAGTACAGTTGCAGGGGTCCATCGGGGCGATGCTTGGGCCCCATATAGGCCACATCGAGGGCATTGAGGTGTGCCTGAGCGGCTGACATATCGGGCACCCGGTAGGCGGTGTGGCGATCGGGAGGG
The DNA here is from genome assembly GCA_014529615.1 of Opitutia bacterium. Lineage (GTDB taxonomy): Bacteria > Verrucomicrobiota > Verrucomicrobiia > Opitutales > UBA2995 > JAABVD01. The sequence goes on from JAABVD010000176.1 coordinate 2,615, forward strand.
GTGGTATTGGTGGTAGGGGACTGGATAAGGTGGAGTTCCTGGTCGGGGCCGGTTTGAAACCAGGCTCCATCAAAATCGAAGTTGGGCCGCAAGATCTGCCTGAGCTTCAATACGTCCTGATAAAAGGCCACACTCCTATCCAGATTGGATACATGGATAGCCGTATGATTAAGTTGATTGATCTCCACCGTCGTGCCAAGGTTTCTAAGTCTTATTAAACCATATCCGACCAAACATGCAAAGGTATTATTCAACTGGGTTCCTTCTTTTCCCGGTTATCTTCCTTCTGCAGCCCTCTTTGCCGGCTTATTATCCCGAGGATCTCAGCCGACCATTGACCTCGATCGCTTTCGGTTCATGCAACCGGGAAACCTTGCCGCAACCCATGTGGGGAGTGATTCTGGCGGCAAAACCCGACCTATGGATCTGGGGGGGTGACAATGTTTACGGCAACAGCTCCAAGGAGGCGATCCTCCGCCAAACTTACGAAAAGCAACTCAGCCAGAAGGACTATCAAATATTCAGGGATTCGTTGCCCATTATCGGCATTTGGGACGACCATGATTATGGCCAGAATAATACCGGCAAATGGTTCAAAACCAAAGCGGCCTCCCAACAATTGTTGCTGGATTTTCTGGACGAACCCAAGGAAAGTCCCCGCCGACGCCAGCGAGGGATTTACACCAGTTACGATTTTGGACCACCGGGTAAGCGAGTAAAAATACTGTTAATCGACAATCGTTACCACGCCGACCGTCCGGGACCGGAAGGGGACCTGCTGGGACAGGATCAATGGGATTGGCTGGAATCCGAACTCGCCTCCAGTCGCGCCCAGTTCAATCTGATCGTTTCCGGAATACAATTCTTGTCGGAAGAACACCCCTATGAAAAATGGGCCAATTTTCCCAAGTCGCAGAACCGCCTCCTGGACTTCATTCGCAAAGAGAAAATTTCCGGGGTCCTGTTCCTCAGCGGCGATCGCCACTTCCACGAGATATCCAGAAAGGACGACGGGGAGACACCCTACCCGTTAGTAGATATAACCAGCAGTGGACTGACCCATCCGATGGTGTCATTTTCCGGTGAGCCAAACCGTTACAGGCTCGGCCAAGTCTTCAATCAAAAGGGATTTGGGCTGATTAAAATCAATTGGAGATCTCCGAATCCGGAAATTCATTTGCAGATCAGGGACCAGGAGAACCAAATCCGGAATGAGCTGAAACTGACGCTGGGTGACCTGCGGCCAAGCTCATAAATTGCCTGATCTTCAACCCCTTCTAGAACTTAACCCGGAGAGTGAATCGTGAGATATGCGGGTTAACCCGCATATCTCACAAATCTTCTACTGCGCTCCGGAATCCCGGCACTGGTGCGGACTTCGTTGGATTCGCGACTTTGCAGCACTCGATCTCCGTTCGCTCGCGACGAATTTTGTGAGATATGCGGGTCAAGGATCGTCCTGGGGAATCGGGTCGTTTTGACCAATGGGCTTGCCTTCCCAGACCGGGACACCCTGGTAATAAGTCAGCACCCGGTGGGAACTACCGGGCGCAGGACCATTATCGATTTTGGGCAACCACTTTCGCATGGATTGCATGATCCCCTCTTTTTGGGAAGCCAAGTTGGTCCACTCGTGGGGATCGTCGACGAGGTCGTAGAGTTCTTCCGCTCCGTCCATATAGCGGATGTAACGCCATTTTTCCGAAACGATGGAAAAATTGCCCTGGTTATGGGAGGTGATGGCGGGACGATTACGCGGGGCGTTGGCATTGGTCAGTTGGGGAACCAGGCTGAGTCCTTCCAGGTGTTTGAGCTTGGGCAGATCGCAGAGGTCAATCAAGGTGGGGTATAGGTCCAGCAGTTCGGCCGGTCGACCGCAACGCTGGCCTTCAGTGACACCTGGACCGGCAAATATGAGCGGAACACGGGTGGAGCGAGCCCAAAGCGTGTTTTTTCCCGTAATGAGCTTCTCACCAAGGTGGTAACCGTGATCGCTCCAAACCACTACGATGGTGTTGTCCATGAATCCCGCTCGGTCCAGAGCATCGAGGATGCGGCCGACCTGGCTGTCGACAAAGCTGGTCGAAGCCAAGTAAGAACGGACAAGGTTGATGGCCTGGTCGTTTTCTTCGATCCATTTTTGACGGGGTTCGGGCAGGCTCCAATGGATCCACCAGGATGACTGGGGGGTGTCGTCGCGGTCGTCCTTGGGCATTTCCGGAAGAATCGACGCATCCTCGGGATAAAGATCAAACCACTTTTGGGTGGCATAACAGGGCACGTGGGGGAGGAAAAATCCCGCCGCGAGAAAGAAGGGTTTATCCTCAGGCATGTTCTCCAGCATGCGGATTGCCTGGGAAGCGACATCGTAGTCCCCCTTTTTGGAGTCGTCATTGTCATCCGGCCAGACGCCCCAATCCATGAGAGGATGATTGCCAAAGGGGGTTTTGGGGATGAGCTTGGCCGGTGGCCGGGAACCGACGCCGCCGGGTGAGCCCCAATGCTGGAATTCAGGGTTATCCATATCCGCTGGTTGGGACCGAATGCCGTGATAGATCTTACCGTTGGTGTATGTCTGGTAACCGTTGTTGGCAAAATGTTGGGGAAGCGAAACGAGATCAGCCCATTGCGGCACGTCGCGGAACCAGGGTCGAAGGCCATGGATTCCGGTGGTACTGGGACGGAGGCCTACCATAAGGCTTGTGCGGGAGGGGTTGCACAAAGGGGCCTGGATATGAGCGTTGGTAAACAGGGTGCCGCGGGCGGCAATTTGGTCCAAGTGAGGCGTCTTTACCATGGGATGGGTATCCATGCAGCCAATCCAGTCGTTCTGGTCATCGATGGCCAGGAAGAGGACGTTGGGCTTTTGGGCAAAAAGAGCCCCGATTGAAAATGTGAGAATAAGGGTGAAGTAAAATACGAGCCGTTTCATGGAAATGGAAATGAGAAGTTTATCAGGATAAATGAGCCGGGAATCCCATCTTGCGAATTCCCGGCTCGTTGCAAAGGTCATGTTTAAGATTAGTAACTAAGCGTTCCCTTTAATTCGAACCTGCGTTCTGCCGGGATGCGGATCACCGGGAAGGTTCCATCCGGATTCGCCACAACGGGAATCAGGTCGTCCTCGTTCAGGAGGTTGCGCACATTTAGCTGAATCCTCAATTGCGTATTCCTGCCAAAGTAGGGGCCGATATCTTTTTCCCAGCCCACCCAGGCATCGACTTGGAATTCATCAGGACCATAAATTGGATTGGCCAGGTCGGGAATAAATCCGAGTTCAGGATCATTGATGACGGGGCGCCCGATGCCGACTTCATCCTGCCACCGCGCAGCGCTGCCAACGTTAACACCCTTCAACCATGTATCACTCGTAAAAGCATAATTGGTGATCAGGTTCCAACGCCATTCGCGGATTTCGTTGGTTTTTTTGCCCCCATCCTCGGCGATGGCAATCTTGGACGCGATAAGTCCAAAACGTTCGGTAAAACTCCGGATCGTCTCGACCTGCCCGGCGTTGCTGGGGAAATGACCGAATTCGTCTAACACAGGATCTACCGTTTCACGAATAAATCGATTCAACAAAGGAGCAGTATTTGTAGAAGAAACCTCCTGTTGGGATATGTTGAATATGAGCCTCCAATTTGGGGTAATGTTCGCGACAGCCTCGATCTCCAATCCTTCGGACAACAAGTCTGTCGGAAAAACCAATCCGGATGGCGTCGTTCGCAAAGTGGACTCACCGTCATCAGAGAACCTTACATTTAGAGTATCGACTACGTACTGGGCGTTTCGAAACGGATCGTAGCCGCGGAGGTTCTCGATGTTATCTTGCATCAAGATATTGGTATCGATGTTCAGTTGAAGGGCCCCGGGCGCATAGGTGGATAAATAGGGCCCGAGGAACTGGTTGAAGTTGCCCCTCAATCCAGAGTCCTCACCAACCTGCAAAGTCGTATAATCATTGACCCGGATACTGAAACGGTTGTCGGCAAAGGTAAAGGTGACCCCCCTTTCTTCGGTTTCACCACTGACCGGACCGATATTATCTCCTAGCAGGTTGCTCCGCTCTGTGCCGATCTGGGAATTATCAGATTCGGAGTAGTGGAAACTGATACCCATTCCCCCAAAATGTTTCATCCAGTCGTCTGGTACGTGGGCGACGATACCCCAACTGGTCGAATCGGATTTAGAGGTAAAAGTGGGATTTTCAGGCAGGAAGAAGGCACTGGGACTGATATTCCGGCTGGCGTCACTCAATCTGGGAGGTTCCGGGGTAGACCAGACCTTCACGTCGTCTTCCCGGTAGCCATAAGTTGTTACGAAATGATCGTCGAGAAACCCGCTATGAAGAATGAAGGCTCTGCTCTCGATGTTATTCTTCGACAGGGTGCCGCCTACGGGAATATCCGGTACGGTACCAAAGGTTCCCATTTCATGCAGAGCCGTATCCCGATTGCGATAATTCATCGTGTACTCCGGCTGGAATTCAAGTTTGGTCCTGAGATTGGAGGCATTTGCGCCCGCCGAGCTGGAGCGACCCGAAATATCGTCGCTGATATAAACCAGGCTTCCGACATCGGTTCTGTTATTCGGATTCGAAGGATTACTGTTGAGCCGGAAATTTTCATCCCAACTGTAGTTCGCCAGGGTTACGTTTCTGGTATTCGCCCTGGCGTTTTCCTGGAGGGCGGTAATCGTGTGGTTCCCCAGAATTTTGCCAAATAAGCCTTCTACTTTCTCAGTCAGGTCGAATTTGTAGAAACCGGTAAACCGGTGGTTTTCCAAGTCTTGGTTTCGGAGGCGCGTTCTCCCGCCATTTCCCCCTGCGGAAGCGAAAAGACGCCCCAAGTTGGGATTCACATCCCCATTTTGGTAGACGACATTCACGTCAATGGCGATAGCCCCGAAACGGGTACCATCCCCAATTATCTGCCAATAGTCGCTTCTATATTCCTCTTTGTTGAAGTGATAGGCTAAGCCGGCATTGCCCCCCATAAAAGTTTGTTCCAACGACCCGGTCACCACATCGAATCGCTCCATCTCTCTTTTGTTTGGACCATCGAACATCAGATTCCGAAAGTCGAAGAGGCTGGTGTCCTGAACCACTTCATTGACATAAAAATTTCTCGTAGCTGATTTCAGATTTCCATTTTGGTCCTGGGGTGAGCCAACCATGTTCTGGAGCAACTGGTTCAAGCCCCGAATAGTGACAAAGGACTGAAATTCGACCCCGGTATTGGCATCGGGTCCATAACGGGGATGAATAATGGGAACAAATGCTTGGGCGCCATTGGGCAATGCGCCACCGGCGACTGCCTGGTCAACGTCGGAATAGACCGCAGCAGCCTCGAAGGTAAATCCAATCGGTCCCCAATAAAGGTTATCTACCGATGGGCCTGTTGGAGTCTCACGAAGAAACAATTGGAAGGATTCAGCCGGATTATGAGTCGGTTTTGCAATTCCTAAGGGTGATACATCGAACCACCGGCTGACCATATCCTGCGGAGGAATTTGGCGTGGACGGTTGGCATCAATCGAACCGGACTCATAAGAAAGTTTGAGACTTGTATTCTCGAAAGGGCGGAATTCAGTAGCGGCAAAAAAACGTTTATCGCGCTCGAAAGCTGGATCCTGCTGGTACTTTATATCCTCATGAAGCAAGGCTACGCGAAGGGACAGTTTATTTTCGATGAGTACATTCTCAACGTCGATTTCCGAACGGATCGCTCCATAACTGCCGACTTGGAAGGATACTTCTCCGTGATCTTCGAAAATAGGGGCAATCGTTTGGTTATTGATGATACCGGCTGGGCTACCCAATCCAAAGAGGATGGCGTTTGCACCCCGATTGATAACCACGCGGCTGGTGTTATAAGAATCCATCGCAACGATGGTCGGAAAATAATTACGCGTCAGGTCAGCCGCGGCCAATCCTCTCACCCGGGTATTTTGAGTCGGCCTGGTAAATTGTGAATCGAGCACCCCGCCGACCGACCTCGATTCATTCGGATTGGCAAAGTTTCCACCGATACCGAGCACTTCGGTGTTGGAAGTGTAGAGCAGCAACTCCTGCAAATCGTTTGAACCGGTATCCTCCAGGAACTCCTCGGTGATAACGCTGATGGTGGCTGCGATGTCGCTCAGCGGAGTGTTGAGACGGGTTCCGGCCAGGGAGGACCGGGCCAAGTAACCGACATTATCCTCCTCGCTAACATCAAAAGGACTTAAAGTAAAAATTTCTTCCTCGTCTACTTGTTGGGCGATTATCGGAGTTTGTAGGGCCACAATTCCAAGGGTCAGAGCCGCGATGATGGGGTATGAGAACCAATTGATTTTTTCAGTCATTTCGGGAATGGTGTTTCAGTTTGGAGAGTTAGGCCCCCTGTTAGGTCATTCAGTTTTGGAGGCTTAGTGTAAAACCCGGCAGCAACAACCTGCCCGGAAAATTCAATTTCTAGTTGGAATAGGGAAAAAATCAACGAAATTTTCAGATGTCCTCCCCATACATGTTCGTTCTGTTCAAATCGGGGTTGTCTACGGGGTGAAAGTAGAGGAATGAGGGATGTAGAATTCCCGCTTGATCAGAAGAATGAAGGCGCACCGTTGGAGATGGTGCATTCCACAGAGCCGAACCGGTCCGTGGTTACTGAAACTTGACAGCCGGCCGATATCGGGATCAGATCGGCAACCGAACCGCAAAGAATGGTCTGACCGGTTCGAAGATTGCGACCGAGGCGGTTGAGTTCTGCCGCCAGCCAGCTCAAGGAATGGACCACCGTGTCGGCTAGTTCCGTTCCGGCCAAGTTCACCACATGGAGATCGTCGATGGAAATACGCAGTTGGGAGATAAAACCGGCATGAATGGCGTTATTTGCGATTAGTTCGTCAGCCGAAGGTTCACCGCGTCTAAAGACCAGGTTATGCAGTTCGATCACTGGAAACACCGCCTCGATAGCATCGGCGATTCCTTCCCACGTTTCGACGATTGGCAAGTCCCGGGCCAACCGCACCGCCAGTTCCCCTTCAATGGCTAATCCGCAAAATTGGGTTATGGGCAACCGCTTTCCCGACGGCCAGCAATCGCTTTTGAACAGCCGACCATAAACCGGGTGATCAATGCGCAAATTTTTTCGAATCGTGGGGGAGGTACAACCAACCTTGTAACCCATGACGGGTTCACCTCGTCTCTCGCGAAGCTCGGCAACCAGTGACTGTATGCGGTAAGCATCAGGAA
>JAABVD010000176.1:9902-11212 GCA_014529615.1 Opitutia bacterium
CGCATTTCTCACAAAATTCGTCGCGAGAAATGCGGGCTATGATCAGTCGAATGAATGGGCGGATGCATACTGGGGAGGGAGGGGTAAAAATAACCGCTAAAGCCGAGGCTTTAGCGGTTATGAGGTGAAAATTTGGCGGGTTCAGCTCTTATCTGCCAGGGTGATGACGTAATCGATTTTTCCGTGTTCACTCACCACCGATATGTTTTTTCCGACAACGTCGGCGATGTTGACGGAGTCAACTTGACCTGCGTGGACGATGGTGCTGTCCGGGGTCATGGTCAACTCGGCCGATTTTGCCTCCAGTTGTTTGGCACTGCTGGATTGCCGGACCACCAGGGTGATCATTTTAGACTCTGCATCCCAGCTTTTAAGTTTGCCGATGCTGCTGACTTTTTTGTTGCATCCGGCCCATGCGGAACCGGCGCCAATGGCCAGAGCTGCCAAGATAGTAATGATGTATTTCATGAAGACCTTTCTGTTGATTATTTTAGATTCCGATTGAAAAAGACAGGATTATGTTTGAATACCTTTAAGGGTAATTCTACGCAACTATTTTTTTCAATGTCGAAAGTTTCCCCTATTGCCATGACAGTGCGGGTGGTCCTCGTGGTGTCAATCCTCATTCCTCTCGGGGCTTTTGCTCATCCCATCCCCGATATTCCGGTTCGATCCTTCTTTGACAGCGATGGTGGCGCGACGATTCAGGTTGAGGTCGACCCGCGATGTTTTGCCCCGGATCCCCTGAACGAGCCTTACTTGGTCACGGCAGCTTTACAGTCCATGGAGGTGGAAGAAAAAGCCCAACTCTTTTCCCGAACAAAGGGGTTCATAGCCCGATTGATCACCTTGCGGACCGCACCCGGTGGGCCTTTACAACCGGCATTCGATCTGCGCTTCACCGCTTTTGGCGACGAGGAACTGACGGCGGGCTCTCCCGACAGCACTCCTGTGGTCATCACGGCGGAGTGCAAAATCGATGCTTCGGATTGGGAGGAATATCAAGTTGCATCCGGGAAGGAAATGCCCTTCAGCGTGCAGGTCATCAACGTGGTCAAGGGGGAGCGGCAACCCTTAAACGTTCTTTTTCCCGGAGAGGAAAGCCAAGTCCTGGATTTGCAAGACGGGTTGAGAGATTAACCCGCATATCTCACAAATCTTCTACTGCGCTCCGGAATACCGGCGCTGTTGCGGACTTCGTTGGATTCCCCTGCCCGTGCTCCGCACAGATGCAGGCCGACTTTGCAGGGTGTCGATCCGGCTTCGCCCAAGGGCTACGACCGGACAGGCACAGCTTCACCCGCTCATCG
>JAABVD010000005.1 GCA_014529615.1 Opitutia bacterium
TCCTGCCTCGGGTTGGTCCTTATGCTGTATTTTGCCCCGCACCTGCAGGAAATGGCAAAATGGGCCCTCCTCATCCTGACCGGGCTGACCGGTGGAATTCTGGGTCTGTGGTTGGAAAAGTGGACCATGAAAGCGGCTACCTCCTTCCTTGGCGCCTGGCATGCCGTTCAAGGTGTTTTATTTCTCTTCAAGTTGTCGCCCTTTCTCCTCCCCTGGGAGCAAATGCTGGGTGAATCCGGCGGTGCCGGCTTGAAGGATTTGGCGGACAGGCCCTGGTATTTCTGGGCCAGCGTTATCGGTCTGTCCATCCTCGGCATGGGAAAGCAGATTTTCCCCGCTCGATCCTGATTCCGGAAGAAGACGTCAGGTCTTTCAGCGTTTTCGACCGTCCCAAAGAAATGCCCGACCCGGGGTATCCGCCGCCTGCCAGCCGTAAAAGAGCAGCATGTCCTGCATTTTCGAGGTCATGTCGGCCGAGATGAACTGGATGCCTTGATACCGCAAACCCGGTTGCGGGGACAGATCCCGTTCCAGTTCCCATCGGGCGCCTCCATCCCGGGAAATCCATCGTTCCACCCGGTGGCCGAAGCCATATTCGTCCATTCCCTCCCTTTTCACTGCCTCCCCTCTTCCGGTAATCATACTGGCGTAATAGACTCCGTCATCCCCCGGTTCCAGGTAGGAGGAATTAAAGGGGTGCAGGGTGTCCGCAATGGGGATCTTGCGCCAACCGCCGTCGACATGGGATACGAAATAAAAAGAGCCGGTATAGGGATCCTGCTTGGACACAGGCAACAGGAAATGGGGTTGGTCGTATTTGTCCAAGGCTAGGGAAGGACCGACCGCGGCCGGCCGTTCGGCCGTGTTCCAAACCAGGCAATGATCGTCCGCATCCAATTTTCTCAGCGGCAGCTCAACCTCCCGGCCGGCGATGTTGTGTCCCTTTCCCGAGGGAAGGTCTACCCAAAGGTAGTAGAGGTTGTAGCGTTGGACGTGGTCGTGCAGGACCCGGCCAAATCGCTTGTTGTAGAGGAGATCCTCCACCTTCCAGATGAAGGCCACATGCAGGCGTTTTCCATCCGCGCTTATCGCTGTGGTATGGTAGGAACCGGCGTGAGAGGCGTGGATCCCATCCTGCGGTTCGCCGCTCAGATCGACCACGGGCCGAGGCGACTCCTTCCAAGTCCGGCCCCCGTCTGCGGAAATATGATACCGCCAATGACCCAGGTGCCCGGACCAGCGTGAATACAACAAGGTCCGGTCATTGTAAATGCGATGGACCTGGGGGTAGGAAATGGATTCCGAGATGTCAGGACCCCGTACCCAGGCATCGGTCGAACGGGGATTCCGGGAAATCAAATGCAGCCCGCTGGTTCGGTGACAACCGTGCAGCACATGCAGGTAGCCGTCCTTATCCGACCAGATGACCGGAGCATAATGATGATCCTTCCGGTATTTTTTTGGGTCGATTTGATCCTCGTATCCGATCATCAGGTTCCGAGGCTCGGAAAATTTTCCATTTTGCAGGTCGTAGGTAATCAGGTGGGGATACCCCTTTGCATATCCCCTCCAGACGATATGGACCTCATCTCCAAGAGCCACCGCTTGGGGATACATCCGGTTGTCGTAGAACATCTTCAGTCCCCCGTTATGGGCAAAGGATACCACCTTGGCCCCGATCGGGCTCATCCCGGCCAGAAAAACCGTCACCAAAAGCCAGAGCAACGAAGAAGAGGGCGGGGCAGACCTGGAGCGGGCCATTTGCGGGCTAGTCCGCATGTCTCACAAAATTCGTCGCGAGCGAACGGAGACCGAGTGCTGGTGCGGGTTTCGAAGCAGATTCGTGGGTGAAGCTGGGTCGACACCCCGCAAAGTCACGAATCCAACGAAGTCCGCGTCAGCGCCGGTATTCCGGAGCGCAGTAGAAAATTTATGAGACATGCGGGCTAGATCCTTTCGATGCTGATCCGGACGATTTTGACGTCTTCCACCGGCCGGTCGCCGCCGGAAGTGGCAACGTTCTGGATCGCTTCGGCCACGTCCATTCCTTCCAGGACTCTTCCGAATACCGTATGTTTCCCGTTCAACCAGCCGGCGCCGTCTTTCTTGGTTACGATAAAAAACTGCGACCCGTTGGTATTGGGACCGGAATTGGCCATGCAAAGGGTACCGTAATCCACCGTTCCGAGAAGTTTGGGCTGATTGAGCGCAGCTTCGCTTCCCACCAGGGCCTGCAGTTCCTCGATTGTTTTACCAACCAGAGGACGGAGTGAATTCGTCGCAGTGATCTGCGCGTGCAGTTCTTTGATTTCCGCAACCGAACTGCTCTCCTGGTGTGCCTGCAGGTGAGGCAGCAGCAACTTTTGAAAAACAGTGTTGGCCGTGTATTCGTCTTTAATCACCCCTTTGATGGGGATGAGTTCCTTTTCAAACCCGGTCGGTTTTTCGGTCGATCCCAAAAGGGTCTGTAGACCTTCCACATTTCTTCCAATAAGCGGTTGATAGGATTGAGAGGACTGCATCTGCCCAAACAAAGCGGCTATTTCGGGTATGGGACTGGTTCCGTCATTATCCCTCAAGTGTGGAAGAATCAGTTGGTCGAACACTTGACCGGCCATTTCCCCATCCCCGATCACCCCTTCCAGTGGGACAACCGTGCCGGCATAGCATTCATCCCGAAAGCTGTATCCAGGCCCCCCAGTACCTGTTCCCTGAGGGCAGCCACCCTGGATCATGAAGTCCTTGATAACCCGGTGGAAAATGAGTCCGTCAAAAAAAGGTTCATTTTTCTCTTCTCCCGATGGAGTCTTCCAGGTTTTGGTTCCCTCGGCCAATCCGACGAAATTTTCTACCGTGATTGGAGTGGTATTCTCGAAGAGCTCGATCACCATCGTCCCCATGCTCGTTTCCATACGGGCCACCAGGGTTTTTGGCTTTTGGCGACATCCTGAAAAAATCGTCATGGCAAGAAGTAGCAGGCAGATGGCAGGTTTAAGGAAATTTCCCTTCATTGAGAGGGAAGGAAAAGCTTGGATCACTCCATGGGCAACTGGAAAAGACGCCCTTACATTCGAAGGGGTCAAACCTGAAATCTCAACATCGCAAGCGACGTCAAGACGACACGCCGTTGCATGGCAACTTTGCGACGCACGGTTGCAAGGATCAGCCGTCGCCCAATGGCTGTGGCTAACATGATGATCCCGACGTCATTCGCCTCATTACCGGGCTTGAAGTCTACCGTAAACCCCATAGGGTTCCTGGGATATTACAGCAAAATTAAATTCCCCGCCTTCCCATCGGGGATGAGGGAGATCTGAGATGAAACACGGAATTGTCAGGCCAAACTCCGGTCCCCGGTTTGAAAGGAAGCAAATCCTACCCATCGAACGCGCCGTCAACAGCCTGGCCCCAGCCCACAAATCTCACAAGTCTTCTACTGCGCTCCGGAATCCCGGCACTGGTGCGGACTTCGTTGGATTCGCCTGCCCGTGCTCCGCACAGAAGCAGGCGACTTTGCAGGGTGTCGACCCAGCTTCACCCGCTCATCGGCGCGAACGGGCCAGCTCCTGTTTTGCGGGGACCGACATCTAGGATTCGATTGAATTTGCTCCCATGGTTGCTCTTTTCTGTAACGGCCGGGTGCCTCATCTCCGCCTGCTCCCATACACCGGAACAGATCTCCTCGGTTTCCCCAACGGCCGCGGAATTGCCATCGGAGTTTTCAGCAAGCGAGGTTGTCGGCTCCTACGAACCACTGGAGTGGTGGAAGGCGTTCGACGATCCGGTTCTCGACCAGGTGATCGCGGCCGTGCTGGCCTCCAATTTCGACTTGGCCGAGGCGGTGGCCCGGGTCGATCAGGCCAGGGCGCGGGAACGCTTCGCCAAATCCTCGGCGATTCCGTCGCTTCAACCTACTGTTCTCGTAAGCGAATTCGATATTCCCATTAGTTCAGGTATTGGCGCACAATTGGAAGGATTGGGGGTGATTTCCGACGAAAACAAAACCTTGTTTCCAGACCGGCTCGGCCTGACTACCTACAATATCGGTCTGGATTTCTCCTACGAACTCGACTTCTGGGGGCGGAATCGCAACGACACGCTGGCCGCCGGAGCTGAGTTGATGGCATCGGAGTCCGACTACCTGACCGCCCGGATGGGGGTGCTGGCCGAAACCGTTCGCACCTATTTGGAAATGGTCAATTTGCGCCACCAGCATGGACTTGCAGGGGAAATCGTAGAGATTTTACTGCAGCGGGAATTGCTGGCCGAGTCCCGGTATGACCGTGGTTTGACCGATTTGCGCGATCTGCATGCGGTACGGCAGAGCCTGCGGGAAGCTCAGGCCGAATTGCCGCAAATCGAAGCGCTGCTGGCAGATGCGGAGGGACGGTTGTGGATACTTGCCGGAGGCTACCGTCCCGACCTCGCGGATATGCTCTCCAATTCCCGGATTCCATCCATTGTGTTCAAACCCGTTCCCGTGGGCATTCCGGCCGACCTCATGGTGCAGCGGCCCGACATCCTTGCGGCGATGCAGCGCTTGGAAGCGGCCCGATATTCAGTCGGCGCCCGCCGCGCGGATCGGTTGCCGAGGTTGTCCCTGCAAGGTTCCATCGGACTAAGGTCTACGGATTCGAGCATGTGGTTCGATTCGGAACAATGGTTCCGGACATTCAGCATGAACTTGCTAGGTCCCGTATTCCAGGGTTCCCGTATTCGCAGCAACATCGCCCTGGCCGAGGCCAGGTTGAATGAGGCTGTGAACGCCTTTGGACGTTCCGTGGTAACCGCGGTCAACGAGGTTGAAGCGGCCCTGGTTGGCCTGCAAGCCAGCCGCCAGCGTCATTCACTGCTGGTTTCCCTTGCGGACGAGGCGGAGGCCGAATCAGAGTTGGAGGAGCAACGCTACCTTTCGGGTGTGGGTGACTATGAAGCTTTCCTGGCCGGGCTGCAGATCCAAATGGGCGCCGAGTCTGCCCTTGCCGCGGCAGGGCGCGATCTGGGTTATGCCCGCCTCGCGCTCCACCGGGCGCTTGGGGGCGCGTGGACCTCCGAGGATAGGGAGACCCTCCAGCCTCAACCGCATTCCCTGCTTCTCTCATCTCGATCCCCTACAGAGTAATTGGCCATGTCCCGTATAATCAGTATTGGTGCTTCCGCCGCCATTATCGTGGCTTCGGTTGCTTTGGCTGCATTTTTAATTTCACGAGCGCCTGAACCGGTCCGTACCGAACAGCCTCCCCAGATCCCCTTTGTGCAGACTGGCCTGATCCGAGCCGGGACCGGTCCCATACCGGTATTTGGATCCGGCACGGTGTGGCCCAGTGCGGAGATCGATATCGTTCCTCAGGTGGGCGGCAAGATCGTCTGGGTGGATCCGGGATTTCAAAGCGGTGGACGGATAGCGGCGGGCCAAACCATCTTCCGCATTGAAGAGGTCGATTTTCTATACCGGGTAGAGGAAGCGGAAGCCGATCTCGCCGCCAGCCGGGTGGCTTTGCTCAGAGAGAAGGAACAGGCATCGATTGCCCACGAGCAATACGCATTGTACTCAGACCTGCAGGAGGATGAGGTTTCGCCGTCCACAACGAATCCGCTCACCCTGAGGGAACCCCAGTTGAGCTCGGCTCAAGCCGCTTTTGACCGTGACGAGGCCAAACTTGCGGATGCTCAAATTGCTCTTTCCAGAACCAGGGTAACGGCTCCCTTTGATGGTTTGGTCAAGGAAGCATCCGTGGACGTGGGAAAAATTGTGGTTGCCGGCCAATCCGTCGGGCGGATATTCGCTACGGATGCAGTGGAAGTTATCATTCCCCTGTCCGATTCCGATGCCGCTTTGATCCCGGGGTTGTGGTCGCTTTCGGCGGGTGACGGAAACCGGGCAGTGGCTTCGCGTGTAATTGCTCGCTACGGCGACGGAACCTATGCCTGGGAAGGTTATGTGGACCGGGTCAAGGCATCCCTAGACAGGCAAACGCGCACTATCGAGGTCATCGTGCGCGTTCCGGATCCCCTTCATTCAGGGATCCCGGTGGACGGAACGGTTCATCCTGGCGGCAACCCTCCGCTTCTGGTCGGCAAATTTGTGGAGGTGGAAATCGAGGGACTGGCATTGGAAGCATACTACCGGGCGCCGCGGGCTGCACTAAAATCCGGCAACGAGGTTTGGGTCGTGACCGATGGTGGCGTGGTCAGTATCGTTCCGGTAGCGGTGCTGCAACGTACCTCCGACGAAGTATATGTGGCCGGAACACTGGAAAACGGCCAACCCGTCGTCACCGGTGGAATCCTGTTCGCCACAGAAGGCCTGCGCGTCCTGACGGAAATTGACTCGGCTCCATGAGTTCCGATCCCGACTATAATAAGGAACGGTCCGGCCCGATCGCCTACATGGCCGGCAATGGCGTAGCCGCCAATCTATTGATGTGGGTAATTATCGCAGCCGGTCTGGTATCCCTTACCGGCCTGGAGAGGGAAGCGTGGCCCACGGTTCCCTTCTACCATATCGAAGTTACGATGGCCTATCCCGGAGCCACACCGGAGGAGGTGGAGGAGTCGATTGTGGTCAAGATCGAGGATCGGGTCAGCGGGTTGGATGACGTGAAGGCTGTAAAATCCGTTGCGGCGCCTGGTATGGCATCCGTCCGCATTCAAATGGATTCCGGTACGGACATGGCCCGGGCCTTGAACGATATCGAGTCTGCGGTCAGTCGAATACAGTCTTTCCCTGCCGGTGCCGAACGCCCTCTATTCTGGGAAATGACCAACCGCCAGAGCATGATGCGGCTCATTGTTTTTGGGGATGTTTCCGAGCGCTCGCTCAAGGAATTGGCCTTCCAGATCGAGGATGAACTCAAGATGCTTCCCTCCCTGTCACAGGTCGAGGTCAGTGGTGTTCGGAACTACGAGATCTCTATCGAAGTACCGCTCAATCGGCTGAGAGCCCTTGGACTTACCCTGACCGACATCGCGGACACCATTCGCAGCAGTTCTCTGGACCTGTCTGCCGGCAGCATCCTGACCCGGGAATCCAGGGTGAGGATCCGGACCCTCGGCCAAAACTACGACCAGCAGGATTTCGAAGAAATCGTCCTTCTCAGCCACAGCGACGGTACCGTTTTGCGTCTTGGAGATATCGCTGAAGTTCGCGACGGATTTCAGAAAACCAACCTGATTGTCCGGCATCAGAACCATCCCGCTGTATTCGTCGAGGTTTACCGGGCCAATGGCGAGCAAGTGATGGACGTGGCCAGGACTGTCCGGGAGCACTTGGCCAACGAGGTGATTCCGGCCCTGCCGGACGGTGTGGGTATCACGGTGTGGAATGATGAATCCCAGGACTATAAGGAACGGGCCGAAATTCTCCTCAAAAACGGGATTCTTGGTCTGTTGCTGGTGTTGATTGCACTCAGTTTGTTTCTCCAAATCCGGCTGGCCCTGTGGGTCGCGGTAGGTCTCGCCGTTTCGGGTATCGGCGCCCTGGCGGTCATGCTGTTACTCGATCTCGCGATTAATGTCCAAAGCCTTTTCTCCTTTGTATTGGCCATAGGTATCGTCGTCGACGACGCCATCGTGGTAGCCGAGCACATTCAATACGAACGCAAGCGGGGAACTCCCGGGGTGTTGGCCGCTATCCGCGGCGCCCGCCGGATAAAAGTGCCTTTGACATTCGCGGTCCTCACCTCGGTTGTGGCCTTCGTCCCGTTGCTCTTCATTCCCGGTGGCATCGGGGAAACATGGCGGGCGCTGCCCATCATCATGATCGCCATTCTTTTGGTTTCCCTGGTCGAATCACTGCTGATTCTGCCCAACCACCTGTCCCATCTGCACGGCCCGGAATGGGAGCCGGAAAGAGCGCTCGATCGGTTCTTCGCAAGGCTGCAAGGAGGCGTGAACCGGCTTCTCAACAGGTTCGTGCAAGGTCCCCTGGACCGGGCGCTTCGGTTCGCCACGGACCAGCCCCTGGTGACGATGGCGGGGGCTGTGGGCATGCTCGTGTTGAGTATCTCGCTGGTACCCGCGGGTATCGTTCCCACCACTTTCGCCGCTGACGTTGAAGGGGATTATGCAACGGTCACTTTGGAAATGCCCGATGGAACGACCGTCTCGAGGACCCACGAGGTGGCGAAGAAATTGGAGTCTGCAGGCCATCGGGTTATCGAACGATATTCCCGCGACCGGCCAGAGGATGCGCCTCCACTTCTGAGAGGGGTAACGGTGGTGGTCGGACAGCGGCCAAGAGTCCAGGGAGGAGGACTCAATCCGGAGCCCACCCTCAATCCGGAAGCCAATGTCGCCACCATCGAATTCAAACTCCTGAGCGCGCAGCAAAGAAAGATTTCCACTGTCGATTTCGTGCAGGCATGGCGAGAGGAGGTCGGTGCGCTACCTTACGTGCGCGGAATCATCTTCAGCGGCGAGGTCATCCAGTTGGGCAATCCTGTCGAGGCCGTATTGTCGCATCCGGACCCGAAGTTCCTCGTCCGGATCGCAAACGCGGTGGTCGATGGTCTCCGTGGAGTGGGAGGCGTCTACGACATACATTCGGATCACACCCCGGGCATCCCGGAAATTCAGCTCGAGCTGCGGCCGGAAGCGCGAACCCTCGGTCTCACGCTGGAAGAGCTGGCCGAGCAGACACGTGCCGCGTTTTTTGGCGCACGGGCCGTCCGGGTGCAGCGCGGCCGGGAAGAGGTCCGCGTCTACGTGCGCCTTCCCCTCGACGAACGGAATTCCATTACTGATATCGAAAGGTACCTGCTCCGTACGCCGAGCGGGGCCGAGGTCCCGGTTGCCAGCGTGGCCTCGCTGAACTCCGGGGTGTCGCCGCCGGCCATTCGACGGAAGGATGGTCAGCGTGTTGTCACGGTTACCGCGGACGTGGACGCCACGGTGATTTCCGGGGACGAAGCCAACAGCATCCTGGCTGGTTCGATCCTGGCTGATCTGACCGCCGTGTACCCGGACCTGACCTATACGTTCGGAGGTGAACAACAACAGCAACTCGAGTCCCTGGATGCGCTGTATCGCGGATTTGCCATTGCCTTGATCATGATTTTCGTACTGCTCGCCCTCTCCCTCCGGTCTTACACCAAACCGTTCATCGTCATGGCCGTCATCCCGTTCGGGTTCATCGGAGTGATTCTGGGCCACTGGGTCCTGGGAATCGCCCTGAGCGCAGTATCGTTCATGGGTGTATTCGGCCTGAGCGGCGTGGTGGTGAACGATTCCCTGGTCATGATCGATTTCATCGATCAGGAACTCAGGGAAGGCATGTCGGCTCGCACTGCCATCATAGAGGGCGCCAAGGGCCGGTTTCGTCCCATCATGCTCACTTCCCTCACTACTTTCCTCGGTTTCTTTCCCCTCATTCTGGAACGCGCAATTCAGGCCCAGTTCCTGATCCCCTTTGCCGCATCGCTCGGCTGCGGGATTCTCTTTGTCACGGCGCTGCTCATGATGGTGGTACCCGCGCTCTACATGATCCATTTGCGTCTGGGTTCCTGGCGACGTAAAGCAAGATAGAAATCTCTCCAACCCGCCTTCTGAATTGCAATCTGCCTTTCCTTGAATCGAACCAGGATATTATATGAATCTTTCCCGATTTTTTCGATTTGCAGCGGTAGGGAGCCTCGGGCTCCTGCCAGCCGAGGCCAACGCACAAACAATCGATCAGGCAAGGGCCGCCTTTGAGGAAGGGCGATTTCTCGAGGCGGCCGATCTTGCGGAATCCCTCGGGACCTCCGCAGGCTACGCCCTGGCGGCGCAATCCCTCGCGGTCTACGGCCACTATGTGGCGCAGGAGGAGGACAGGATCGGGTTCCTGGAAAGCGCGATGGAACTCGGTGAAGCGGCCGTACGCGCCGATTCAACCAATCCCGAGGCGCATTACCAGTCCTCCCATGCCGTTGGTCGCTATGCCCAGAGCATCGGTAAAATTTCGGCGCTTGGCCAAGGCTTGGCCGGAAAGATCCGCCGGCTGCTCGAGGCCACCCTGGACAACCACCCCGACTTCGCCGAGGCTCATGTGGGCCTGGGGGGCTGGCACGCCGATATCGCCAGCGCCGGGCCCTTTGCCAGAATGATGTACGGGGCAAATCGAAAAAGTGCGGTCGTCCATTACGAGCGGGCTCTGGAACTCGCGCCGGATTCCAAAGTCGTCTTATTGGAATATGGCATCAGACTGCCTGAACTCGATCGCAAGGGAGGTCTGGAGAGGGCCAGGGAGTTGCTATCGAAGGCGGTCGAACTACCGGTGAGGAATGCCCACGAGGAGTTCATCCAGCAGGAGGTAGTGCAGGCCCTGGAGAAGTTGAAGATGGACCGATAGCTCCCCAACCAGCGCAAACATGCGGGCTAATTTTCCATCTTCCTTAATCCTTGAAGCAAAGCCCCATTCATTCTCATACATTCCGACGATCCAGGCCATGGAAACCTGAGTTGTTTAGATTTGGCTAATATTTTCAATGTCTATGCTTGATGAGGGTTCACCGGAGCATTTTAATGTTGTCCCATTTTTACAAATTTAACCGATTAACACTCCGGTTACATCTCTAACCCAATGAGCCGGTATCAGTGAAAGTCACCATAGAGAGAGAAGGCCAAACCTTAGTTGCCATAGTCGAAGACCGCATTGACGGAACCAACGCCGGTGAATTCCAGAAGGAGTTGGAGGCGGTGATTACCGCGGCTGATCGCATGATGATTCTGGATTGTGAGAAGCTTACCTACATAAGTAGCGCAGGTCTCAGGGTAGTCCTGCTGACCGCGCGGACGCTGCAAAGGCAAAACTCGAAATTCGCCATCTGTTCCCTCACCGAAGAAATAGGCAAAGTCTTCCAAATCAGCGGATTCGACAAAGTGATTCCCGTTTTTGCCACTCGTGCGGATGTGCTTGAGAAATTCGGCAGTTGAGGAATTGTCATTCGGACTGCCTGCCGCAGTGCGCATTCGATTCGGGAGCAAGCGGTGACTGCATTTCCGTGGTGGATGAAATGCCGGCCTAATCGAATGTCGCCATAGGCTTTATTTCAGCAATTGCGGGTTTTTGACCGACCATCCGGACAAACAAATTGGAAATTCCCATCGACCTTTCTTGAATCACATCAATGAGATTTCAGCATTCCCCGAGGGGTGGTATTTTGTAGCGAACCGCGCATCCATTCTGCGAGAGAATCTGATCGAAAAAACATGGATGGGCCAGGAAATCATCGCCTGGTCCGACGGGGAAGGCCATATCTGCGTGGCCGAAGCGTACTGTCCGCATCTGGGCTCGCACCTTGGGCCTACGGTGGGCGGCCGAGTGCGCGACGGGTGCCTGGTCTGTCCTTTCCACGGTTTCGAGTTCGACAGGACGGGCCAATGCGTTGCCACTCCAAATGCCCCGGCTCCAAAAGCGGCGAGACTGAGCGTCTACCGGACCAGAGAGATTCTGGGAATGGTCTTCGCCTGGTGGGGCGTCGGCGGGCGGGCGCCGCAATGGGATCTGCCCGATGATCCCCCAGCCGGCGCTGAATGGTCCCGTTTGCGATCCACAAAGCTCCGGTTCCGGGGTCATCCCCAGGAGACCACGGAAAACTCGGTGGACGTGGAACACCTCGGTTACACCCACGGCTATCACGATGTGGCCCCGACCGGTACGATTTCGATTGAGGGGGCTTACCTCAGAAGTTGTTTCGACTTCACTAATGTTAATAGATTCGCGGGCCTGTTTAACATAACAAGTGAGGTCTCGGCCGTTACCCACGTGCACGGGCTGGGCTATTCCTTCGTGGAAATCCAGGAGAAGACGATAGGCCTGGATGCGAGATTGTGGGTACTTCCTACACCTGTCGACGGCACATTTGTCAATCTCGTGCTGGTCAGTCAACTACGGGAAATCCGCAAACCCGGACGGTTCTTCGCGGGGTTGGGTTTCCTGCCGGTGAGGCTGCGCCACAGGTTGATAAATTGTTTCTTCCTGCGGCAGGAGAAGCGGTACGTCATGCAAGATGTGACAATCTGGGAACGAAAGCGGTATCAACCTCGCCCCAGGCTCTGTCGTGGGGATGGTCCCATTGGGAAATACCGCCGCTATTGTCGGCAGTTCTATCCAAAGCTTCAGCCCGAAAAACCGGGTACGGCCGAGATCGAATCCACTCGCCCCTGAGCAGAGGCCCCGCCGCCATAATGGCGCTGTCGATACACCCTCGAGCAACGTTTGGCAACCGGGGGCACAAAAGCCGCCCCAACCGCGGACTCAGCCCTTCACCTTCCTGAACCTCCGGCCGTACATGATACTCCCGTAGTAATTGAACGCTCGCCTCGACTCGGAATCGTCGAATGGATATTCCGCTCCCAACTGTCTTGCCGCGGCGAGGCCACTCACCAGGCAGGTTTCCTGGCTGTTGATCAAGGTATGAGCGCCACAATGCCAGGTTTGCCTCCTGCCCTGAATGAAGCGGAACAAATTGACGAGCCATGCGACATGCCGCACATCGTGCACTATATGTTGAAACCACCACCTGCCGACAATCTTTTGTTCATCGATCCGGCTGATCGGATTGTAGGTCACCAGACAGGGTTTGTCAGACCGATTGGCCCACGGTTGCTGGTTGTGCATTATGTAGGTGATTTCATAATTGTCCGGTCTGGCGCCGTATTGCTCTATGTGATTGCTCCTTGTCGTGAGGGGCTTGACCTCGTTATCCGGAAGAACTGAAGCATCCGAATGCACGACGGTATGGTTGTGGAGTTCGCTCTCGTAACGTATGGACGAGAGAATGTAACGCTCCGGAAGGGTAGGTTTATCCAGAATCATCAGTGTCTGGTTTGCGTTGCAGGCAAAGATCACCTCGTCGAACGTCTCCATTACGCCGTCTTCGTCCTCTACCATGACCTGGGAGGACTGGCGGTAGACCTTTCGGACAGGACGGTTCAGGTATATCCTGTCCTTGAATCTGGCGGACAGATTCTCGTAGATGCGCCGCGTTCCCTGGTCCCACGTCTGCATGGAGGTAGCGGATTCGATATCAAAGTATTCGAGATATCGGGAAAAGAGGGCCGCAGGCATATCAAACACATTTGTCGCCATCAGGAAGTTGACAAACATGGGCTTCAGCACCTTGTACCTGAAGTCCCCGGAAAACCCGCCAAGATTCAGGACCGTCCCCATGCTGATGTAATTGAACGGATTGAGGGCGTTGAGAAACTTCGACCGGGATCGGGTCAGCCACCCAAACCAATGCAGACGCCTGAGGATTCGTTGAAACTTTGCGATCTCGGATTGAAGCTGGTCTCGGATCTCAGAGTCGAAATCGTGGGCGTATAGACCGCCGTGGTACTTTACGCTGTAGCTGAATCTGGTATCGATCAGTTCGATGCCGAACTGTTTCATCAACGACACGATGTGCTGATACACCGTTGGGATACAGGCGGTGACGGAAATGTCGAAGGGAATGGAACTGCCGTCATCCTGCGGCATATCGGCGGTTATGGCATTTCCGCCGATCCGGTCCTGGGCCTCAAACAGCCGGAAATCGAAACGGTCGGGATCGTGATCCAAGGCCCAGGCCGCCCCCAGCCCCGATATGCCTCCGCCTACAATGGCTATGCGTCGTGGCATGGTTCTTTTGCCACCGGTTGTTTTTAGGTCCATTGCCGCATCAGGCTGGCAGATCGCGCTTCTTCTCAGCGATGCGAAACTTCAGCTTCTTGGACGGTTTCATCGACGGAATCGGATTGAACCGAAGCTTGTAATTCGCAGGAAACACCTCGAGCGAAAAGTAATGTGCGACCATCAGCACGTTGACGGCCAGTTGCAATTCCATCCACCGGGAACCGAGACAGGTGTGTGTGCCCAGCCCGTAGGGCGCGTAGCCGGGATTGAGGTGCTCATTGCGTGGAGGCAGGTAGCGGTCGATATCGAAGGAAAAGGGGTTGGGGAAGACATCGTCCATGTAGTGCCCGGCGGTTTGGGCAATGTAGAGCCGTGACCCCACCGGAAGTTCGTAGCCCTCGACCACACAGGTGTTCATCACGGTTCTGATGGACATGGGGACAATGGGGTACATGCGCAGGCACTCCATGAGAAAGCGGTGTGTGACATCGATCGCCGATGGGGTGAAGTCGCCACCATCAGGATCGCCGTCCTTGAACAGGGCATCCGCCTCTCTCCGAATTCTTTCGTAAAGAGCGGGTTGTGAGGCCATGGCGTAGACAGCGAAGCTGAACCCATCACCCAGGTAGACACTGGCAATAAGGGCTGCGGAAAGAGCGAAACGCAGGTTCGATTCCGGCACGATTTGCGGATCGCTGGCGTGCAGGCTTAGCAAGTCATCCGCCAAATTCCGCGGACATCCGGCCCGCTGCGCGGGTGTATGAACGCCTTGGACCCGCCCCAACAACGTTTCCACGGCTTTGGCCCGGCGTTTCATTCCCGGGGTCTTCAGAAGAAATTTGGGAAGGGCTCCTATGATGTGAGTGGTGAGGGCTCGTTCCTTGTACTTTATAAGATCGTCGATGATATCCTGCGAATCAACGCTGACGGCGAGCGGTGAGATTTGGGCGTTGATCATTCGCCGGCACAGGCGCGATGCGGGATAGACGTCGCCCACTTTCCAATCCGCCATATATTTTCTGACATAACCGTAAAGTTGCTCCAGTTGCCCCGCAAGTCGGGTGCGTGAATAGGCCGGGGACAATGCCTTGCGCAACCGGAAATGATCGGCCCCATCCAGGGAGGGCAAAACGCCGACGGCGCCGTAGATTTTCTCGAAGTCGGCAAAATATTCCCTCACTCTCAGGTGCAACCGCCCGTGCCGGTGCACCCAGCGGTTGGTCTCGGTCCCAGCCAGGAAGATCATGGGTTCCTTAAAAGGGGGACGGACCTCGAATACCGGTCCGAACTCTTTGGTAAGGTCCGCAAACAACGCGGGAACGTTGCCCTCGCGCAAATGGGGATTGCGCAGCAATTTACCCAGCGGGACACGCGGGATCTGCTTGGTCAAGGTGGATCGCCGAAGCAATGGACCGGCGAGATTGTGTTGGACCGCAGCGGCTATGGAACGGCCGATCAAGTCCATCTTGCAGATAAACCTGATGCGCTCCTCCGCCTCCTCATCGAGTTGGAATATGAAGCGCAGGACGTCGCACGTATTGACGAGGCAAATAATGATGACATCTCTGGGATCGGGAATCTCGTTCATGAAGATGGCCCTGCTGATGCGCGTTTTGATGAACTGACCAGCGGTGCCTTCCTGGGAATCGTTGGACATATCCGTGTGCCAGATAGTGGGAGCCAGGGTCCAGAAGTCCCCCTTGTGGTGTTCCAGGATCTTCAGGTCAACCAGGCGGTCCAGCACCGAATCAATGATCGATTCGGCGCGGGGAGCGAGCCTTTCTATCCAATACTGGGTGTTGTTTTGAACGGGTTCGTTTGCGATTAACTCAAGTATGGGGTCCAGGGCTGAGTTGCCCGTTTCCGTCTTGTCCACCAGGAAGAGGGATTCCATGTCCGTGTCGATGCGGGACCTGAGCGAAAGTTCCGCCAACACGCCCCCGACCACAGCGCAGTTCAAATCCCAACCGGGCACCTGGTGAAAGTAGCCGGTCTCCTCGTTGAGGAGCATAAGGATGAGTTCCTGGGTCAAAGTTAACGGTTGGGTCGTCAAATCTCCTGTAGAAGTAGTAGCCATCAGTCTTAGCCTCCCTGCATGATCTCGAAACCAAGGGACCATTCCCCTTGTTTTCTCATAGTGGGTATATTGATCCCGCTTGGGTGGGGCAAGTCATATTCTCATGCGCAGCTGACCCTGGGCAGTTTCGGGGAAAGGCCCTCCGGCAGGTAGTTCTGCTAACAGATTGCTCAACCCGGAGCGCAGGCCAAATTTTCCGCTGAGCCTTCCATCGGTTCCTCAGCTTTGCCCGCCGATGCAGTACAAGCGGTTTGCGGTGCGAAGGTAAAGCCGGTCGTCGTGTGGAACGGGGGAGGCGATGGCGCTGCCTGGCAATGTATTTTCGGCAAGGATTTCCATGCCGTCTTCGCTCAATCTGCAGACAAAAATCGTTCCATCTTCGCGGCTGCAAATCAGCCGGTCACCCGCCACCACGGGGGAGGCATAGTAACGGGTGGGCTTCCTCGGCAGGTTGCTCTGCCATTTGATTGCGCCCGATTTTACTTCTATGGCGGTGAGACTGCCGCGATCATTCAATATGATGGCCGTGTCGCGGTAGATGGCCGGAGTCGGCACATCGGGTCCGATACGTTCAATCTCCCAAAGTCTTGAATTCTTGGTGATGTCGCCTTCGCCCCCCATTTGAATGCCGGCAACGGCGTAGCCGCGGCCGTAAGGCACGATGGCCACGTCATCCGCAATGGTATGGGAAGCGATGGTCCTCCAATTCTTGGCCTCGTTCGGGTTGAAGTTCTTGCACCTCCAGATAAGACTGCCGTCTTTCAAGGAGTGTCCGGTCAATTGGTCGGCTCCCCAGATTACCAGTTGTTTTTCTCCGTCTACGGTTGCCACCAGAGGGGTGGAGTAGGAGTCGTTGGATTCGACCGGGGCATTGAGGTTGCGTTCCACCAGCCAGGCTTCTTTGCCCGAGTCCTTGTCGAAGGCTACGACGTAGGCGCTGGCCTCTTTTCCGTCCCTGCGCTGGGTTTGTTGCATAACGGCGACGATGAGGAGATCGTCTACCAGAACGGGAGAGGTGCCCTCATCCCACCAGTGGCCGTCGATGCTGTATTCCTGCTTCAGATTGGTTTTCCATATTTGCTCACCGCTGTGAGAAAGTTTGGCCAGATTCCCGGACTTGTAGTAAACATAAACGCCGCCGGCGTCGACCACCGGACTGGAATTGGCCCCGGTACCGGCCCGGTTGCTGCCTGCAACGCCCAATCCGATTTCCGCTTCCCATCTTTTTTGACCCTGGTTATCGAAAGCGATGGCCAAATCGAGACCGTCATAAAAACAGGTCAGGTACACGGTATCTTTCCAGATGGCCGGTGTAGAGGTGCCTTCACCGGGAATGGGAACGGACCAAACCACGTTTTCGGAGTCCGAAAACTGGCTGGGAAAGGCCTGCTCCCCGGTGGAAAGATTGAAGTTGGGGCCCCTCCAGTTGGTCCAGTTGGCCAGGAGGGAAGAAGATGCCAGACAAATAATGAGGATGATATGTTTTTGGCGCATGATGTATTCCTAATGCATGTTTCGTTTCAGGAAATTGTCTGATTGACAGGTTTTCAACCTTGGATTGCATGGAGGCCCTCTTTTAACCATCTTTTTTTTATATGCAAACAGCCAAAAGCATTCCCTGCATTGTCTTTTTTCTTGTTTTTGGGTCGAAGGACATGGTCCTTTCCGGCCAGGAGAATCTGGATACGGTTGACCTCGACACCTTTGAAATTCAGGGGGATTATCAAGCAACCGATTTGCAAATCGACCTTTCCAAGTCGATAATCGAGGAAAATCTGCTGGCCATTTATGGCGCCACTCAGTTGCAGGACCTTTCCGGTTTGGCCCCGAACCTTTATTCCAGCAACGCCGACACGCGTGGTTTTGGCGACATAATCTCCATGCGGGGAAGCGCCAATACCATGTTCTTCAGTTCACCGGCGGTTGCTCTTTATATCGATGATATTCCGGCCAGTTCGGTATCTACTTATCCGAGCGACTTGTTGAGCATCGCCAATCTGACGGTACATTCCGGTCCCCAATCGACGCGTTACGGGCGCAATGCCCCGGCCGGGGTCATCGAGATCCGTTCGCGCGAGCCCAGCAAGACCCACTACACCCATCTGCAAATCGATTCCGGGTCCTACGATGCGCTGACGGTCAAGGGGGCCTTCGACGGGCCGATAAGCGAAGGAATCGGCTACAATTTCAGTTTTGGGTTTCACCAACGGGATGGATATTTGCACAACACGTTTCTGGATCGCACGGCGGATAACCGCGAGTCCCTCAGTGCGCGGGCCAATATATTTTTCAGGCCCAACGAGGATGTCCAAATTCGGCTCGGGCTGTTTGTGGAAAGCGACGATGATGACGCGACCCGGCTCAGTTCGCTTCATAGTGAAAATCCCTATCAGGTGGCTTCGGATTTCAATAGTCAGACCGTGGTCGACCGCGGTCAGGTTAATTTCCAGTATCGCAAGCTTTATGATTGGGGGAGACTGGTTGCGACCACTGCTTTCCAGGGTTGGGAATTGAATCCGTCCAGCCTGGATTTGGACTTCAGCCCGGCTCCGATTTCCACTTCCTTGATCGTGGGGGAGGAAGATACTTTCACGCAGGAAGTCTGGTTGGAATCCCTCGACTTTGACGGCCCCATGACCTGGAAGTCCGGGTTGTTGTATTTTGATTCGGAGTACAGTGTGAATTTCTACCGGGAATTTGCAGTTCCGCCCAATGCCTTTATTCCTCCGGGATTGATACAAATGGAGGGCACGGATTTTGAAATCGGGCAGCTCAACCTGGCGGCATACGGGGACGCTGACTTTGCCGTTTCGGATACGACCTCGCTCAATCTGGGTGTCCGGGTGGACCATTTCGATGCCGGTGTCTCCAGGGCCTCGCAAAATTCCAACAATTTCATGATTCCCTTATTTCCCCCCGAACCGGATGTCGACACGTCGCGCAAGGAATTGAAAGGTTCGGTGAGTGGCGGCGCCACATTCGCCATCAAGGAAAACATGGACATCGTCCTTCGCTCTTCCCTGGCCCAACAACACCATGGATTCAGCAGTTTTGCCGGCAACCCGGAATTGCTGGGGTATCAGTCCGCCGATATTTGGGCCAATGAAATAGGCCTTGATTTTGCCAGCGAGGACGGGGAAACCGGGTTCAGCATCCTGTTTTTCTACAATCAGACGGACGATTACCAGCTCGAGAGAACGATCCCCATGACAACGGATTTTTTGGTTATCAATGCGGAAGAGGTCTCCGCACAGGGTTTGGAAGGCAAACTGGTGTTCAGTCCTCTGGACAACTTTTACGTGGATATACAATTCGGTTATAATGACGTAACCTTCGAACGGCACACCGATGGGTATGGTTTGGACGTGAGTGGAAATCGCGTTCCTTTTATTCCCGAGTACACCTTCAGAACGGGAGCGCGTTACGAATTGGACAACGGGCTATTTGCCAGCGTTACCCATACCGCATTTGGGGATACCTATTACGACGAGCAAAACACTGAAAATTTCAGCCAATCCTCCTATTACCTGTTAAGTACTCAATTTGGTTATCGCATTGGGCGGTATTCCTTTACCGTTTTCGGGCATAATGTGACCGACGAACGCTATTATCAGTTTATTAATCGGGATATACAGGCCGGAAGCCCGGGAGCGCCCCAGAGATTTGGCTTGCGAATGAATTATATCTTTTAGTGTTTATGACGATTTTCTGTGGAAGGGAGGGTGGTTTCCGAATTTCTTTCCCCTATTTGAACGCTCTATGAAGCACAATATCCGTTCCCTTCATCTACCTGTTTTTATTCTGGCAGCCTGGTCTGTCAGTCTCGACCTTTCGGCCGTTACCGGTTGGCTGAACTGGCGGGGACCGGAACAGAATGGAACCTACGATGCCGTGTTGAGCCTTCCCGAGGAGCTGGACCTGGAAGGTTCGGATCACCTTTGGTCCTACCCGGTACGGGGCGGGGGAACTCCGGTCGTGGCGGATGGTCGATTGTACGCCTTCGGTTTTTATGGAGAAACCGGGGAGGTAGAGGAAACGTTGCTTTGCCTGGATGCCGAAAGCGGCCAAAAACTGTGGGAACACCGCTTCTCCGATTTCATCAGCGACATCATTTACAACCGTTATGGTATCGGGGCCCCCACCATCGATGAGGAGACCGGAAACGTCTATGTAAAATCTACCAACGGGTTGGTCATGGGTTTTACGGCTGAGGGGGAAGCCCTGTGGGAACGCTCCATGATGGAGGAATTTGGCATGCTCACCTTCCCCAATGGGAGAACCGGTGCGCCGGTGGTGGAGGGAGATCTGGTCATCATTCACGGGATCACGGCAAACTGGTCGACCAATGGCCCTGCCCGCAATCGATTTTATGCTTTCGACAAGCTTACCGGTGGCTTGGTGTGGTTCAGCACTCCCGGGGTAAGGCCCATCGACAGCTCCTTCTCCACTCCCGTCTTCGGCAACCTGGGTGACCAGCGCGTATTTTATGCCGGGACCGGATGTGGCAATGTGGTGTGTATAAACGCGCGCACCGGTGAACCGGTATGGCGGTTCCAACTGGCGGTGGGGGGGGTTAATTCCAGCATGCTGCTTTATGGCAAAGACCGCTTGATCGCGGTGCATGGGAAGGAGAACGTGGATACGACGGCCAAGGGTCGGCTGGTCAGCCTGAAAATACCCACCGAATATCCGAGTGGCCCATTGCCCTTGGTTCTTGGTTCGGAAATAGAGGCTTGGCGCAACGACGATCACGTGGCCTTCACCAGTTCCCCCATACTTGTGGGTAATCGCATTTTTACCACCATCGCCACGGGTACGCTGGAATGTGTCGACGCCGACACCGGGAAAACCCTCTGGAGCGAAAAACTGGGGCCGGATCAATTGCATGCATCCCCCGCCTACGCGGACGGCAAAATCTATGTGCCCATGCTGGACGGGCTCGTTCACGTGATGGAACCTTCCGAGAAAGGCGCGCAAATTTTGAGTGTCGAGGAAATGGGCGCACCCTGTCTGGGCGCACCCGCCTTTTACCGCAATCGCGTATATGTTTTTACGAAGCAGGCCCTGCATTGTTTTGGCGAAGCGGAGGCCGCGGCCCTGCCCCAAGCCTCCCCATATCAACGGGAAAAGCCCGGACCCATCGCGCAGATTCAACTCGTTCCGGCCGAATTTGCCCTGGCTCCCGATGAACAACAGATTTTCGAGGTTTACGGGCTGGATGCCGGTGGCCGGCGGGTAAGCTCGGTGACCGAGGAGGCCGAGCTGTCCCATTGGTCGCCTCCGGGGGGTAAGCCATCCAAGGTGGATGCCACCATTTCCGGCAATGTTCTGGCGACCGATGGGGATGCCAGGATTTCGGTCGGCCACATTCGGGCTTCCTGGAAAGGCCACACCAGCGCGAGCCGCGGGCGGATCGTGGTCGGTTACGGTTACGAGGAAAATTTCGATGCATACCCGCTTCCCTTGAAGGACAAGGACGGGGTGGCCGTCGCCCCTCCTCCCCCCATATGGCTGGGAGCAGGCCCGAAGTGGCACATTATGAAAATGGGAGAGGGTCAGGCCATCGCCAATCGTTTGGAGGTTGTGCTGTGGCAGCGGACCATGAATTTCATGGGGAAACCCAACCTGCACAGCTACACCTTTTCCGCCGATGTAATGACGGACGGGACCCGCCGGGTCATGTCCACGGTGGGATTGGTCAACCAGCGCTACCTGATCACTCTTGCGGCCAATCGCCGCATCTTGGAAATTTCCAGCAATCACGAGCGCCTCAAGGAATCCGTCCCCTTCCCGGTCAAACCCAAGACCTGGTATCATTTGAAGACCCGGGTCGACACCCGTCCCGACGGGAGCGGGGTGGTGCGGGCCAAGGCTTGGGAGAAAGGAAGCGAGGAACCCTCCGATTGGTCCATCCAGGTCGAACCGGACAAGGTTCACCGGCAGGGAGCGCCCGCCGTTTACGCCTTTTCCCCGCAAAGTTTGAAACGCGTCTTTGTCGATAATCTCTCCTTGACCGCCAACCCCTGAAACATCCTCTAAAATGAATTTACGGTCTATCGTCCTGCTTTTGTTCTCAATCGGCCCATTGCCAGTGGTCCAGGCTTCCGACTGGCCCATGTGGGGTCGCTCAGCCGATCGCAACATGGTGGGGGAGGCCTCCGGTATTCCCATCGACATTGCCAGCGGAGACTTCCTGCCCAAGAGCGAGGAAATAAACATGGAAACGACCAAGGGGGTCAAGTGGGTGGCCAAATTGGGTTCCCAGGCCTACGGTTCTCCCGTGGTGGCCGGCGGTAAGGTTTACTCGGGAACCAATAACGAGTCTCCACGCGACCCGTCTCAACGGGGTGACCGCGGGGTGTTGATGTGCTTTGATGAAGCGAGCGGTGAATTTCTCTGGCAACTGATCGTTCCCAAAGTCGGAGCCGGCAAAGTGAGCGACTGGGAGTACGTGGGGCTGTGCTCATCCCCGGCCATCGAAGGCAACCGCGGCTGGGTCGTGACCAATCGGGGCGAGATCGTGTGCTTTGATACGGATGGTCTGGCCAATGGCAATGACGGAGACTTTCAGGACGAAGCCACCTTTTATTCCACCACTGGAGAGCCGGTTGAATTGACCGATAAATACGCCGATATCCTTTGGATTTACCAGGCGCGGCAGGATTTGGGAGTATTCCCCCACAATGTTTCGAGTTGTTCGCCGCTCGTTTTTGGCGACTACGTCTATGTCGCCACTTCAAATGGGGTGGATTGGTCCCACAAGAACATACCCGCGCCTTATGCCCCTTCCCTGGTAGCTATCGACAAGGAAACGGGCGAACTCGTGGGGGAAGAGGTTTCGGGTGTGTCCGAAAGGGTATTGCACGCCAGTTGGAGTTCCCCGTCGGCGGCCACGGTAAAGGGAAAACCCATACTGGTTTGGGGAGGAGGGGATGGTTTCTGTTACGGTTACGACGTGGATCCCTATCAACATGAAGACGGTTTTGCGGCGCTCAAGGAATTGTTCCGCTACGATGGCAATCTTCCCCAATACCGAACCAGGGACGGGGAACCGATCAAGTACGCCACCTACGACGGACCCAGCGAAATTATCGCCACCGCCATCCTTTACCGGGACAAGGTTTATGTCGCCATCGGGCAGGACCCCGAGCATGGCGATGGAGTCGGGCTTCTCAGTTGTATCGATCCGACCCTTTCCGGGGACATTTCCGGCCAAGCCATCTGGACCAGCCCGGAAATTGGCCGAACCATTTCAACCGCCAGCGCCAAGGACGGATTGATTTACCAGGCGGAATACGATGGAGATATTCACTGTTTCGACGCCGATACGGGGGAACACCTCTGGGCGCACGAAACCAACAGCCGCATCTGGTCCTCCACGCTGGTGGCCGACGGAAAGGTATTTATCGGCAACGAAGACGGTGAACTGGTCATTCTGAAAGCCGGTCGCGAAAAGGAAGAAATTGCTCTCATTGATTTTTTTACCCCGATTTATTGCAGTCCGGTTGCGGCCAACGACACCCTTTATTTATCGACGCAAACCCATCTGTATGCCATCGGCCGGTAAACCCGGGGGTGGCGGGCCCGATGTGAACCCATTTTCCTCATGCGCAAAAAATCGTTAATCATAGGCTTTTTGATCCTGCTTTTCTTCCTCCATCAGGATTTTTGGCTAAAAGACAACCCTTCCCTGGTCTTCGGCTTTCTGCCTGCCACGCTGGCCTATCACATGTTCTGGACGGTGGCGGCAGCCTTTGGCTGGTGGTGCCTGGTCAGGTTCGCCTGGCCGCCGGAGTTCGAGGAAAGTGATTCCGCTACCTCGGCTTCGCTTCCCAAGGAAGGGGGGGCCGAGGAATGACCCCGGTCATTATCGTCTGTCTCTACCTGGGTTTGCTGATCATTCTCGGAGTGGTCAGCAATCGTTTCTTCCGCGGCAGTCCCTCGGATTATTTTGTGGCGAGCCGTTCCATGGGTCCGTTCGTACTGTTCATGACGGTATTCGGCACCACCATGACCGCCTTTGCCATGGTCGGCAGCACGGGTGAATCCTACCGCGTGGGTGTGGGCACTTACGGCAAGATCGCCTCCGCCTCCGCTCTGATTCATTCGGCCTGCTTCTTCCTGGTCGGACTTCGGCTGTGGGCCTTGGGCAAAAAACACGGTTACATGACCCAGATCGAATTTTTCCGGGACCGTTTCGAAAGCCGCGGCTTGGGGTATTTGTTATTTCCCATATTGGTTGGATTGTTGATCCCCTATTTGTTGGTGGGTCTTCTGGGCGCTGGAACAGTGCTGAGCGGAGTGACCCGGGGGGCATTCCCGGTAGCTTTTGCTTCCACCGGGGGCTCCATTCCACCCGCTCTGACCTCGGCGGTGATATCGGCGGTGGTATTGTCCTACATTTTCATGGGCGGAGTGCGCAGCGCGGCCTGGGCCAATACCTTTCAAACACTGGTCTTCATGTTGATGGGCCTTTTGGCTTTCATCCTTATTTCGACAAAACTGGGCGGGCTCTCCGCCGCCTCGCAAATGGGCGATCCCGGCAAAGCCGTGCGCGCGGGCAATATTTCAGAACTCCAGTTTCTGACCTATTGCCTGATACCCCTCTCCGTGGGCATGTTTCCCCACCTGTTTCAGAATTGCCTCACTTCGAAATCATCCAGGAATTTCAAGTTCATGCTGGTGGCGCATCCCATCAGCATCATGATCACCTGGATCCCGTGTATCCTGATCGGTTTCTGGATGACCGGTGCCGTTATACCGGGGACGGAAGCGCGCATAATTCCGGAGGCGGCCAGCCCGAACGCGGTTCTGGGTATTGCAGTGGGAAAGCTTGCCACTCCAGTAATTTCCGGATTGGTCACTGCCGGGGTATTGGCAGCCATCATGTCGTCGCTGGACTCCCAGTTCGTATCGGTTGGAACCATGTTCACACGGGATATCGTGGTCCATTTGTTGGGCAAGGACCGCTTCTCGGACACGGCCATGGTGTGGTTGGCCCGGGGATTCATATCGTTCATCGTATTGGTAACCTTCCTCTTCAGCCTGGCCGAGCCACGGCAGGTGTTTACCTTGGGCATCTGGTGTTTTAGCGGTTACGCCAGTCTCTTCCCGCTCGTCTTCGCCGCCATTTACTGGAAGCGCACCACCAAGGCGGGGGCCTATGCCGCCGTGGTGGCGACCGCGGTGGTGTGGTTTCTCCTTTTTCGCGCCTCGGACTACGGGGCCAACACCTCTTATCTGGTGGGGGGTATGATGCCGGTCGTTTTGATGTTTGCCGCCTGTGTGTTGACTTTGATCCTCGTATCCCTCATGACCAAGGCGCCTTCCCGTCGAACGTTAGTTAAATTTTTTCCCGCAAATAAGGTATGATCCTCGAACGCGCAATTGAATCGGCCCGGGAGACTCTGGATGCGCATACCCGAGCCATGATGGTCTGGCACTTCTCTGCCGAGACCGGCTGTCCCTACTGGTTGGATTGGGTCGCCTCGGCCGGCTGG
Source organism: Opitutia bacterium (assembly GCA_014529615.1). GTDB lineage: Bacteria > Verrucomicrobiota > Verrucomicrobiia > Opitutales > UBA2995 > JAABVD01. The sequence continues at coordinate 25,175 of JAABVD010000005.1, forward strand.
AATCCCATCGAAGAAGTTCAATCCTTTCAGGACATGCTGAAATTTGATCACTTCGATGACGAAACCCTGCGCAAGGAAATGCCGGAGCGTTTCATACCGCGGTTCTACCGGGACCGGCCCTACAATGTCTTTGAGACGGGTGGAACCACCGGGATGCCGAAACAGCGCATCGGTTGGGACGATTACAAGAAGGACTACGAAGAATTCAGCGATCACTACGGTGATTCGTTTTTCCCCTTAGGGGCGAACTGGCTCATGGTGGGGCCGACGGGACCCCGTCGTTTGCGTTTGGCCATCGAACATCTGGCCAACTACCGGGGCGGCGCCTGTTACTTTGTCGATCTCGATCCGCGGTGGGTAAAGCGCCTCATATCCTGGGGAGAGGTCCATGCCGCTCGGCGCTACCAGGAACACGTAATCGATCAGGCATCCGCCATTCTGCGGCACCGCAACATCCAGTGCCTCTTCACCACGCCCAAGTTATTGGAAAGCCTGGCCGAGCGGATGTCCCTGGTCAAAGCAGGGTTGAAGGCCTGCTTTGCCGGCGGAACCACCATGACGCCTCAATACGTGCGTTTTCTCACCGAGGAGGTTCTGGAAGGTCAGATCAATTTCGCCCCGACTTATGGCAATACGCTAATGGGTCTTGCCATAAGCCGAAAACTGAAACCGGAAGATAACTACAGCCTGACTTACTACGCCCCCCAACCGCGGGCGGTGTTGCGGGTGGTCGATCCGGACAATCCAGACCAACTCGTCGACTACGGGGAATGCGGAAGGGTGGAATTGACCACCATGACCCGGGAATTTTTCGTGCCGCGATTCCTCGAAAGAGATGAAGCTATTCGACGTGAGCCATGCCATGAGTTCGCCTGGGATGGCGTTGGGGATGTGCGTCCCTTCCGCTCGGGTTCGAAAGCGGTCATCGAAGGTGTTTATTGATGAGGAGTTCTGAACAACGGCCATTCCCCGCACGGATCGGACCTCTCGGGTAGGTTTTTTGGCCAAGGCGAAGCAAGATGGTCGACCCCTTTGTATCCAGGCCCGCTCCCAAACTGGTTTTTGGCAACGGTGTATTGCGAGAACTCCCCTCCTGTGTAGGCGAGTTGGGAGTATCGTCCGTGCTGTTGGTTACCGACCAGGGCATTGTCCGGGCCGGGCACGTGGAAACGGCCCGCTCTTTGTTGGAAGCCAACGGCATTCCCGTTTCGGTTTACGATGCGGTTCAGGAAAACCCGACCGAGTCCGATGCGGCCGAGTGCTGTGAAATGGCACGGGGGGTGGACTTCGATTGTTTCGTGGCCCTCGGCGGCGGCAGCAGTTTGGACACGGCCAAGGCTTGTAATTTTCTTCTTACCAATGGAGGGAGGATGAGCGATTACCAGGGCTACGGGAAAGCGGCCGAGCGCATGCTTCCTTTGATTGCCATTCCCACCACCGCCGGCACGGGAAGCGAATGCCAATCCTACGCCTTGGTCAGCCGGGATGACAACGGGGAGAAGATGGCCTGCGGAGACCCCAAGGCCCTGGCCAAAACCGCCATTCTCGATCCGGATATTTCGGATACTCAACCCCGGCAGGTTGCCGTTCAAACCGGTATCGACGCCTTGGCCCACGCCCTGGAATCGGCCGTATCCATCCGAAGAACCGAGTTATCGTCTCTTTATGCGGAAGCGGCCTTTCGACACATTTCCCGGGCCATTGGCGATATCATCGATGGACAGGTCAAGGGTGACGACCGCGGGCATATGTTGTTGGGCGCCGCTTTGAGCGGCCGAGCCATCGAAAACAGCATGCTGGGCGCGGCCCATGCTTGCGCCAATCCTCTGACGGCGCGACACGGGGTGATTCACGGGAGGGCTGTGGCCCTGATGCTGCCTCACGTCATGCGGCTCAATGCGGCCGACCCGGACGCGGCCCGGATTTATGACCGTTACTCCCATATCCTCAGGGAGACGGTTACCTGCTCCCAAACCTTGATCGATTGGGTGGCCGACCTGGTCGGCAGAATCGAACAGCCCGGGTTCACGGCCAATGAGTCGGAGATACGAAAATTGGCCTCGGCCGCGGCCACTCAGTGGACCGGACGGTTTAATCCCATTCCTCTGAAAGCGGAAGGCTTTGCCGATCTGTATCGTTCTGCCTTCGCCATGCTGGAACCCGCCTGACCCAAATTGCCATGGCGAATTTTTCAGGAATGGTATCGGGAGGATTTATCGGGATCGGTCTGATCCTGTCGACCGGTTGCGGCAAAACCGAAACCGCTTCCGGGGAGGATGCACAACAGGTGTCGGCGGCAGTTCCCACCGCTTGGTCCATGACGCGGGGTGGACCGGACCTGAGCGGAAGAATTTCGGCGGTCGTTCCGAAGAATCCGACCCTCAAATGGACTTTTGATGCCGAGGAAATGGTTAGCGCGGAAGCTGCCATTGCCCACGATCGCGTCTACGTGGGAAATGAATACGGGGTTCTCTTTGCCATAGATAATCAGACGGGGAAGCAGGTTTGGAGGTTTACCACCGAGGATGCCATTACGGCCGCCCCGGCGGTGAATGAGGCCGCCCTTTTTCTTCCCTCCAACGATGGAAACCTTTATGCGCTCGACCCCGATTCGGGAACCGGGATCTGGCAATATTCCACCGAGGACAAGATCAGCTCATCCCCGGTATTGGTAAATGATCCGGAGAGCGGCGATGCCTGGGTATTGGTCAATGGATACGATGGCTCCACCCGCTGTCTGGATGCCGCAACCGGCAATATCGTGTGGGAATATGAAACACAGGATTTCATTAACGGATCTCCCGCCGTGGTGGATGGTCGATATGTGGTATTTGGAGGGTGTGACGCCCAACTGCACGTGGTAAATTTGGCCGATGGTTCTTTGGTCCGCATGATTCCGCCCGATGCGCAGATAATTAATTCCATCGCGACCAGGGGCGCCATGGCCTTTTGTGGAAATTATGCCAACCAAGCCTTGGGATTCGACATCGCCGAGGGCAAGGTAACCTGGGTTTACCAGGACAGGAACCTGCCCTTTTACAGTTCCCCCGGGGTGAGCGAGGATTCATGCCATCGACCAGGATTCGGGAATGGCGGCCTGGAAATACCGGACCGGAGCCCGGGTCGAGGGATCGCCCATCGTATTTGATGATGCGGTGGTCTTCGGATCCGATGACGGCCGCATTTACGCCTTAAAACTCGACAGCGGGGAAGAGATATGGAAGCTCGATCTCGGTGAGGGACTATCTGCCTCCCCTGCTTTCGGTTATGGCAACATCGTCATTAGTGGAGAAGATGGAACCGTTTTTGCCCTGGGGGATTCCTGAAAAGGCGCCCGGGCAAGGGTAATCAGTAACCATCCAACACCATGGAAATAGATCAACAGCAACCGGCCAAAAGCGCGAAGACCTCCACCTTGGCGGGCAATTATTTTATTTCCAACTATCCGCCTTTTTCCTTTTGGTCGGAGGGCCAGAACGTGGAAGCGGAGATGGCGTTGAACTCCGAGCCTGACCCGGAAGTCAAGTTGGGGCTCTACCACCACATACCGTTTTGCCGCAAGCGGTGCCATTTCTGTTATTTTCGGGTTTATACCGATAAGAACGCCAGGCAGATCAGGGAATATCTGGATGCAACGATTGCGGAATTGAAAGCGATGGCGGAACGGCCGTTGATCCGGGGGCGCAAACCCCATTTCGTCTACTTCGGCGGTGGAACACCATCATATCTGTCCGTCAAGCAACTGAGGGAACTTACGGACCGGATGAAATCCTTCCTGTCCTGGGATCATGCCGAAGAGGTGGCCTTCGAGTGTGAACCCGGCACCTTGACACCCGGCAAATTGACTGCAGTCAAGGATATCGGGGTGACACGCCTGAGCCTGGGAGTGGAAAACTTCGACGACCATATTCTGGTCATCAACGGACGGGCCCACCGCTCCCCCGAGGTATTCCGGGCCTACGAACGGGCCAAGGCGGAGCAGTTCGACCAAATCAATATCGATCTCATCGCCGGCATGTTGGAAGAGACCGAAGAGAACTGGCAGCGCAACATCGAGCAAACCATCGAGCTCGAACCGGACAGCGTCACCATATATCAGATGGAGATTCCCTACAACACGGGCATCTACAAGGAGATGGCCGCCAGCGGCGCTCTGGAAGCGCCTGTGGCGGACTGGGAAACCAAACGGCGTTGGGTAAAGGAAGCGTTTGCCGCTCTGGAAGGGGCCGGTTACACTATCGCCAGCGGTTATACCGCAGTGCTCAATCCGGAACGGACAAAGTTCATCTACCGGGACGAATTGTGGCGAGGAGCCGATTTGATCGGGCTGGGAGTGGCCTCATTTTCCCACGCGGCCGGGGTCCACTATCAAAATTATACCGAAATGGAACCCTATCTGGAGGCCATCGGGAAAGGAACCCTGCCCATCAAGCGGTCCTTTCGCACATCGGTTGAAGAACGTATGATACGGGAGTTCATTCTGCAGATGAAACTGGGCCGGGTGGAATTGGGATACTTCCGGGAAAAGTTCGGCCAGGACGTCGGCCTGCGGTTTTCCGACCAGCTCCGGAACCTGACCGAGAACGGATTTCTGAGGGTTGAGGACGATGAAATACTTCTAAACCGCGACGGCCTGCTTTGCGTGGATAGCATACTGCACCAATTTTTCCTGCGAGAACACCGCACCTCCAGGATTGTCTGATCCGGGCAGTCCCCCACCCTCGCCATGGTTGAAGCTGTTATTCAGAAAATGCCCGCGTGTTTGCGTGAGTTCATCCAAAACGACTGCGCCTTGTCCATGGAATCCTTCCGGTTGATCAAACCGGCGAAAATGCCCCAGCCCCAGAGAAAGCTCCTGTGTCACGACGGCGACATGACATCGGCCCTGTCCGCATTTCATGGCGGCGGCCTGCAGGTGGAAGCGCTGCAGAAACAGAACCGGAAGGGAACCTACATTCGCGAAGTCTATTTGCGTGCGGGGAATAAGGGGAAAATTGTCGAGTATGGGGTAATCGCCATTCTCCTGCAGGGGTTCGACCGGCAACAGAGAAAGCTGATCAAGCAGGACCGGGAACCCCTGGGAGGGCTTTTGCACCGATTTGAGATCAAATTCACCAGCGCCCCACTCTGCTTCTTTTTCCTCAGCCAGGATGCCGTTGCCCGGAATCCAATGGCCGGATTCGGTCAGAGACCCTGGCCTGGATCATGGAAATCTTACCCGGCTGACAGCCAATTAATCGTGATCCTGATCATGATCATGATCGTGATCTCTCACCCTCATTCCTTCTCCCCTTTTTGCGTTCTTTTGTGGCTATTTTTCCTATTACTAGTTGGAGGGTCGCGCAGTTCACTGCAGGAGGGGGTTTTTGCCGCGATTGGGGTGAAGCTCTTTCATGGGATCGCGGCGTAAAGCCGCTCCTACAGTTAAAAGCCATTACTCTGAAACCTGCTCCAAAAGCCGGACCTCTCACCTGCAGCTATTTTTTCGATCACGATCACGATCACGATCATGATCAAGATTGAGAGCCAACCTGTCCTGCCGTAGCCTTCTGGCGAAGCGGGATCCGTGGTCAATTCTCTCCCTTTGTGCCTTTCCCCCTGCCTTTTGTGCTTTTTGTGGTTAATCCCTTCCTCTCTCCCTTCCTCCCTACGCCCCGCGCCTAAAACCATTTCAGGCGGGCGATGATGACGACCAACAGGATGGCGTGGAGGATGAGGGAAGCGATGAGGACGTAACGGAATTTCTGGTTTTGCGATTTGTGCTCGAACAGCCAGATGCCGACGAAACCGCCCGGGAATCCTCCCAGGAGGGCCAGGGTGTGAAACCACCGTTCGGGAATGCGCTTCCACTTGGCTTTGGCCAGGAATTTGTCCAGGCCGAACAACATCAGGGTCAGGATGCTGATGATGAGGTAACCCCTCCAAAGCAGGCGATACATGCCGAGGTCAGGAAAGGAACGCGGTCGCGAGCGATCTCCACTCTTCCTGCAAAGTCCCTTTATGCCGGGGTTTTCCAGCCCGGTTGTACCAATAGGAGGCGTTGCTCAAATCCCCTTCCTTGCGGTGGAGGTAGGCATGTACCCAATCACCTTCCACGGAAGCGGCCCGCTGACAAAGCTCGTGCGCTCTTTCCCAATCGCCCTTGGCGTCCCACCACAGGGCTTGGAGGCTGGCGGACAGGGTCGTATCCGGAGCGTCGTTGTGGGAGGTGGATTGGATGAATTCTGTCAGGTTCATGTCAAGATGGCAAAAAAGTGGAAGGGTCGCCGCTGAAGAATGCCGGGAAAAAATGTTTTTCGGAGATGGCAAACGATCCTTTTCCCCGGCGCCTCATTATTTTCCTAAAATGGGAAAAAACATTTCCTTGGCAATAGCGATTCCTGCCATGCCGAGGCATCGGCCTTGAACGGGCCGGCTTACTCGAACCTCCTTAAGATTCCTTGCAAGCGGCTACGAATTTTCCCGGTCAGGGCGGGACCGCCCGTTTTTGTGCCGAGCGAGCGCTCTCGCAGGAATTGCCGGACGTCAATGGGGGTATCAAATTTGATTTCCGCGGTGCGGGGGCCGTAATATTTTTCGGAATTCAGGACGTCCTCCTCGAGTTTGAACAGTGTCTCGGCGATGCGGTCATGGGTCGGGTTCCGTTGGAGGTAACGGCCAGGGTAGCTGTAAAGTTGCTGGGCTACGAAAATCCGGTCCAACTGATCGTAGAGATCTGCTTCCTTCCGGGAATCCAAAGGGGACTTCCTATCAGTGAGTTCCTTGCGAATCCTTGCCCGCAGGGCCTTTATGCGCATGGGCATTTTCAAGTCGCTGTTGGATAATTTGTAGATGGACTCGATGGATTCTATCAGGCTGGTCTGGAGACCTCGAATGCGATCGACCAGATTCCCCGGCCGGGTCCGACCCAGAAACTCCTCTTCCTTTATGGAAAGCAGGGCCGAACCCAGGCGGTAAATGCGATCGACCGGACCCAGTCCCGATTTTGGCTTCCAGGTTATGTAGGCTTCCAGGCAATCCAAACGATCGGAAAAGGTTTTCCCGATATCCGGGCTGTTCCGGATGCGAATTCCGGTCGGGACGACGTAACTTGTCCTGTTTTCGGGCAGTTTGGCGGTGGCTCGCAGCAGTATGGTGGCTACGCCTTCGTTCAACTCGTCCAGCATCTCGTGATGATGATAAATTTCCCCTTCCGGAAAAATCACCAGGGGAAATTCACCCTTCTGGAGGATGCGGATGGCGGTTTTAATTGCTCCCAGATCGCCGCCTTCGCGATTTATGGAAAAAGCCCCGGACTTTTGCAGGAAAAAACGCTGTAACTCCCCCCTCTCAAACCCTTCCCTGGCCGCCATGAAATGGAAGGTCATTCCGTAGCGCCGGGCCACCGTCAGCATGAGGCTGGGATCAGCGTGGTCGGCATGATTGGGAGCCACCAAAACCGGTTGCCGCTTACGCGCGAGGTCGGCCACCCTTTCGGCGCCGCTGATTTTAATATTCCTTACCTTGAACTTGCGGGTGAGAAAATACCTGGAAATGAGGGAAGCGACCGGTTTGAACCAGGGCGAGTACTGGGGCGGCCTGAAACGGTAGGGCACTTGTGGACGGAAGAGGTTCACTTTGTCGAACTTTCAAATGGTTGGGCCAGATCCTGGACGGCTTGGCGGACCTCGGCGGGCTGGGAGTGCGCCGCCATCGGTTTGCCGAACCTGACCGATACCGGATAGGGGATCCGTTTGGGCATCTTCCAGACAGCCCTGCCGCGCTCGTAGCTGAAAATGCTTCCCCATACACCGCCCAGATTCACCGGGATGATCGGGTTGTCCAGATCGCGCATGATCCTGACAAATCCCCTGCGGAACGGCAGCAGGTTTCCGGTGCGTGAAACCTGCCCCTCGGCAAAGATGCAGACCACCTCACCAGCCACGATCCGTGCGGATGCTTCCCGCAGGCCTTGGACGATTTGACGGGGCCGTTGCCTGGAGGGCATGGGAATTACCTGCAAAATTTTGGCGAACGGTTTGACAAACCAGATCCTGTAGGCGTCGTCCGACATGATAAACCGGATGGGGCGGTCGATGGAGGCGAACAAGAACAAGGCATCGATGTAAGACAGGTGATTGCAGACAAACAGCACACCTCCCTTGTCGGGTATATTGTCCCGCCCCCGGATGCGAATGCGGTACAGTGTATTGGTCAGCAAAACCAACAGTAGGCGCAGGAAGGAATCGGGCAGCAGCCAGAGTACGTAGACGGTGGCTACGAGGGTGACGGCCCCTACGACGGTAAAGATATTCGAAGTGCTGAGCCCGATCGATTTCAGCAAAAAATAGACCCCGGAGGCCAGGAGGATGCCCACCCAGGAGAGAAATGCCTGCATGGCGATTATGGAACCTTTCCTCCTGCTCTCGGGCCGGTGCTGAACCAGGGCATTGATGGGCACGATATAAAATCCTCCGAAAAATCCCACACATCCGAGGAAAAGGCCGAATTGGTGGGTGGGAAGTCCGGCCTGGCCCATGAGGAAGCTGAATACCGATACGCCGATTGCCCCCAAGGGAATAAGGCCGGTTTCAATTTTTCGCTTTGATATATACCCGGCAGCCATACTGCCCAGGCCGATGCCCACCGCCATCATGGCAAACAGGATGCTGGTGTTGAAAAAACTCAATTGCAGTTCGTTGCGGCCGTATATCATTACCGACTGCTGAACCAATGCGCCCAAAAACCAGAAATAAGTGCCCCCCACGATCGAAATGAGCAAGACGAAGTCTTTCCGCGCATAGGTGAACTGCCTCCAGAATTCCCCCAGAAAATTCAGGCGGTATGGTTTTGCCGGATCAGCCGGCGGCACCCGACTGATACCCCGACTGGCCATCATGCCGGCAGTGGCCAGGGCGATGAGGATGAAGCCGGTGTTGGTCTGGTTGTCAAACGCGTCAAACAAAAGTCCCCCGGCAATCGTTCCGAGGATGATGGAAATGAAGGTTCCCAGTCCTATGATGCCGTTGCCCCAGGATAATCGCTTTTCCACCAGGAGTTCGGGAAGAAGGCCGTATTTGACCGGACCGAAAAATGCGCTCTGGGCGCTCATCAGGAAAATCACCCCCAACAACAGATTGAGGTATCCCAGGTAGAGGCCGATTGCCCCCAGGCACATGATCACCATCTCCCCGAGCTTGATCCGAATCGCCACCGATCGTTTGCTGAACCGGTCCGCACAGAACCCCCCCGTCATGGTAAACAAAATGAAAGGAACGGCAAACAATGCCCCGATGAGCGATACCAGCCGGTCCTGGTCCGACTCGTTCGGATACAGGCTCATGGCTGAAAAAATCACCACGAATTTAAATACGTTGTCGGAAAAGGCGCCCTGGCACTGGGTGACCCATAAGCTCCAAAACCCCTTCAGCCAATCTTTGGGCGGTCCTGAGCGGGTCGTTTCGGGCATGGGTTCCAAAGAGACGGAAAATCGGCAATGTCTCAGGGTTTCCCCAAGGTGACCCCGACCATGCCGAAGGGTACAGCTACCTGCTGAAACTTCTTTCCAAGGCTCT
>JAABVD010000177.1 GCA_014529615.1 Opitutia bacterium
ACTATGAACACGGTGAGGCAGTAGGGCTTGGCCTGGTCCTGACCGGGGAACTGTCCAACAGGTTGGGAGACATCGATAGAACTGCTCTGGCCCGGATCCGTTCCCTGGTCGATCGCTACCAATTACCGGTGCTGTTTCGCAAACCTATCGCGGTCGGGAAATTGTTCCAAGCCATGCTGCGGGACAAGAAAATAAGGCGGGGACAATTGCATTTCGTAGTATTGAAACGCGTCGGAGAAGCCTATACGGAAAAGCGGATCAATCCAGCCCTGGTCAAGGAAATCCTGATCCAATACGGCGCCCGGGGCTGATCGGTTACGGTTGAACCATGTGACCTCCTTCCCTGTGCGGGCTGAATTTTTAGGTGGTCAATGTGGGCTGGGAGCAGTTATTTTTCCGTTAATGAGGTATTGAACGCGATGTCGTCCGTTGATGAAAAAATAGTGCGGGAGTATTTTGAGCAAAATGGTTTTTTGGTGCGTCAATTGCGCAAATACCAGGTTCAATCGCGCAAGAAGAGAAGGGATGAGGAGATTGACTTGATGGTCTTAAATCCATCCTATTCCCAACGGTCCCGGCGGCCGGATTTCATGTTGTTCTCCAGCGAGTTGCGTTACATTCACAAAGCGGTCGTGGTGGTGAAGGGTTGGCATTCTCTGAGGTTTACACCCTCCATGTTGAGGAGCAGTCCGGAGATTTTCCGCTTCTTGGAAAAGCAGGTCGTAAAACAGGTCAGCGCCCTTTTCCGGCCGGCCTCGGAGAGGGTGGAGGAGGACGATCTGCTCAAGGTTCTGGTATTGCCCGGATTGCCCACGGAAAATCCCTATCGGGAGCAGAGCATGGAACTCCTCAAAGAAAAAGGGGTAGACGGGATTATTTCCTTTCGTTCCATGTTGTTGGATATTTTGGCCCGGGTTGAGATCAACCGCAACTATCAGAAATCGGATATCTTGCAGGTCTTGCGCATCATGAAAAACTACGATTTGCTGAATGACCCGCAATTGGAGTTGTTCAAGTGAGCGCCCCGCATCTTTATGCCGGACCAGTCGGAAGATTCCAATCCAATTGCCATAACCTCGGGTGATCCGGCTGGGGTCGGACCGGAAGTCATTTACAAATGGGCCCGCTCCTATCCGGGAAACCGAAAAGGTTATGTCTTCTTCGGTAGTGAGCCCTGGGTAGCGTCCTTGCGCGCCTTGGGTTATACCGGACAGGGACTGGGAAGGGGCGACTACCAAGCCATCCCGGGAAACCCGAAAATGGCGGACAGCCTGATTGCCCGCGAAGCGCTGATCAAGGCTGCCCATGGTTGCCAGGCCGGTCATTACGCGGCCGCCGTGACCGGTCCGGTTAGCAAGGAAAACTTGCGGGCCACCGGCTTCCGGCATCCCGGCCAGACCGAATTTTTCGCAGCCGAGTGGGGAGGTTCCCCGGTAATGGGATTTGTGGGCCGCCGCCTCAAGGTCGTGCTGGCCACTTGGCATATTCCCTTGCACGAGGTTTCCCACGAATTGTCCCCGGTAAAGTTGATTCGGGCCGTCACCCAGGCAGATCTGCTGTCGCGGGTTTATGGTGCAACCAGACCCAGAATTGGGGTTTGCGGGCTCAATCCCCACGCCGGTGAAAAGGGTCTTCTCGGGGTGGAGGAATGCGAGTGGATCGATCCGTTACTGGAGGATTTGAGGCAAAAATTTCCCGGGGTGTCCGCGACGCAGGCGGCAGATTCCCTGTTTTGGCGGGCCCTGAAGGGCGAATTTGATGTAATTGTGGCCCTCTACCACGATCAGGGATTGATACCGGTAAAGACCTTGGAGTTCGAACATGCCGTAAACGTCACCCTGGGGTTGCCCTGTATCCGCACCAGTCCGGACCACGGCACCGGTTACTCCATCGCGGGCAAGGATAAGGCCGATAGTTCCAGTTTTGCCGCCGCACTTGAGGTGGCGCGAAGGTTTATCCGCTTTAACCCGCATGTCTCACAAAATTCGTAGCGATCGAATGGAGACCGAGTGCTGGCGCGGGTTTTGTGCAGATTTGCGGGTGATGCTGGGTCGACACCCTGCAAAGACGCAAAAAATTTGTGAGACATGCGGGTTAAGAATTGACCCACTTCTCCCCCGGCTCTATTCATCCCCGATAAACAATGAAAAACCTGCCCCAAGGGGTTCGATTAGGTAATGAACATTTGATCCAACTCACCCAATCCGCCGGAGATAAGTTGAGTGAATTACTTGCCCATGAACCGGAGGATACGGTTCTGCGCGTCAGGATTTCGGGCGGGGGCTGTAATGGGCTCTCATACAAGTTGGATTTTGTGCAGGATTACAGGCGGGGCGATATTCTGGTGAAATCGGCCGGGTCCCAGGTAGTGGTGGATTGCAAAAGTGCACTTTACCAGACAGGAACGACCCTGGAATACTCTCAAGCCCTAGTAGGTGGAGGATTCAGATTTGCCAATCCCAACGCCAAGTCCAGTTGCTCCTGTGGGGAAAGTTTCAACGTGTAAAATCTCCATCAAATGGTGATGCTCGCGGAAATGGGCTTGCCATCCTCAAGTCTAATCTACATGGAACAAGGCAACATTTTCCCATCCAGTAGCCTAAAATGGAAGTCGAAAACGCAGTAATGCCTTTGATCGGGATCACTCAAACGGATTGCCGATTGGTGAAGTGGTATTTTATGGCTCCTTTTGAAATTCCGCAAGATCGAGCGGAGTGCATCCCTAACTTGGTAGAGGCCAACTGTTAATGCCCAGGAGAGGTGGCCGGCCCAGGCGGAAATGGGTTCCAAGAATCCGGAAGAATGAAAGAATTCGTGCTCGTGAGATCAGGGTCATTGGTCCCGACAGCAAGCAAATCGGGATAATGCATCCCAAGGAGGCCTTGTCCATGGCCAGGCGGCTCGGCCTGGATTTGGTGGAAATTTCCGCTTCGGCCAAACCTCCCGTCTGCCGCATTCTGGACTTCGGTAAATACCAATACCAGCAAGCAAAAAAAGGCAAGGACGCCAAGACCCAACGGACCCGAAACAAGGTCAAGGAAGTCAAGTTCAGGGTGCGGATCGAGGACCATGATTATTTTACCAAAATCAAGCATGCCGAGGAATTTCTGGGCCGGGGGAACAAGGTGAAGTTGAGCCTCATGTTTCGCGGCAGGGAGATAGAACACAAGAACTTGGGGTTTGAAACCATAGCCCGGGCCGTCGGGGACCTCGACCACATCGGTCATCAGGATACCGAGCCACGGCTGGCTGGGCGTTTTATCAACACCATGGTATCTCCCCTTCCAGAGAATCAGCGCGTTTTCAAGTACAACGAACCCGAACTGGAGGATTGAATTTCGAGTGATCCGTGTGGGGCATATGATTCTGGCAAGACCGCACTTCAGGTGGGGGTGGTTACTCCTCCTCTGCATGGGGCTGGGAATGTGCCTTCTGCCAACCGGAGCAAGGGCTGAACTCCCTCCCACTCCTACGGATGCCATCTTGTACGAGAGGCCCTATACGGAACTGGCAACCGTGGCAGGCAAGTTGGGGATGCGTTACCAGCAATCCCGCGACCTGAAGGTCGGCACGCTTTCAAGCCGGTGGACCTCCCTCAAATTCACCCAAAACAGCCGGGTGATGCTGTTGAACAATTTCAGAATTTACCTGGGGTTTGCCGTGGCCGGCAGCAAGGGGAAGCTATACCTGTCCTCCCAGGATATGAGAAATATCATTCGGCCCCTGCTCACCCCCCAGGTCTTCAGCCACAAACCGAGATTGAAAAAAATCGTCATCGACCCCGGTCACGGTGGAAGAGACCCCGGGTGTTCCAATGAATCTCTCGGGATGTTGGAGAAGGAATTAGTCCTGGCCTGGGCCATGCAACTGAAAGAGACGTTGCAGGAAAGGGGCTATCAGGTTTTGCTGACCCGGCACTCGGACAGGTACGTGGAAAACACCAATCGTTTCAAATATGCCAACGATGTGAATGCGGATTTGTTCTTGTCCCTGCATTTCAATTCCGTCCCCCGGTCTTCCGTTCATGGCATTGAGACTTACGTGTATACCCCCTTGGGTCAGCCCTCCTCCTCCCGAAGCCAAATCGAGGAAATCGACCTGAAAGCGCGCCCTGCCAACCATTACGACCCATGGAGCACTCTGGCTGGATTTAACATTCAACGCCAATTGATCCAATCCATTGGGGGGATTGATCGAGGATTGAAACGGGCCCGTTTTTCCATGTTGAGCGGTCTGAATTGTCCGGGAGTCCTGATTGAAGGGGGGTTCTTCAGCAACCGTACCGAGGCAAAGAAAATCAAATCCGCCTGGCATCGCAAAAAACTGGCCGAGGCTGTTGCCGTGGGAGTAGACGCCTACCATAACACCCTGAAGAAAATTTCCGGCAAGGACGCCTGAATCCTGGTCTTGACCCCGACGACGCTCCCGTAGCTCGCGACGAATTTTGTTAGAAATGCGGGCTAGATGCTTTCCACGATGGCGTCGGCCAACCCGTATTCGATGGCCTCGACGGCGTTCATATAAAAATCCCGGGTAACCTTTTCGATGCTCTGGCCTGAAGACTCGGCCAGAATCTTGTTCAACTCTTCCCGGGTGCGTTCCATTTCCTGGGCCTGGATATTGATATCGATAGCCGGCCCTTGGAACCGGCCGTGGATTAAAGGTTGGTGGATGAGTATCCTGGCGTAGGGGAAGAGCATGCGTTTTCCCGGGGCTGAGGCGCAAAGCAGGATCGATCCCATACTGGCTGCCATGCCGGTTACGATTACGGAAATAGGCGAGGAGATGAGCTTCATGGTGTCGTAGATAGCCATTCCTGCGGTGATGCTTCCACCGGGGGTATTGAGATAGAATGAGATCTCCTTGCCGGGATCGGTCCACTCCAGGTAAAGCAGCTTTTCCGTGATTTCCTTGGCCGACTTGTCGTTTACCTCTCCCCAAAGGAAAATCTTCCTTTCCTGGAGAAATTTTTTCTGCACCATTTCTCCGAGAGGGGAGGGGCTTTTTGAATCAAGTTCCTCAGACATAGAGCACAATGAAAAGGGGTATGGGGAAAAATTCCAGCGCAATTCGAGGTGGGTTTCAAACCAGTCCAAGGACCATTTTTCCCTCTTCTGAAATCATGTCCTGATTCCAGGGCGGATCCCAGACCACCTCGACCTTGGCGTTGGACACGCCGGGCAAGGTCATGATTTTCGAGCGGGCATCCTCGGCGATGACCGGCCCCATGCCACAGCCCGGCGCGGTCAAGGTCATTTTCACCTCCACGTGATGGGTGCCGTCCTTCTGCTCCTCGTCTTCGCAAGAGTATACCAATCCCAGATCTACGATATTCACCGGTATTTCCGGATCGTAGACTGATTTCAGTTGTTCCCAAATGGCGGATTCCTCCAAGGGGCCGGTAGCGGCGGCTTCCTGAATTTTCTTCTGGGCCGTCTCCGGAATGTCCAAACCCAGAGCATCGGCGTCGGAACCGGCTATCCGGCTCATACCATATCGAGAAACCACCGTAAAGGTTCCTCCGAGTTTTTGCGTTATTGTAACGGATGTTCCAGCGGGGATAATCAGCCGGTTGCCTTCCGGTATGATCCGGGCTTCGACATCGCGGTTGAGGACAATTTGTTCAGGCATGGAGACTTGGGGTGAAGGCGATCGGGCTTGGTCTCTGAACGGGTTCAGGAACGCTTGAATTTTTCCTGCACCAACCGGCGATGGAATTCCGCCAATTCCCGGTTGTCTATTTTTTCCAGAACCTCCTCGAAAAACCCGAAGACCAGCAGTTTTTGCGCGGCGAGTTTCCCAATCCCGCGAGACAAAAAGTAGAAAAGCTGGTTGTCATCCAGTTGGCCGGTGGTAGCGCCATGACTGCACTTCACGTCGTTGGCGAGAATTTCCAGGCCGGGCATTGAATTCGCCTCCGCCTTCGGACTGAGCAGCAGGTTCCGGTTGGTCTGGTAGGCATCGGTTTGTTGGGCCGCCTTGTCGACTTTGATGAGACCGGAAAAAATGGTTTTGGAGGAATCGAGAAGGGCGTTCTTGAAGAGGAGGTTGGAACGGGCATGGGGGGCCCGGTGTGTTTGCCGGGTACGTTGGTCCATTTCCTGGTCCAGATGGGAAAGGGTCAGAGAGTAGAATTCCGCATTGCTGGCGGGTCCTTCAATTATGGAATGGCCTTCATTGCGGGAATATTTACTGCCGAGGTTCATGCCAAAGGCACGGATCCGTGAATTCCGTTGGGCTATGGCGGTGAGGGTGTTGAAACTGAGAGAGCGTTCACCCCAGTTCTGCACATGGTGATATTCCACCTCGGCGCCGGACCCGGCATACACGGTGCTCACTCCACAGGCGAACTGCCGGGAGGAGGCCTCGCTCGAACTGTAAACATCCACGAAAACCACCCGCGCCTGGTCCCGGGCAATCAAAAGGGTATGGGGGAATACCGCCGCGTTTTCCCCAAAAGCCCAATGGCGACTGACCAGGGGGAGCCTGATTTCCACCTTTTCCGGCACATACAACAGGGTGCCATTGCGATTCAGAGTGGTATGCAGGGCGGCAAATTTCTCCGATCCCAGCGCCGATTTCTGAGCCATGAAGAATTCTTCCAGGATTTCAGAATGTTTGGAAAACGCAGTTTGCAACGGTTCGAAAATCACCCCTTTTTCCGTCATCTCCCAAGAAAGAGGCGAATTTTCGAGCAAGTCGTCGTTGCCAAATACCATCCTTCCGGCGCAAGAATCGAGATCCTGTGACCGGGCCACCAAGGCCGCCCTTGAATGACCGTTTATCGGATTGGCCAAAGCGAAGGGATCCACTCCCAAACCCCTGACATTGGAGAAGCGCCAGGACTCCATCTTTCGGTTGGGCAAGGGCAGAGACCGGTATTCCATCCAGCTTTGCCGCTTTTGTTGCAGCAACCAAGGCGGAAGATCGGGGTGCCGACCTTGAAAATGTTCGAAAACAGTTTCCGTCAGGAGATCGGAATCGGGATTCACTGTTGTGGCAGGGGGCATGGTGCGGAAAATTCCATTCTACCGGTTAACCCACGGATCCCTCCATCTCGAGGTCGATCAAGCGCTTGAGCTCTACACTGTATTCCATGGGAAATTGTTTTACCAGGTCGTTGACAAATCCATTTACGGCCAAACTCATGGCTTCACCTTCGCTCATGCCGCGTTGCATCAAATAAAAAATTTGTTCAGCGCTGACCTTGGAAACGCTGGCTTCGTGCTGGACCGAGTTGTGGTTCCCCCGAACCGTTATGGCCGGATAGGTGTCGGTGCGGCTGTTGGCGTTGATGAGCAAGGCATCGCATTCGGTGTTGTTTCTACAACCGCGCAGACGCCTGGGAATGTGGACTTGGCCGCGATAGGTGGAACGTCCTTCTCCTAACGAGATACTCTTGGCGATAATATTGCTGGTGGTTTCATCGGCCGCGTGAATCATCTTCGCCCCCGTGTCCTGGTGTTGCCCGTCTCCAGCCAGGGCTATGGAAAGAACTTCACCACGGGCACGTCGACCCTTGAGGATTACTCCCGGGTATTTCATGGTGAGGCGAGATCCGATATTGCAATCGATCCATTTCACTTCGGCTTCCTCCTCCGCCCTGGCCCGCTTGGTTACCAGGTTGAATACATTGGAACTCCAATTTTGCACGGTAATGTATTGGATTTTCGCTCCCTTGAGTGCGATCAGCTCAACCACAGCCGAGTGCAAGGTGGTGGTTTCAAATTTTGGAGCGGTGCACCCTTCCATATAGGTGACTTCCGCACCCTCATCCGCGATGATCAAGGTGCGTTCAAATTGGCCGAAACTTTCCGCATTGATCCGGAAGTAGGCCTGCAATGGCTGCTTCACTTTTACCCCGGGAGGAACATAGATAAAACTGCCTCCGGAGAAAACCGCGCTGTTCAAGGCGCTGAATTTGTTGTCCGCTATGGGGATGACCTTGGCGAAAAATTTCCGAAAAATTTCCGGATGCCGCTTCAGCCCTTCGGTTGACCCCACGAAGATGACGCCGTCCTTGGCCAAATCTTCCTTCATGCGGGAATAGGCGGCCTCGCTGTCGAACTGAGCTTCCACTCCGGCCAGGAAAGCGCGTTCCTGTTCGGGTATGCCCAGGCGTTCGAAGGTCTCCTTCACATCATCCGGAACCTCGTCCCAGGTCCGGCTGGGTTGTTGTCCCTTGGAGAGGTAATAACGGAATTTGTCAAAGTGGATATTTTCCAGGTCCTTCGTCGCCCAGTGAGTCGGGAGGGGTTTCCCATTGAAGATTTTAAGGGCCTTCAGGCGAAAGGCGCGCACCCAATCGTCTTCTTCCTTCACGTCCGCAATGTAGTTGACCACCCTTTCGTTCAGGCCGATCCCCGCGTCGAATTCATAGGTGGTATCGTAATGGAAATTTCCTTTTTCCCGATCTATGTTGATGGCGTTTTCGTTTTTCATGGTAAATTGTTATTGTGATTGGGTTACACGCTGGCGGCCATTTCCTCCTTGATCCAATCGTATCCGCGTTCTTCCACTTCGATCGCCAAAGACTTGTCTCCGCTTTTTACCATGCGACC
Source organism: Opitutia bacterium (assembly GCA_014529615.1). Classification (GTDB taxonomy): domain Bacteria; phylum Verrucomicrobiota; class Verrucomicrobiia; order Opitutales; family UBA2995; genus JAABVD01. Next base: position 8,562 of record JAABVD010000177.1, read on the forward strand.
GTCCACAATGATGTGCACGTAATCGGGGATAATGTGGTTCAACAACCTTTGGTAGTGGGTGATGATCAGGATTCCCCGATCGTCTTCGCGCATGTGATCGACCCCCTCCGCAACGATTTTCAAGGCATCCACATCCAAACCGGAATCCGTTTCATCCAGAACACAATATTTGGGTTCGAGCATGGCCATCTGGAGGATTTCACAGCGCTTTTTCTCCCCGCCGGAAAATCCCTCATTGACCGAACGACTGGTGAATTTGCGATCGATTCCAAGGCGGTCCATCTCCGCGTATAAGCGACGGTAATAGGCGATGGCATCGAAGGAATCCCCCTCGCCCTGCCTGGCGTTCAGGGCGGCGCGGATAAAATTGGCAATGCTCACTCCCGGAACTTCTACCGGGTACTGAAAAGCCATGAACAGTCCCGCGCGGGCCCGCTGGTCCACTTCCAGTTCTAAAAGGTTTTCCCCGTCCATCAGCACTGCTCCGGAGGAAACGACGTAATCCTCATGGCCGGCCAAAACTTTGGCCAAAGTGGACTTGCCCGATCCATTGGGGCCCATGATGGCATGGACTTCACCCTTGGGCAGGGTGAGAGACAGGTTGTTGAGAATCGGTTTTCCCTCGACCGAAACGGTCAGATTTTCGACTTCTAATGAACGCATGCCATTCTGGTGATTCAGGTTATTTCGCAGCCACACCGGGGGACTGCTTCGACTGGGTTCCTCTAAAATTAAGCTCCACTTCGGACACGAAAAATGGCTCCGGAACCAACCCTTTTAAGGCTTCCAGCACCTTATTGGGCAATTCCACATCGGTTACTACACCTGTTTCATCGCAGAAAAAATGGGCGTGGGGGACGAGGGCCGGTTCGTAACGGGAGGACTCGCGTTCGAAATTGACCTGCCGAACGAGGCCGCAATCCGCCAGCGTCTCCAGGCAATTGTAGACCGTGGCGATGGAAATGGTGGGCATGGCTACCCTGCATCTGGAGAAAATCTCCTCCGCCGTGGGATGGTCCTTGGCCCGGGCAACAACCCGGTAGACCACCTCCCGCTGCCGGGTGGAACGCAAGCCCTTTCGGGCCAGGGCCTCGTGTAGATCTTGTAATTTCTGGCGCATTCTTCGTATAATAATGAGACTAATTAACAATAAGAAAGGGGTAAATTTCCCAAAAGCAACCTCTTTAGGAGAAAAAATGTCCCCATTGATCCGGACTCATTTATCGACCCCTTATCCCGCATGTCTCACAAAATTCGTAGCGAGCGAACGGCGACCGAGTGCTGGCGCGGGTTTTGTGCAGATTTGCGGGTGATGAAGTCCGCGTCAGCGCCGGGATTCCGGAGCGCAGTAGAAAATTTGTGAGACATGCGGGTTATTGGCGTTCGGCCAACCAGCGTTCCGCCTCGATGGCGGCCTGGCAACCCATACCGGCAGCCGTTATGGCCTGCCGGTAGACGTGATCCACGCAATCCCCCGCCACATACACTCCATCCACATTGCTGCAGACCTGACTGCCGTTCAAGGGAACGAAGTAGCCATTTTCGTCCGTATTCAGATGGGAGGCGAAGGCATTGGTATTGGGGATGTGCCCGATGGCGATGAAGGCTCCTTTGCAGGGGATGCTTTTTTCCTCACCGTTTATTACGTTCCTGACCCGGACCCCGGAAACGGCGTTTTCCTCGGCTCCCTCGAATTCCGTGACTACGGAGTTCCAGCAAGGCTCGATCTTTTCGTTGGCCAGGGTGCGGTCCGCCATGATTTTCGATGCCCTGAGTTGGTCGCGCCGGTGGACCAGGGTGACTTTTGGGGAAAAACGAGTCAAGAAAAGCGCTTCTTCACAGGCGGAATCGCCTCCGCCGACCACCACCACTTCCATGCCCCGGTAAAATGGACCATCGCAGGTGGCGCAGGTGGAAACGCCCCCGGTGCCAAACAATTTTTTCTCCGAATCCAGGCCCAGTAACCGCGGAGAAGCGCCGGTTGAAACGATGACGGTCTTGGCCCGGTAGGTTTTTTCACCAGCTTTGAGGACTTTGATATCCCCGGAAAAATCCACCGACTCTATCCAGTCGAGCTCGTAACGCGCCCCGAAACGGGCCGCCTGTTTGCGCAGTTTCTCCATCAACGTGTAACCGTCGATTCCCTCGGGCCATCCCGGGAAATTTTCTACATCCGAGGTGGTGGTGAGTTGTCCTCCGGGTAGGTTGCCTTCGATAACCAGGGGATGCAGATTGGCCCGGGCCGCGTAAATTGCCGCGGTAAGGCCGGCACAGCCGGTTCCCAATATGATGATGTTTTCCATA
>JAABVD010000178.1 GCA_014529615.1 Opitutia bacterium
AGGGACAACAGGTGCATGGCAATGCTTCCGGACAAGAATCGCAAGTAGCCCTGGGCGTCTTTGGCATGCATCAGGTCAGCCGGCAGATCGCTGTATTCGATCACGACGATTTTCTGGTTCTGCCGGCAAAATACGCCCATCTTTTCTTCGGCATAGGCTTTTGGAATCATCTTGCTCGACATATCCGATCCTCCTCCGATGTGAAAACCGATAAAGGCCGGGTCGACAATTTTGCACAGGGGGTTGTCCACCTGAAAATAGCTGAGCAAATCGATGCCGTTTTCCGCCATGAGGCGGGTGGCTCCACTTCGGACCAGAGCCGGCAGGGAACCCCCGTGGCCATCGGGGTTCATGGCAATCCTCCCCTTGCCGGAAAGAAGAATTTTTCCGTTGAACCCGACCGCCGGCATTCTGCCCTGGGGGAAAAAATGGACCCGTTCCTCCGACAATCCGAAATGGTCGTTTTCCTGAAAATATCCTACGGTATCGGCGTGGTTGAAGGGGCTGGTCATGATAAACCAGGGAAGGCAACTCCGGTAATGGATTTCGGCGGCTTTGATTTTTTCGGCAAAAACCTGGAAGAGGGATTTTTGTCGGATCGGGGTGACCGGAAAAAATCCCTTTGGATTGTCGAACCCAAGCCGCGTCCCCTGGCCTCCCGCCACTACGAACGCCGCCACCCGGCCCGCTCGCAGGGCCGCCTCGCCCATGGCGGTTGCTTCATCCCAAGCATCGGGGTCACCGCCGTTGGCGGGGTGGGGGATATACGGTGCGGGGTTCAGGTCCGAATAGTCACGGGGTTTCCCACCCGGGTCCCCCCGCAGGAGAGTATGATTGAGGCGACTGATTTCGGCCAGGTCTATTTCCCCTGCCTGCTGCAGCAGGGCGTTTTTTTCGGGCCCGCTCAATTGAGCCCAATATTGGAAAACCTGTCCCTGCCCCGCGTTCTCGAATTCGGTTTTAAGAGGATGCTCCACGGTCAATCTCCGGTTTCCTCCTCCTCCTCCTGGGGAAAACGGTAAATCCATTCTTCCGGACTACTGAAACCCAGTCTTTCCCGCACGACTCGTTCGAGGAAAACCGGATCGGTCAATAATTTATCCAGGTATTCGTCCTTGGCGGCCAGATCCTGTTCAATTTGCTGGATGCGTTCGCGGTAATCGGCATGGCGTTTTTGCAGGTAAGTCAGTTGGTTGCGTGTCTCGTAGAGTTCAATGGCCATGATGACCAAAGCGCCCACGCAAAGCAGCATGAAAGTGGTCAGCAAGATGGTGAATACGAACCGCTTCATAATAGAACAGAAACACAAGAACGGGGAAGCGGGTCAAGGGTCCCGGAATTCCAATCCGCCAGGCGTCGATACAGCCGGATTTTGAAAGGTGGAGTTTGGTTGCACGGTTCCCACGCGCTGATTCTTGAAAGAGCCTCCAGGACTGACCATGTTGGCGGTGACAAATATGAGCAGGTTCCTTTTTTGCATGGTTTCGCCTTTGGAGCGAAATACCCGCCCGATCAAGGGTAAATCCCCAAAAAACGGAACCTTGTCGTCTACCTCCCTCACTTCCTCCCGGGTCAAACCACCCATGACCAGGGTGGCCCCGTCCCAGATCGTAACCCTGGTCTTCACTTCTCGCACGGAAAAGATGGGCTGGTAAAAACCCGAAGGAACGGAAACCTGCCGTCCACTGGAAATCGCGATGCTGGGACCGCCATACTCGACGAATCCGTCAAATTCCGTCACTTTGGGGTATAAATCCAGGGTTATGCTGTAATCATCTTCTTCCACCCGGGGGGTTACGCTAAGTTCCACGCCGACGTTTCGCACGGTAAAATCCTGCGGTGTGCCGGCGGCGATGATTACTCCGGCCGATCCGCCGCTACCTCCGGTGAGGGATGACCCCGAACCGACTTCCGGTTCGATATCGCTGTAGGATTCCGGATAACGGAGTTCCTGGGCCACCGTAATGGTAGCCAGATCTCCTGATAGCACGGTTACCTTAGGCGCGCTAAGCAGGTCGGAACCGGATTTTTGCGACAGAGCGCGCAGCATGCCGACCACGTCGAAATCACCCACGGCTCCCGTCAACACGCCCAAAGGAGCGCTGGAGGCGGCAAATGCGTTTTCCCCGGGGATTTGAGGAGGATAAATCGTGTCTACCGGCTGGCCGTCTATAATGATGTTCGCACCACCCGAACCCCGATTAAAGGCTCCGGTAATGGAGCGGTTGGAAGTAGTATAGGATTGGCTCTGGTCCCTGCGGCCAAGAGACCAGTCAAAACCGAGTTCGTTCAGATCTCCTTGGGCCACCTCGAGGAACTTGGCCTCTATTTCCACCTGTCGGACTTCGTCGTAGCGGTTCAGGATATTACGGATCCGATCCAGATTTCGCTTGGTCTGGGTTACAATCATGGACGATCCGTCATAGGCCAGACTACTGCCGGGATTGCCCACGAAATCGACCCCTGCTTGCTGGAGAAAGTTCTGTAGCGCCCCGGCCTCATCCACTCCACCATCGGAAATTCCCGGGGAAACCGGTAAAAAGGGATCATCCAGAACCGCCCCGGCGTCCTCCCCGACCCCGATTCCGGTCATGCGAATGAAGGTTGAGCGGGAAATCGGGAAAAACTCCGTCTCCAGGTTGGAGGCGGCTCCTCCCTCGCCCGGGCGAATGACCACGGCATCCACCTCCACATCGTATTGGAATCCGACCGAATCAACCACAAAGTCGAGAACTCGCTTCAAGGACAAATTGCGCAGAGTGATATTGATCTTCGGATTCACCTTGTTGGGGTCGATCAAAACGATGTTGACCCCTTTTTCTTCAATTCCGGTGTCGAATCGCAGAGAAAGCTCATTGAGCGAATTAACCACCCGGCTCAACTCCATGTCCCCGTAACTGACGGAAGGGATGATAATGGAATTGAGCTTCTGCAACATGGCCACCGGATCGGCTTCTTGAGTCAAGGCCGAGGAAGATTGGGCCAACACCTGTGGACGACTCCAGGATTTTTCCACCTCGGAAATCAAATCACCGCGCAGGTCACGCCTGTTTCTTGCCCCGGAATCCACCCCCACAGTTTCAAAGAATTCGTCCCGGCCGGACGAAGCGGGGACCGCGGGGGCGCTTTGGTAGGCGACCGTCGGGGATGGCCGGGCATTGCCTGGGGGAGCTGAAGTGTTGGCGGCGGGACCCGAAACGACGGAGGGGTCGAGGGCCCGGTCGCTGTCGAAAGCGGTTTTCAACTGCCGAAACCGCGTGGAATTGCCTTCCAGGACGGCCAGAGCGGCCAAGCTCTCCCAGGCCGCTTGCTTGTTGCCGCTTCTCAACAAAGTGTTGGCTTGGGCGAACAAGGCATCCGCTTTCTTTCGGTTTAAACGATCCCGGACCGATTGGGTCGTTACATTATCCGGCAAAGTTCTCAGGGCGCTGTAAATGACGCCGAGGGCACGGCCATAGTTTCCGCTCCCGATCATCCTCTCACTTTCCAGCACGGCCCTTTCAGCCCGGTTCAAGGCCTGGGTTTGCCGATCCATTTCATCTCGCATGAGGGAATCAATTTCCTGATCGGCCTCGCTCGGAGCAGCGGTGACGCCGTTCTGGCGAGCCTCCTGGGAAGCGGTTATCAATTCATTTACCTCGCGGAGGGTAGATTCCACCAGAGAGTCGAGAGGATAGTCCCGGGCCAGAATCTCGAGCTTCTGCCGGGATATGTAATATTCCCCGGCGTCCCGAGCAGCCAGGGCTTCGGTAAAATATTCCATTTTTTCCTTAGAGGTCAGGGCGCCATAGGCGGCCGGAGCCAAAAACAGGCCCCCGAGCAAAAGCCCGGGAAGCAGCAGCGGGTTTAAAGTCCTAACAAAACAATTCATGATCAAGCTGTCTCAAAATACCTCCGGCGGTGAATCTGATCCAGTGGTATGGTGGATCGTCAAGTCGGACGGGTTATCCTCATGAGCAAGTTGTAATATTTTTTGGGAAATGTCACCCTCAACCAGCGAGGATTTTTCCACCGTTACCTGCCGGTCGTCCGCATTGATCCCCAAAAGTGTATAACTCGACTTGGAAGACTGCCAACTCTGCCCCTTCCGGAGGATAATTTGCGTTCCCTCCGGATTGGAGAAAACACCGCTGGGTTGATCCAGGTAGGCCATCTGACTATGGCGCAACACGTAGGTCTGGTTGGTATCCAGGTCGGTAATGGTCGCTTGGCCCACCAGGTCGAACGCCTCCGTGCTCCCTTCCCGCAATGCGGGCGGGACCTCCCGGGTTTCCATGAAACGCTCTACCCGAATCCGGTGTTCGGCCAGGGTTTCCCCGGGGGCGCAAAAAACATCTTTTCCGGAATCAAGGTTTTCCAGGGTGAGGACATATTGGCCCGGATTTCCAGCATAGGCAACCAATTGAAACGGGTAGGGTTCCCGCCTGATGCCGAGGAGGCGCAATTCAAAATCATCCACCCTCCCGGCCTCCTCCTGGAAGGGAGGGGTAACCGTGAAGGCCCCCGTCACCTCGTCAAAAAAAATGACGGGCGGTGTAAAAATATCGAAAATCCAGTCAGGCCCTCCTTGGGGAGAGGGTTTCCCCCATTCCACTTTTTCGGAAAGCTTTCCGGAATGGGGGAGTTCATGGTCGAATCCCTCGGTGTTCCCGTTGGCCACGGGAATTCCCGGGGAATTGGTCGAGGTCAGCGCGCCCCAAAACAAGGCGGAGACGAAAGTGGCGCCACCAATTCCAAAGGCGATTTTCTCCCACCCCTTCATCTTATCGGATCTGATCCCGCTTGCGAAGAATTGTTTCCAGGGTCACGGTAAAGGAGGAGAGGTTGCTTTGAATAATGGGCACAGGATTTTCCTCCTCGGGATCATCCTTTGCCGCGCGCAGGAGCTCGAATGGATTGTAGGGAATCGCATCCTCGGCCGTGGAATCCGGTTCCGCGTAACGATCGAGCGGTTCAACCCTCAGGGCATTGACCAGGATGGGGATGGGAGCGGTCACCAGACCGTTCAAGAATTTGCGCAATGCGTCCGAGTACCCCTCAAACCCGATTTCAAAGACGTAGCCTACATATCCGGGGCGGTCTTTTCTTTCGGTAATGGTATCCTCCCAGGAAGCGTCCTGTGTGGGTTGGCTTCCTGCTGCTTGCCTGAGCCCGGTTTGCGGGGGCTCACTTGCCTGGGCAATCCACTCGCGTTTCATTTCTGTCAACCTGACCGGCTTGGCCGCGACCATTTGGTCTATCAAATACTGCGCAACTATTTTCTGTTCCATAACGGCATCCAGGATATTTTCTTCCGGACCCTGCCGGGTAAACTGAGAAAACCCGAATCGCTCATCCGGCTCAAAGCCGATACCATTGGCCTCCAACTTGGCATAGGCATTCTCGATAAACCC
>JAABVD010000179.1 GCA_014529615.1 Opitutia bacterium
TTTTGTGCAGATTTGCGGGTGATGCTGGGTCGACACCCTGCAAAGCTGCAAATCCAACGAAGTCCGCGTCAGCGCCGGGATTCCGGAGCGCAGTAGAAAATTTGTGAGACATGCGGGCTAGCCCATGGGTTTTGAAGCTCTTTTCTCCAACACTTGTCTTGGTGGCTATCTTGAACTGGGCTGATCTGGCCGGTGAGACCCTCGTATTTCCGCCCGCTGCCCTGAGCGATCTGGCAAAATTGGGGCCCGATCGTATCGAGGTCCGATGGAAGCCTCGATCCATTCCGGATGGATATTCCCCCGTGGTGGAAGGCTATTATGTGGTATACAATCATGAGAACCTTTCCCTGTTTTTTGGCCCGGTCCCCGGTGAAAAGGATGCGATCAGGACCCAAAACGAGCTGACAAAGATCAGGACAGACTTTATAAGGAAAAATCCAGCCCTCTCCAGTAGCACGGTTGGCCGGATACATATCAATTTCGGAGAGGATCCTCCAGTTGATCAAAATTTGGCTCCCCCTACGGGCTTAAAGCCGGTTCGAGTTTTTTCTGGCAATTCCACCTTGGAATTGGGTCAGGTAAATGAAGGGGCTGAATTGGAAAGCCCCGCAACAGATGGCCCCACATCCTCCACCTATGGCATCACCAGCGAGCCCGACAGCTCGGAAGACATTCCGGTTAATGAGTCTGCCAGCGCCATAATCGGACCCTTTCGAGGGAACGAAAATAACGCAAGTTCGCCTGAATCCCCAAGGGGTGAATCGACCGCGGAAGGGACGAGGAATGGTTCTGGGGAGACTGGAATTCTGAAAATAATCTCCCAGGGAGCGGAACGTCCCAAAGAAAATCCCGGACTGGAAGGCGCAAGCTCCGAGATCCAAAGTCAATCACCACAATTTCCAAATGGAGAGATTGCCGGAACCGAGAATCCAACTTCCTCATCAGGGAAAACCCAGGAGCCGGAAATTGAACCGTTGCGGCCAAGAGCCGAACCCACTTCAGAAAATGCTCCGGAAAACGTGGCGAAATCCAATGGGCCAACTCCGACCAACCCGGGGTTGGGCGAGTCGGAGAACCTTCAGAAAACCAAGGCCGACTCCGTTCATATCAATCAGTTGCTCAAAGGAAACTTGGAACATGACTCCTTGCCTTAATCCATTTACCCGGCATCTTTTCCACTTCCCCTGCCGCCTTGGGAATTGGGCCAAGGTTTGCATAAGATACGGCCGTAGATCCATGCCGATTTGTCTGCTATTTGTATGCTTGGTGTCCCTATCTGCCCCCGGGGTTATGGCAACGGATGCTTCTTCGCCCAACTCAACCCAAATCGCTGAAAAATCCGAAATGCTTTACCGCCGAGGATTGGCCGCATACCAGGCCGGAGACTATCTTGCGGCAGAAACTTATTTTGAAGAAACTCTCGCAATCAACTTCTCGCCGAATGCCGCAGTTTACTTGACCTACCTTCGCAAGGAAAGGGGCGACTTCACCGGCGCCCTGAAAAGCCTGCAAACCTACCTCGACAACACAAATGACAGCGATTCCGACCTTCAAAGCTATATTTCTCTCAAGTTATTCCTGGAAGCCCGGCTCGCATCGGAAGCAAACGAAAAACAACTGTCCTCAAACCGCGCCACTACTCTGATCAGTATCGTTATAGCCATCATTGCCTTGATCGTATCCGTGGCCTCACTGCTCTACAATCGGTCTTGAGTACAAGATCTGAAAGGGGAAAACGGCCAAGAGAATGTGATTTGATCAGGAACCGGAATATTTGCTGGAAATGAACAACCCGGACTGAGTCGATTTGCTACTCAAACAAAGTCCGATAAGCCTCAACCACTTCTTCCGGTCTCAAGCCCTGCGCACGAAGATGTCCGGTGGAATCGATTAGTAATATCAATGGGGATTGTTCAATGCCAAGAAGTTGCATTGGATGATCTGTGGATTTCTGGTATTCCGAGTAGTTGAAAATATGCGGCCAACCGGCGATATCTTCATTGAGCATCGCCAACGCATCTTCGCGCGATTTGTCCAGATTCAATCCCAGGAATTGGGTGTTGCTTGAATCAAAATCGACCAAGCGTTGATAATTCAAGGCCTGTGACCAGGAAAGCAGTTCGGCATTCCAAGACCCCCAAACCAGCATAACGGTGTTCTTTCCGATGAGGTCTTCAGTGGAAACGCTATCGTTCCATTCATGGACCCCCTCGACTAGCAAATGTCCAGTAAAATCGGGTAATGCCTCACCCGGCTCGACAAGCAAATGAATCTCATTCGAGCCCGCTCCTCCAAAAGTGTTAATAGCGGTGTAATCCGATGTCTTCATCATCAGCCAAAATACAAGGGCCATGAAAACCAGCGCTCCCATAATTGCCATTAACCAATTTAGTATTACCGGGTTTCTCCTGCGCGAACCGGTAAATGCGGCCATGGTCTGAACATATCGGTCTTCCGAACCCGCCTCCGGCAAATGGGAAGCTTGATGGGCGGTTTGAACCGAACTGATAACCACTTTTTTCCCAGCCAAGAGGGAACCCTCGCTCGAGTCGAAACGGTCGGTCGATCCTTCCTCTGAGGCCAAGTCCCGAGTTTGAAAAGGTTTAATGATCCCGACGAGTTCCATAAGGTCATAATCAGTATTCCAACCCGGAAACCGTTCTGCCCTGGCCGGCCGCTCTTGAGATTCTTCTGCCATTATCGATCAGTGATTCCAACAAACGCGCCTCCATTGCGGACGGCAAGAATTCGCATGAGTTCGGCAAAATTTTTTCCAGTCGGGCCGGAGACGGTGTGGAACCCGATTCCATGTATCCGGATCAGATGGTCTCCGCTATTCAGCTTCGGGTTATTGCGTTCCACAATCGATAAAAACTCGGTCGGATTACCTGAATCCATTTCATCTCCGAAGACGAAGATGCTGATTTTTTCTTCTCCGTCATTGAAGTCGGTAATCGCGGTTAAAATTCCCGGTCCCGGATTACTGCCACTGTATTTATTCCAGTTGAGATAACGATCCAGTATTCTCCTTCTTTCACTGGGTGAGTCACTCAGCCAAGCGCCTTCCGTCCCAGAAAACAAATAAACTCCATCCGCATCCATGATCTGAATACCTTTCAAATTCGGGAAAGCAAAAAGAGTTTCTTCCAGCTTTTTAGCCACCAAACGCTCGAATTGATTCATGGACCCGGAAGTGTCGATGACAAAAATAACGTATTCGCTATCAGCTGGTATTCCACCTACCACCTCGGTCCGTTTCTGTTCCGGCATACGGGAAAGGTCCAATTCCTGAAGGGCCTTTTCCAGACTCTCTTCTTCATCGGCCTGTTTACGAGCGCGGGCATCGCTGGCGGCATACTGCCCCTTTACCTCGCTGAAGAGTCGTTGCAATTGAGCAATCCTGTCTTCCAATTCGGATAATTGCTCCAAGGCTCGATCCAAATTCAGATTGGTTTTTAAAATGTCCCCACGAATCTCGAAGATGGCATTTTCCCGATCTTTTAAAAGACCTTCAAGTTCGGACTCGACCTGTTCAAGTATCTGGGGATGCGAACCACGAAAGATGACAAAGAGCAGGATTATGGCTCCAAAACCACAACTTATACAGTCCAGAAAGGACAAGCTGAAGGTGGCAAAAGCGCCTCTTCTTTTGCGTTTCATTCAAATCAGGGCCAGCTTTCAGCAGGAGAAAAGAAAGACCCATCATGTCGTAATGCCAGGTCCCAATAACTACTGGGCGCCTCGGGGTCCCCTTCGAGATAGAACAAGATTACGTTGACTGGCACCCCTGAAGGGATAGCCCTTTCGGCCATTTCCAATGCCCTCAGGCGATCCTCGCCCGATACTTGGCCTGATGGCAAAGCAACCGAATCCCCCTGGGTGGGGAGACCATCGGTAATCACAATAACATTGTCGGGCTTGGGGGAAAAACTCTCAATCCGCCGAAAAGCGCGCTCCAGATTGGTGCCGCCCCCAGGCACAACTTGCCCAAGCTTGTTGAGAACAGCTTCGACAGTTTCGGGCGAAGTCGCCAGCCAGTCATTTCCCTGTCCTGTCAAAACAGGTTCCGTTGTCTCGCTAAAGGTAAATAACTGGAAGAACTCTGTTTCGACCATCGTTGCGAGCAGCCACTCGGTTGCCTCCATTACACGCAGCCATTTTTCGCTACCTTGCCGCTCTACGGGATTTGCGGCTTTCATGGCCATTATTTCGGGTAAGGTTTCACCGGTCATACTCAGAGATCGGTCGACAAATATTACCAGTCGCCGACCATCTGTTCTAAGCCCGGTTAAATATTGTTGGCGATTGTTTCCTTGGCGACGAAGCATGTCCATGCCGGGGTCTACGCGCGTGGTCCCCATTTGGGCCATGAGGGCTTTCTTTTTCGCCTCAATGTCTGCTTTGAGTTGGTTGAGGTGTTCCAGCTTGGCCAGGGTTTCATCGTCCAAGCGCGAGATTTCCTCCTTCAGATTTTGAGTTTCCCGGATAACCTCATCGGCCAAACCTTGGGCGGTTACGATTTGTTCCTCGGTTTGGAATAGGGTGTTTCGGAGATTGGCCAAGTCTTCTCGCCCTTCCACTAATTCTTCATCAAAAACATCGACCTCGCCTTTGATGTCCGCCGTTTCCTTATTGCGCAAGCTCTGATCGTTTGAAGCTGTGAGAACGAACAAAAGGATCACCGCTCCAAAACCACAGGTAATGGCATCCAAAAATGACAGCCCGAAATTGTCCTCTTCCGCTTTACGCATTGTCCCTTGCCATTCCCACAATCATAACCTGCAATATGGGCGCGCCCAAAGTAATCACATCGCCAACTTGGAGGGTAATGGCGCCAATTGAGGTAATGGACGCTCCATTTATCCAGGTTGGATTACCCTCTTCTCCGGTTAATTCAATCCCACCATCCTTCTTTCTGCGAAGCAGGACATGGCATTCAGCAAGGCCTTTCACTGGTTCGGCCACTGCCAAGCCGGAGGCAATGGAATTGCCTTTGCCAATGGCAAAGTCAGCTTCTCCGAATTCCGGTAATTCAAGTAACCGCCCTTGAAACAACAAGTGAGTGGGATGGGTTGGACCGAGGATTCCATCCCTCCCGGAATGATACACCTTGCCCTGAGGAATTGATGCCGTTTCGCTTCTTCTCTCCTGGCTTGCATTAAATTCAACCGCAGTGTGAAACAAGGGTTGATCGATGGCTAGGTCTTCGCTCAAGGCATTTCTGAATGCCAAAGCGCCAGTTGCCGCCTGTCCTATTTCCATCATCCGGGGGTTAACCCCGAAGTCTTTGTTCAATATTCCCATCAACCCTGGGACACACCGGATTCTGGACGAGAAAAACACCGCGCAATCTCTTGAGTTGGCGACTTGGCTGATCGCCCGGCCCGCCAAATCACTGAATCCCCTCAGCTCGTTATCCATTATTTCCGCCAAAGCCCCGCGGTCGGCTGAAATAGCTCCTTTAGGGGTCCGGAGTTTACACGCATATATTTCATTGGGGTCGGATAAATAGGCCGACAACTGGTTATAGAGTTCTTGCGCGTATTCCGGCCGAGCCGAGGGATCAAACCGAAATTCGTCTATGAAGCGCTTGGCAAGACCCATCACCAACCGGTCTAGAATCTGTCGCAGACCCAATCCCCGATCCTCTGCCACTTCGCGGCGCTCAAGGCCGGAATCTGTGGATACGATATGGCCAGCCTCCGCCGTGTTCCAATGAATATCCATGACCACAAATGATCGCGTATCCGGAACTCCGGATGCCGAAAGAAGGGACGCCAAGGAACTATCCAAAATATGCTTTACCCGAATGCCAACCGCTTCGGATATCTGAATCAATCTCCCCAAATTAGACCGCTTGAAATGTCCCGGGACCGCCAACACAACTTCGTCAAACCGACCCTCGAGTTTTCGGCAAATTTCAATTACCGCCGTCAGGTGCGCTTGGGCCAGTTCGGTATCGCTGGGCTGGGACCTGCGCCGGCCCCGCACTGAAGGATCTTTCCCGGCCGTTGCCAAGCTGTGCCAATATTGATTGTCGGCGGCGAGTTCCGAGGTCAGGAATTGCTCAAAGGCAAGCCTGCCAAACACCACCTCTCCCTTCCCCGTCAACTGCGCGAAACCGGATAGTTCCATGGTGTTGGGGCCCAATGGCAGGAGTTCGGCAGTCGATTTGCTCGATTGCGCTGCGGTCACCGCTTGTTTCTCATCCGGTTTGCCAGAAAAATCAGCCGATATGGAGCTTGGAAACCACCCCGTCATTAACCGTGTTCTCGACATCCAGAACCAACTGTTCCTGCATGCGTTGCACCTGGTAAACCACGAACATCATAATCAGGCTGAGCAGCAGCGCAACCAGAGTCGAATTGAAAGCTGTGCCGAGACTTGCCGTTACCGGAGAAATATCTCCTTCCAATGCGGCCTGGGCCTTGCCTAGGGCAATGCCGATACCGCGCACCGTTCCCACAAACCCTATCGATGGAATGGCCCAGACAATGTAGCGTATCATGCTCATTTCCGAATCGAGGCGCAATAATTCAGCTTCACAGGTGTTTTTTACCACATTGGTGATTTCCTCCAGTGAGTTGGCAAAGCGAAAAAACTCCATGGCTCGGAAAATCGTACGAAAATAGAGGGTCTGGCGGATAGCCTCATTTCCACGTTCCAATTTCCAGAGCACGGGTCGGGCATCCTCCTTTTTGAGACGGTCCTCTTTGCCGAGTTCCAGAAAATCGACCTCCAATCCTCTGTTTTCCACCATCGAATCCCTGATTTTCAAGGCCAGAAGAAATAACCCCCAGAATAACAAGATAAAACAGAACTGCTGCTCATAATCTTTGAGCACAATCCAGAGGGAAAATGGACTATCTCCTGATTCAGCCGAAACCAGAGATCTTTCCTCCAAGTCTGATGCCGCCGCCGGCCGGATGACAAATTCGTAGACTGCCGTGACCATCAGGATACTGGCCGCTAAACCGACCGATTTCAGGGCAAAGGACCGTGGATACTTTTTCAGGAATGAAGCCATAAGACAGACAGGCGTTGAATCATCTAAAGGATTTAGTGACTGATCTCAGCTAGAGCGAGAGCTTTATTTCCTTGTATTGAAAGTGAATGCTGAACCAATCGCAATAGACGAGGAGGGCAAGTCCCCTCAGGATTACCCTAAGGATAACGAGGCCTTCAAGGGCACAAACGCCTATTGGCGCTTGAATCACTTGCGGTTTTAATGGAGAGGCTCTGCTATCCGCCCAGGCCGCACGCGATGCATCCAACTTCAATATCGAGGTAATCGTAGGGATTCGATTTCGGCGCGAATTCTTTTTTTTCTCATCGAACGACCAAGGGCATCCAACGATTCCCGCACCGGCCCCGGCCCCGGGTTCCTTTCTTATGCCTTGCAACTCCGGTGGGCATAACTAAAGCATGCCCCCATGTCTGACCGCAAAGGCATCATTCTGGCCGGAGGATCGGGAACCCGGCTCTTCCCCCTCACCCTGGTCATGAGCAAACAGCTCATGCCGGTTTATGACAAACCCATGATTTATTATCCGTTGTGGGCCCTGATGCTGGCCAATATCAGGGAGATACTGGTTATTTCCACCCCCCACGATCTGCCCCACTTCAGAAAACTGTTGGGAAACGGGTCGCAGTGGGGACTGTCGTTTGATTACGCCGAGCAGCCCTTTCCCGGCGGGTTGGCTCAGGCCTTCCACATCGGGGATGACTTCCTGGATAATTCCCCGGCGGTCCTGGTTTTGGGAGACAACCTGTTTTACGGGCAGGATTTTGCCCTTACCCTGGAGGCGGCGGCAGAGCGCCGCCACGCCGCCACCATCTTCGGATACCATGTATCCAATCCCCAGACTTATGGCGTGGTGGAACTCGATGAGACGGGAAAAGCGGTCTCCCTGGAGGAAAAACCCATCCGGCCCAGGTCCTCCTTTGCCGTCCCCGGCATCTACTTTTTCCCGGCTGACGTCTGTCAACGGGCCAAAACCCTTGAACCCTCCAAGCGCGGAGAACTCGAGATTACCGACCTCAACCGGCTATACCTGGAAAGCGGGGAACTGTTCGTAGAATTGCTCGGACGCGGCACCGCTTGGCTCGACGCCGGGACCATGGACTCTCTCCTGGACGCCGGCAATTTCGTGCACATCATCGAAAAACGCCAGGGCCAGAAAATCGGCTGCCCCGAAGAGGTGGCATTAAACAAGGGGTGGATCTCTCCCGAAGCATTGAGGA
>JAABVD010000180.1:0-5376 GCA_014529615.1 Opitutia bacterium
GAGGGGGGGGAAGCGCGCCAAGGCGCGCGAATTACGAATTACGAATTAGGAATTAGGAATTGGGGAGAGCGGAATGAAGAGGGAGAGAGATCAGGATCACGATCATGATTTTGTTTGAGGGCCATCCGTGTGACCTGTCCTGCCTTAGCCCTTGGGCGAAGCGGGATCCGTGGTTATTCCATTCCAAATCCTGTCCATCCTGTCTATCCATGTTTAATTCTCCATTCTCCCTCTCAGCACCTCAGCACCTCAGAATCTCAGGAACTTTTCTCTCCTTTTGAGTCTTTTGCGCCTTTTGTGGTTAAATCTCCTCTCCCTTTCTCCTCTGTGGTTAAATTATCCGTGCTTTCCGAGGTTTCCTAATAATCTGCTGTAATCAGCTTTAACCGGAAAAACCGTCTGCCGACATCGATGGGGAAAGCGAATTCGATGGTTACCGTTTCCGAACCGTCTCCATTTTGGCGGGGAATGCCGATGAGATTCAAAAGGGCTCCTCTCGAGTCCCAGGAGTCTTCCGCCAAATCCCCGGACATTTCCACGCGATAGGTTACGGCAGCGGCGGTGTAGTCGATTCCGATTCTTCCCGTCCCGCCGATGCGCTGACGATAGGTTATCCCGGTAAAGGTGCCCCTTTCCTTTTCCACCGTGTATACTGCGGGTAATAATTCCAGCGGGGATGCTTCCGCGGGATCCAGTGCGAAGGCGTACTCGAAAATATTTTGTATGCCATCTCCGTCGGGGTCTGAAAACGGTTCCGCAAGGGCGCTCGGTTGCAGGACTGACAGGTCGATCCAATTGTAGTTCAGAGCGGATTGTTGAGGTGGGGCAAGGGCAGTAATTCTGAGGGTGATTTTGCCCTCTGGCAATTCCAGTTCGGTTAAGCGCTGGGTATTCCACGCTTGCCAATTTCCTGTGGAGGTAAAGGGCTGGAAAGTTGCCACTATTTCCGAATTGACCCTGAGTTCGACCCCGGCATCTCCATTGGGGCTGGCATACCGCAGGTCGATTGCATACCGGCCGGGAATAGTGACATCCAATGAATATTCGGCCCAATCTCCATCTACCAGGTAACCCACATTGCTACCGCCCCCCGGATCCCAATCCCGGGTTTCCTCCAGGCGAATGCCGGACTGATTACTGAAATCTTCCGCCTCAATCCGCCCCGGAATGGTGTGGAAGATGGAATGGGTATAATCTTCTATGGTATAGACCCGCACGTAATCGATTTCCATGCGTTGCGGGAAGATGGAATCGTCGATACCCTGCGCTCCTCCCCAATTGCCTCCAACCGCAATATTCATCAGCAGGTGGAAACGTTGATCAAAGGGCCATGCTTCAAATCCGCTCCCATCGTTGGAAATGGTAAAATAGCGTCTTCCGTCCAAAAATATATCAATGCGGTCCGGCCGCCACTCCATGGCATAGACGTGGAATTCGGTGTCCACGTTGCGGGCCAACAGGCTCGATCCAATCTGGGTCCCTTTGGTATGATTGAAGCGGTCAGTGTGGATCGTTCCGTGAATGATATTCATCTCGTAGCCCACGTGCTCCATGATGTCGATTTCCCCGCTGGCGGGCCAGCCTCCATAGACCCAGTCGGTGGGCAGCATCCAGATGGCAGGCCAGGTTCCGCGACCTCGTGGCAATTTGGCCCGGATCTCGAAACGCCCGTATTTCCAGTCCCCCTTGTCCTTTGAAATCACCCTGGCAGAGGTGTAGCTTCTTCCTTGAAAACCTTCCCTCCGGGCCTCGATAATGAGGACGCCATTCTCTACTCGGGCATTTTCCAGTCTGTTTTGGGTGTAGTATTGTGACTCGTTATTTCCCCAGCCATGGCCGCCGACGTCGTAACTCCATTTACTGGTATCGGGCAGTCCGGTGTATTCAAATTCATCCGACCAGACCAGCTTCAGGTGCTCTGCACCGTTCAGGCCGTAAGTTGTTATGGAAAAGTAGAGAAGAAACCACCATCCCGAAGAAAACATCTCTCGCATGCTTGCCCAATGAACCGCAATTGCCAAGGTTGATGACATGCCATTTCGACTGACTGCCAAGGAGAGACGGGCGCTCACCGTGCTGGCCCTGGTTTTGGCCCTGTGCCTGATTGGGGTGATCCTGCTCTAGCCCGCATTTCTCACAAAATTCGTCGCGAACGAACGAAGATCGAGTGCTGTTGTGGGCTTCGGGCAGAGGCGTGGATGAAGCTGGGTCGACACCCTGCAAAGACGCGAATCCAGTGAAGTCCTCACCAGTGCCGTTATTTCGGAGCGCAGTAGAAAATTTGTGAGAAATGTGGGCTAGATAATAGGCAGGGGCTGGAATTTCTGTCCCAGGACGGTCCGGGAATCGCAATCCAGCCAATGGTCCAGCACGGTTGCGTAGACCTGTCGGAAGTCGGTGGAAAAAGTCAGGTCCTTATTTTTGCCCAGATTCAGGTCGGGAGCCTGGCCCACTATCGAATCTCCCAATTTGCTGCCCATGACAAACAGGGGCGCAGATGTTCCATGGTCGGTCCCGCCACTTTGATTTTCGCTCGCCCTGCGGCCGAACTCGGAAAACGTCATGGTGAGAACCTGGTCCTCCAACCCCTTGCTCTGCAGGTCTTTTTGGAAGGCCAGCAGGCTGCTACTCAGGTTTTTGAGCAGGCTCTGGTGGCGGTTTACCTGACCCTGGTGAGTGTCAAATCCGCCCAACGACACAAAATAAACCCGCGTGGGAATTTCGGCGCTGATGAGAGAGGCCACATTGCTCAGGGAAATGCCCAGGGGATGGTTGGGGTAAGCCACTGAGGGCTTGAATTTGGCAAATAGCGCCTGAATGCGCCTTTCCGTGATGAGGGTATCCATCATGGTGTGTTTCAAGTAGCTGGAGTTGTCCTTGCTACTGCTTTTTCCAACCATGTTGTCGAGAAGCCCATAATCGAGACGCTTGGCCGCGCGGCCGAACCGGTTGTTCAGGGCGAACAGGTTGTGGGCTTCGTCCCCTTGCACCGTAATGGGGATTTCGTTGCCAAAGGATACCGCTTCCGGTTCCCCGATTTCGGGTGCTCCACTGCAGTTGTTGTCCAGGTAACGGCCCAACCATCCCGA
This sequence comes from Opitutia bacterium, assembly GCA_014529615.1. Taxonomy (GTDB): domain Bacteria; phylum Verrucomicrobiota; class Verrucomicrobiia; order Opitutales; family UBA2995; genus JAABVD01. Next base: position 3,090 of record JAABVD010000180.1, read on the forward strand.
TGACCTGTATTCATCCGATTCTGCCGCGGTTTCCCATATTTCCATGGAACGGAAGTGGCTGCGGTTGGGGTTGGGATATCCGACGTTTTGCACGATGGAGAGCAAGCCTTCATCGAAGAGCTCTTTCATGCCCTGGCAACTCTGGTGAAACCCGAGGTCATCCGTCAGCGGCAAGGCATCCTCCTTGCGAATTCCCAGGGAAGGCCGGAGCCGGTAGTAGTTGGAATCCTCGTAGGGAATAAGGGTGTTCAGTCCGTCGTTGCCCCCGGCCAACTGAACCAGAACCAGAATTCTCCGGTCCTTTTCCGGAAGGGGGGCCTGCTTTGCTACCGAGTCCCGCAAAAAAGCGGGGACGAATTGGCTGAAAGCCAGCAAACCGGTCCCCTTGGCCGAGGCGCTGATAAATTCCCGTCGGGTGGCTGGAAAATTAAAAATCGAATTCTTCATGACGTCTTCAATTAGACTAATTGGTATTGGGGTGACTGCAGCAGCGTGATGGCCACTGCCCGGGTTGCGGGTAGGGGAGAGGACTGGTTATCGCGTAGGAATTGAATCAAACTTTTCCGTTCTCCCTCTTCCAGGGGATTGGCCAGCCATTGTTTCTCCATGCGTTCCAGGCGTTCTTCCGGGGGCAGGCCGGCCCAGGTTTCTCCCTGTCGGCGGGTGACAAAAAATCGGCCTTGGCCCGTTTCCCGAGCTTGATCCAGGGCCATCACCTCGTCGGAGTTCAAGTTTTTGCTAGGAGGCGGGTTGAACAGTCCTTCCACCATAAGGCGCCTTTGAATAATGGTAGCGCTGTTGATCCACAATTTACCGCCCACCCAACCGCGCACGTTGGGTGGATTCAAATAATTCTGCCCCATTCCGCCCAGGGCCGGTATAACGCGCCGGGGCAGGGGCGCCAGGTCGAGATCGAGATCCTGCAACAGCCCAATGAGGAATTCGAAGGGGCTTTTTATCTTGTTCCCCCTGAATTGAGGATGAAAAAACAGGCGGGAAGAAAAGAAGGTGGAGGCCAGCCAGGTGAGGTTGAAATTTCGCTCGGCCCATACGTCTCCAAGGGTTTGCAGGTATTCATCCGGAATTATCTGGTCGCTCAGGTAGTGCTTGCACAACTCCCTGGGTATAAATGTGCGGGCGGCGGGTTCCTGGAGGGCCAAGTCTACGATGTCATCCCCGGTCCAATTCCCGGTTTTCCCAAAAACGGTTTTCCTGGTGTCGTCATGCTGATTGGGGATGAAGCGAAATTGGCCATTCACTTGCCGGTATCCGGTAAAGGCGCGGGCCGCTTCCGTGATGTCTTTTTCGGTGTTATTCCCTTCCCCGAGCAAAAAGAGTTCGAACAACTCCCGGGCGAAATTTTCGTTGGGACTGCCCTTTTTGTTCTGTTGCAGGTCCAGGAAAAGGACCATGGCAGGATCTCGGGAAACAGCTTTGGCCAATTCTGCCAGGGTCTTGAAGGAATGCCGCCTCAATGTTGTCTGGTACTGGTAGAGCATGACGGGGGTTTTCACCTTCTGCGCCGTGACCACGAATAGGTTCTCCCAGAACAAGCCCCATTTCTCAAAAGCGGAGTTTTGCGCCTCGGATGCGTTCTTCAACCAATTGATGGTGATCTCCTCCATGGATGCCCGCCGTTTCCGGTTCATGGCCTGCCTGAGTTTGCGGCGCTCCTTTTCGGGAAGGTCCTTTTGACGCTGGCGCAGGTTGCGGTAGCCTTCCGCCACTTCCAGAAGACTTTCCGTGGGTTTCATGACCCTGGCCCCAGCGAAGGCTTGCCTGATGGCGGGCCCCAGGCCCTCCTCCAAGGCAATTTTCAACGCATCGGGGCGGACGCTGAAGCCGATTCTCCTCAACAAATGTCGCGCCGCGCCCTCATTCCAGTCGGATTTTTTCAACGACAACCAGGCCTGGGCCGGTTCGAGGGTTCTGATGACATGGGTTTTCATGAGTATGATGATAGTTATGTCGGATGTCTTCTTTTGCAAGAGTTATAGCCGAATTTTTAGGGAGGAAGCGCGCCCAGGCGCGCGAATTAGGAATGGGGGGAGAAGGCACAAAGGCACAGGGGCACAAAGGCACAAAGTGGGGAGAGGGGATAACCACGGATTTCACGGATGGGCAAAGCGCGCCAAGGCGCGCGAATTAGGAATTAGGAATTAGGAATGGGGGAAAGGATGAAAGAGAAACCACGGATCGCACAGATGGGCACGGATCCCGCTTCGCCCAAGGGCTACCATGCTTCGCCTAAACCGTGCTTCGCAACGCTACGCAGGTCAAGAGGCTT
>JAABVD010000180.1:5616-7587 GCA_014529615.1 Opitutia bacterium
GGGTCGACACCCTGCAAAGCCGCAAATCCAACGAAGTCCGCGTCAGCGCCGGTATTCCGGAGCGCAGTAGAAAAATTGTGAGACATGCGGGTTAACTATGCGCCATTGATATTTGCCCCCTTATTCCCGGAAGGTTTTGTAGATCCGGGGCACCCGTTGGGAAATCGAGCAAAAACACTCCCAGGGAATGGTTTCGGCCCATTTGCTGAACTCGGCAACGGTGATTTCCTTTCCACCTCTTTTTCCGATGAATGTGGCCACGTCCCCGCTCTGGGGGAGTCTGGGCAGATCCGTCACATCCACGATTAATTGGTCCATGGTGACTCTGCCCAGGACGGGGCAGCGACTGCCCTTGATCAGGACCTGACCTCGGTTGGTAAATTTCATCGGGATCCCATCCGCATATCCCGCCGCCAATACGGCAATGTGGGAAAGACGCTGCAGGGTGAGGAGGCGTCCATAGCTGATGGGAGTACCTTGGGGAAGCGGTTTTACCAGGGAAACCCGGCTGTGGAAGGAGAGGACCGGTTCGGTAGAAACGTTGGCAAACAACGAATCGGGGTAGGGCGCCGCGCCAAATTGGAGCAAGCCCACTCTCACCGCGTTAAAGGGATTCGACTGGTCAAAACTTCTCAAACTGGCGCTGTTGTCGGCGTGAATGAGGCAAGCCTCCAACTCGTGAAATTTTGCCACTTGTTCCAGCACTGCGAGAAAACGGTTGCGCTGTAGAGAAGTGAAATCCCCGTCTGTCGGGGCCGAACTGAAGTGGGTGAAGATGCCGGTCAACTTCAATGCAGTGGCATTTCCCAGTCCCTCGATGACCGGTTCGGCTTGTTCGTGCCAGGCGCCCAGCCGACCCATTCCGGTATCGATCTTCAGGTGCACGTTCAGGGTGGTATTCCCCGCCCTGGCTTTGTCGTCCAGCCTCCTTATTTCCTCCAAGGTGGAGATGGTTGGTATCAAGTTGTGTTGGAAGAGGTAGGCATCCTCATGTGGAAGAACGGCCGATAAGACCAGTATGGGCCATCCGGATCCCATTTCCCGGATGGCGACGGCCTCCCGGACGTTGGCCACGGCGAACATATCCGCGCCCGATTGCATGAGCCGGGCCGCTGTTTGGGCCAGGCCGTGTCCGTAGGCGTCCGCCTTGACCACCGCCACATAACGAATGTGACCCGGCAAGGCGGAGCGGATTTTGAACAGATTGCGTTCCAGGGCGGCCAAGTCTATTTCTGCCCAACACCTGGCTTGTTCCTGGTTAAATATGTTCATCCTGAGGGTATTCCGGCCAGATGTGGGCTAGCGGTGTCTTTGAGGGGCCCACTTTTTAAAGGTGATTGCCGTGGTCTGAAAGGGCTTGGGGGTTTCCACACGCCGGATCAACCCGGAAAAATCTTCGGGGCTATGCAGGGGCTCGATATCGTAGGACTGTGACCGGCTACCCGGTGGAGCGGCGGGGGAATAGAGCCGTTGACGCAGGTGATACCGGGTATCGGGCCAGTTTTCCAGATCCTTTGAGGTTACTACTTGCACGGAGGAGGATCGACCCTGCGAGTCGACCCGTATGGCATTCCACTGGCCGGCCCGCAGATCGGAAAAAATGGCAAATGGATGGCCCAGCCGGTCCCATTGAATGAGCGCCATGGCTTCCAGGCTCTTATAGGCATAGACGGGAGGTTGGTCCGCATTCAGCCAGACCCAGGTTCTCACCGCCATGCAGTTGATCCGAATACCCATGGTGGAACCGGGCCCCTCGCAGAAAATAAAACCTTGCAGATCACCGATGCAGAGTCCCGTTTCCCTGAGGAGGTGTTGGACCGAGGCAAAAAATGTCTTGGAAGTGGCGCCTCCTTCCGAGTGGTATGCCATCCAGCCATCCCGGCCCATGATCCCCGCCAGGGCTCCGACCGAGCTGGCATCGGTAACCAACAAGGGAAAGGCGTCCAAAGAGCAAATTGGCATGATTTGCCT
>JAABVD010000180.1:7916-12244 GCA_014529615.1 Opitutia bacterium
ACTTCCTAATTCCTAATTAGCGCGCGCCAGCGCGCCTTCATCCCTCTCCCCCCATCTTTGCGTTGCTTGGCGTCTTTGCGAGAGCCTATCCACAGGAGTGGGTTAAGCCCAAAATTTCCTGTACGGGGGCATTGGGATTGACCACGGCAGGCCGGCTTCCATGATAAAGCGCTTTTTTAATTCCAACAATTGCCCATAGGCCCGTGAGGATTCAAGTAGAGGACATTAATACCACTCGGAAGAAGGTGACGGTTTCGGTGGAGGCATCCGAAATAGACCGGACGCAAAAGAAGGTGGTTGGACAATTCTCCCAACAGGTCCGCGTACCCGGATTTCGCCCCGGGAAAGCGCCCGCCAATATCATTTTAAAGAGGTACGCCCGGGACGTGGCTGAGGAGTTGGAGCGAAAATCCATAGCGGAGGCCTATGAGGAAATGGTGGGAAATGGCCGTTTTAAGATATGTTCGGTGATCAAACTCGATTCCGAGGTAATTCAGGTGGGCCAACCGGCCGAAATTACCTTCCTGATAGACATCGAACCCGAAATTTCCCTGCCCGAATACAAGGGAATCACCGTAATGGTCCCCCCTGCCCAAGTAGCAGACGAGGAAGTGGAACAGTCCCTTTACACCTTGCGTTCCCAGCGGGCCGAATTCAAAGAGAAGTCCACCCCGGCCGAAGAATCCGATTACCTCATGATCAGTTATGAAGGCATGTTGGAGGGACGCCCACTTGAGGAAATAGCGCCGGACAAACCCCTGCTTGCCCGACAATCCATGACCTGGGAAGAAGCCTCTTCCGAGAGGGCGGATTTCCCTGGCTTGGCCGAGCAGTTGATCGGGTTGGCCGCAGGGGATAAAAAGGAGATTACGGTGGATTTTGCCGACAACTTCGAGGTTGAAGTCCTCCGGGGACGGTCGGTCCAGTACGCCGTCCAAGTGTACGAGGTCAGGGAAAAGATTCTGCCGGAGATGGATGAGGACTTCCTCGAATACTTCCAAGTCGAGTCGGTCGAGGAACTGAAGGAATCGATTTGGGCCGACCTGACCAACCGTCTGGAAAAGGAAAAGCGGCGCATTATACGGGAACAGGTCCTCAATTTTCTGGTGGAAAACACCGCTTTCGATCTGCCGCAATCGGCTGTGGATGAGGAAAGCGAGTACCTGTTTCAGACGCTCTGGGAGCGCCGCCGTAGCGCCCAGGAGGCGGAGGATGATCCGGAGGCGGTCGAGGCCGGTTTACGCGAGGAGGCCGCCAAGGAGGCCCGGCGGAGGTTAAAAATCAACCGGGTCCTCCGAAAAATCGCCGAAGTTGAAAAATTTCAACCGGAGGAAAAGGATTATCAAAACTTCATTATCCTGGAGGCTATGCAGACCCAACAGACCCCCGATAAAATCGCCAAAGCCATCCATAAGGATCGGGACCGCCTGCGTTCCATGCAGGAAACCATCTTGTTTAACAAGACTCTTGATTTCCTGGTGAAACAATCTAGCGTCGCGCAAAACCAAGGTATAGAGGAATAAGGAGAAAAATTTTGTGAGTTTTTACGTTCCCAACGTCATTGAAAATACCGGTCGAGGTGAACGCAGCATGGATATTTACAGCCGGCTGCTCAAGGACCGCATTGTCTTTATCGGCACCCCCATTGACGATTTGATCGCCAATCTGGTCATCGCCCAACTCCTCTTTCTGGAGATGGAGGATCCCAAAAAGGACATCAACCTCTACATCAACTCTCCCGGGGGAGTCGTCACCGGGGGCATGGCCATTTACGATACCATGAACCTGCTCAGTTGCGATGTCGTCACTTACTGTGTGGGAATGGCCGCCAGCATGGCCACGGTCCTTCTCACGTCCGGAACGAAGGGCAAACGCTATGCCCTTCCCAATAGCCGGGTCATGATACACCAGCCCACGGGAGGGGCCGGGGGCCAAACCTCCGACATTTCCATAGCGGCTAAGGAAATCCTGCGTTGGAAGCGAACCTTGAACAAGATCATTGCCAAACACACCGGAAAAACGGAAGTGCAGGTTGAAAAGGATTCAGACCGCGATTATTATATGACCGCCGAGGAAGCAAAAGCTTACGGTATCGTCGATAACGTCATTTCCATTCGCACCGAGGTAGAAAAAGCTTCCTGAACCATCATGGCAAAAGCCACCAAACTGACCTTTTGCTCGTTTTGCGGAAAATCGCAAAACGAGGTCCGCAAGATTATTGCGGGCCCCGGTAGCGTTTATATCTGCGATTCCTGTGTAACCGTGTGCAAGACGGTCATCGACCGGGAAGTAAAGACGACGATTCCTCCGTCCGCCGTCCCCTTCAAGCTGCTCAAACCCAATCGGATCAAGGCCGGGTTGGACTTGCATATTATCGGCCAGGAGCACGCCAAAAAAGTTTTGTCCGTGGCCGTCTACAATCACTACAAGCGCATCATTTACCGCAGCCAGGTCCATCAACACACTATCGACGAGTCGCTCCTCGAAGTTGAAATTGAAAAGAGCAATATTTTGATGATCGGCCCCACCGGCAGTGGGAAAACCTATCTGGCGCGGACCTTGGCCGAAATGCTCGATGTCCCCTTTGCCATCGCCGATGCCACTACCCTGACCGAAGCCGGCTACGTCGGTGAAGATGTGGAGAATATCGTCCTCAGGTTGCTGCAAGCGGCCAACTACGATGTGAAAAAAGCCGAATGTGGCATTATCTACGTGGACGAGATCGACAAGATCGGCCGCAAAACGGAGAATGTATCCATCACCCGCGACGTTTCGGGCGAAGGGGTGCAGCAGGCCCTCTTGAAAATTTTGGAGGGAACAGTCTGCAATGTTCCTCCCCAAGGGGGACGGAAGCATCCCAATCAGGAGTACATCCAAGTCAACACGGAGAATATTCTCTTCATTTGCGGGGGGGCTTACGTCGGCCTGGAAGAGATCATCAACAAACGGATAGGCCAACGTTACCTGGGTTACAATCAATCCCATGTCCAGGAATTGCAGGTCTTGACCGCTATCGTGGACAATCTGGAACCGGAAGACCTCATTAAATTCGGCATGATCCCCGAATTCATCGGCCGATTGCCCATCCTCACCGTGTTGGAGGAGCTTTCCTCCCATGATCTGGAAAGAATTCTCCTCGAAACCAAGAATGCCCTGGTCAAACAGTATGAAAAATTGTTTGCCCTGGAGGGGGTCAAATTGCGGTTTGACCGTGAGTCGATTAAAGCCATAGCCCTTCGGGCCAAGAAGCTCAAAACCGGAGCCCGCGCCTTGCGCTCCATCATGGAGAAAATCATGCTCGATATCATGTACGACCTTCCTCAACAAAAAAATGTGAAGGAGATTCTGGTTACCCGGGCCGTGGTGGAAGGGAAGCATGAACCCAAGATCCGGTATTTCCCAAAAAAATCCCCCAAGGAGGCAGGGAAAGAGAATATGGGAAAACCCCGGGGACCCGCCTCGGATCCCTCCTCGGTCTCTTCCCCTTCCAAAGATGCGGCCTGAACCAGGGAACCGCGTTGAGGCCGTGCGAATTAGTCGACCCTGAAAAAGTCATCATCGTTTACGATGGCTGGATGGCTCCTCTGGATTTGCTCTCGCCAAGCCGCTCTGCGTTCTTGGCGCCTTTGCGAGAGTCAATTTCTTTGTCCTCAAACCAACTCCTTTGACAAGGTTTTGGGTGGGATAGGCGTTTAAATGGTCAGATATTTGTTGCTTGGTCAATATTAACGTGTTTATAAACAAATACTTATGGCCTTTTCAGGGCTGGCGAATTAGGAATTGTGGATGAAGGGCTGGCGCCCGCCCCCCACCGGCGCGACTGCGGGCTGTCGCCCTTGTCTTGCCGACTCCCCCTCAAGGGGGGAGTGATGGAAAATCCAAATCCTGTCCATCCTGTGCAACTTGTCCTGCCGTAGCCTCTGGACCTGCGAAGCGTTGCGAAGCACGGTTTGGGCGAAGCGGGATCCATGTTCCATTCCTTCTCCAAGAAGTTGATTTTTCGATCAGGATCAAGATCAAGATCAAGATTGAGGGCCATCCGGGTTTCCTCCCTTTCCCCCATTCCTAATGCGCGCCCGTAGGCGCTTCCCCCTCTGTGCTCTCTGAGTCCTCTGTGGTTAATTCTTCTCTCTCTCAGCATCTCGGTACCTCAGAATCTCAGAATCTCCATCCAATTCCTTCTCCAAGAAGTTGATTTTTCGATCAGGATCACGATCACGATCACGATCACGATTGAGGGCCATCCGGGGTTTCCTCCCTCTCTTCCATTCCTAATTCCTAATTCCTAATTCCTAATTCGCGCGCTTGGCGCGCTTCCCCTTATACCA
>JAABVD010000181.1 GCA_014529615.1 Opitutia bacterium
CCTCTCTGCACTCTGAACTCTTCCCCCCATCCGTGGTCCATTTCAAATTCCTGATTCCCGCCCTTGGGCGCTTCCCCCTTTGGGTTTTTTGTGCCTTTTGTGGTTAATCTCCCTCTCTCTGAACTCTGCACTCTGAACTCTGCACTCTTTTCCCTCCATCCCGTTGGGGTTCGTTGTTTGTTGGTCATTTCAACCCAGTGTGCGCTGTGCGACACTGGGCTTTGGAGTGGAACTGCTTTGCAGTTCATTCTAACCCGCCTATCTATTTTGCGGGCTGTTTGCAGGTAGATAGAGTACTCGAATGGTCCCGAACCGTCCTAATTGGAGATTTCTTCCCGGTAATAGCGCATGCCGGAGGGGAATCGGTTGGGGATGAGGTGTTTCTTTTCGGACCAGGGTATGTTGCGGTCCAGGATTTTTCCGAACTGCCGGTAGTCGCCGTAGGGCACGGCGCGTTCTTTCCAAAGGGCTATTTCCCCATCGTGCAAGGCCCTCATCTTTTCCAGAATGGGCCGGTTTTCGGGCTGATCAGCCAAATTTATCAACTCATAGGGATCGGCCTTTAAATCGAACAGTTCCTCGGCCGGTCCGAATTCCTCCCCGTAGATCCAGCAAATGTATTTGTGAGTCTCCGTTACGACGCCGAGGGTCAGGGTTCCGGCCGTGCCCCAGACATTGATCAGGGGAAGGGCATGGCGCACCCTCGCCTGCTCACCCCGGACCAGAGGAACCAGGCTGCGGCCGTCCATGGATTGGGGCGTCTCGAGACCGGCCAAATCCAAAATAGTTGCCGCCACGTCGACATTTCCGGTCACGGCAGAAACCCGGCGTCCGCCCCCAAGTGACTTTGAACGTGGATCGTAGATGATCATGGGCACGCGGGTCCCTTCCTCATAGGGCAGGACCTTGCTGCCAAAGCCGTGGGATCCATTGAAGAAACCATTGTCGGAGGAAAACAGGATCACGGTATTGTCCTCCACCCCCTGGCGGCGCAACTCGGCCACAATCATTCCGACGGCGTAGTCGACCCCGTGGATTTGCTGGTTGTACAAGCGCAAGGCCTTCTGATAACTTTCCTCGGTGTGGTAACCCCAGGAACTGAAGCGCGGATACTGCCGACCCATGCGGCTCTGCTTTGCCAGATGCTCCCCCGCAGCCCGACCGTAATTGGGAAGCTTCCGAAACACGGTGTCTTCATAGACGTGGTCGAATATGGGGTCGGGGGTTACGGGCCGGTGCGGGGCCTTGAAGAATAGAGTGAGGCAAAACGGATGGCCCGATGCGACCGAATCGCGGATAAATTCCTGACCGGCGGCGCCATAGGCCCGGGTGCTGTGGGGATACTTGTCCGCGAACCTGGCCAAATACTTATTCTGGTCCGTCCGGTAGGAGGTCTGGCCGGTTCCACCCACCCAGAAGTCGAAGTCCTCCACCGGCAAATTGGCGTAGGTATTTTCCCTTCCTCCCTTTAGCGGATCGTCCACCACCGGAAACCCGAATTTACCGCCGAATCCGGTCCTGTAGCCGGCTTCGCGCAATAGTACGGGATACGATTTTTGCCAGAGCTCTCGCGCCATGGGACCGTGCATGAAATTGGTTCCGGTCCTGTATTCATAGAGCCCCGATATGACATTGGCCCGGCTCGCCATGCAGATGGCGGTGGTATCGTAGTGGCGATCGAAAATTACCCCTTCGTTGCCCAGTTGGTCGATGTTGGGGGTTTCGACATTCGGATTCCCGTAACAACCCAAGGTGTCGTAAGCCTGATCATCGGTAAACAGGAAGACGATGTTGGGCCGGTTCTCATCGTTTCCGACAGCCGGACTTTGATACGAGAAGAAGAATAAACCCGAAAGGACAAAAATCAGGGATCGCATCTTTCGGGGAATGGGAGGAAAGAAACCGCAAAAAGCACAGAATTCACAAGATGAGTAAATAGAAGGGGGAGGGTAGAGAATAGTTTCTGAGATTCTGAGTTGCCCAGATGCTTAGAGGAGAGGATTAACCACAGAGGACGCAGATGGGGGAGCGCCCAAGGGCGCGAATTAGGAATTAGGAGGGAGTGATGGAGGGAGGGAGGGGGAATGGGGAGAGAGATCGGGATCACGATCAGGATCCTGATCATGATTTCATGGGTGGACGGGATGATCCCGACGGCGCCCGTCTGCGATTATCCATTCAGGGGCCATCCCTCGCGATATTCGCGTTGGAGCAGGGCATGGGCCTCAGGATGGCCGACCACTTTGCCTTTCTTGCCGTCGTAGGTGATTTTTTCCCCTACCCGGTAGGCCACCAGACCGAGGAACATCATTTCCATCATCTTTCCGTTGTAATCGAAATCACAGGAAGTCGCGTCGCCGGTCTTGCAGGCGTTGATCCACTCTTCCTGAAACCCACCGAGCGGGGGGATCAGCTTCTTTTCCCGGCGCGGTTTATAATAAGTCATGTTGGCATTTTTACCGTAGGGCAAAATGGCCCGGGAGGTGAAATCGCATACGAGGGCTCCCTCCGAACCGACGAACATGCCTCCATGCCCGATCTGGGTGACGTCGATAAATTTGTTGGGCATTTTCGGTTTCATGGCGCCCTGCCACCAGTTGACGCGAACCTCTCCGCGCCAGTCATTGGCCGGAACCATGGCCCAGGCATGCAAATCCACCGGGGTGACGTCCGGATTGAAAGCTTCGCCTTCGGCTTGGACCGTAGTCGGCAGATCGGCATCCAGGGCATTCCAAACCAAATCCATGGTATGCGCACCCATGTCGCCGATTTGGCCGCTGCCGAAGTCCCAATACATGTTCCAATTCAGGCAATTGGACCCGGGACGATCGGGCAGGTTCTGGTAATATTCAGGATTGTAGGGATGCCAGGGCGAAGGCCCGATCCACAGATCCCAATCCAGACCGGCGGGAACCTTACCCATTTTCTCGGGGTAGGAATCCCGGCGCAGTTCGCGGTTTCCCCAGGCATGCACATCCCTGATTTCCCCGATGGCGCCGTCTTTAATCAGTTCACGCACCCGGGCGAAGTTGTCGATGGCATGTCGCTGGGTGCCCACCTGGGTGGCGATTTTGTCCTTTTTCTCGAGCCACTTCTGGCGATTGTAGCGCGCTTCGTAAACCCCGTTACCCAAGGGTTTTTCACAGTAGACGTGGAGGTCGCGGTTGAGAGCCCAGGACGAAATATGGCCGTGCAGGTGATCCGGGGTGCAAATGACAACCGCATCCAGGTCCTTTTGATCCAGGGCCTTGCGCCAGTCCTTGTAGGTTTTGGCCCGGGGAAATTCCCGCATTCCATAGGCCAGGTAGTCGTCGTGCACATCACAGACGGCGACCACGTTTTCGCCACCCAAGGCATCGAAATGTGCCCGGGCCCGGCCGTAAGCCCCAATCAGGGCAACGTTCAATTTACTGTTCGGAGTAGCCGAACCGAAAAGGCTGCCGCTGGGCAGGATCATCAGGCCGGCGCCGGCAGCGGCGGAAGTTTTCAGGAATTCGCGACGATTGACAGGGTTTGTATTCATATAACGGTATGGTGGGTAAAATTAGTTCCGGTTCGTTGAAAGGCAGATCAGCTTAAGAATACTTCTGAAAAAGGCCACGCAAATTTTTACAACAATTTTTCATAATAAGGTTTCAGATCGAGCGGATCTTCCATCTCGGCCTGCAACCGGGTAAGTTGGCCAAACATTTTGCGGATGCGGGACCACTGGCCGGGGTGGCCGGCCAAGTCGTTCATTTCGTGAGGGTCCTCGGCCACATTGAAAAGACGCAGGCGACGGGCCTGGGGATAAGCCATCAATTTGTAGTCCCCCACGCGAATCATGCGCTGCAATTCCATCTGGTAGGCGAAATACAGGGTATCGCCCAAATGCCCTTCCCGGGAGGAATCCTCGATGAGGGGCATCAGACTGCTGAATTCCACGTAGGCGGGTTTCTCAATTCCAGCGAGGTCGAGGCTGGTGGCCATTACATCCTGCAAGTGGATAAAGGCATGGCGTTTTTCGTTTTGAGGAATGCCGGGTCCGGCCACCAGAAAGGGAACTTTCAGGCTGTGCTCGTACATATTCTGCTTCCCCAGTAGACCGTGGTTGCCACAGGCCAACCCGTGGTCCGCTGTAAAAAAGATGTAGGTGTTGTCCTTTAAACCGATACCCTCCAGCTTGTCCAGGATACGTCCGATTTGTTCATCCATGTGGGTGATGATGGCGTAGTACTCGGAACGGTTTACCCGAACGGAGTATTCGGTGCGGGGGTGCGGAGCCAGGTTTTCGTCGCGCTGCCAGGAAAATGTTCCGTCCTTGTTCATTTTTCTATAGAGGCCGATCTCTTTCTTGAAGGGATACGACCGCACGTAATTGACGGGCACTTCCATGTCTTCCTGCGGATACATGTCGACAAATCGCTTGGGCGCCTGACGCGGGTCATGGGGGGCATTGAAGGCCAGATACATGAAGAAGGGCCTATCCTGCCCGGCGGCGTGCTCCAGGAACGACTCGGCATCATCGGCCACCACTTCGCTCCAGTGCCTGCCACCTTCCCAGAACCCTCCAAAGGACGGTTCATAGGCGGACCATTTATCGGGACGACCTTCAATTGGGCGCTGATAGCCCTCGGGAGTGTCTTTGGGCATTCCCGGTCTCTCGTGCACGGCATGCTGAAAAATATCCCCGGAAGGAATTTTCACATGCCATTTTCCCGTCACATAAGTTTCGTAACCGGCAGATTGCATCAATTGGGGCCAGGTTTGCCCCTTGGCGGCGAGTTCCCTCATCTTCCGCTCAACCGCATGGGCCCGCCAAAGAAAGCGCCCGGTCTGCAACATGGTGCGGGAGGCCACGCAAATGGCGCCGCTCCATCCGCCCATGTTGTAGGCGTTCATAAAACTGACTCCCGATTCCGCCAGAGAGTCGAGATGGGGCGTATGGATGGCATAGTTGCCGTGGGCCCGCACCGTTTCGTAGCTCTGGTCGTCGGCAAAGATGAAGAGGATATTGGGCTGTTCCTGGGACCATGCGACGCCGGAAAACAGTGGGAGAAGACCCATCACCAGCCAGACCAAAGATCTGTTTTGCTTATTGGGAAATTGTGTCATGGGGGAAAGGGGGGGAAGCGCCCAAGGGCGCGAATTAGGAATTAGGAATTAGGAATTAGGAATGGGGAGAAGGAGTGATGGAGGGGTGGAGTGATGGAAGAGGGAGAGAGATCAGGATTACATGGGTGGAAGGAATAGGAATAATACCGTGCAAGGGTGGAGAAAAGGGGTCAATTCTGAATGGCGCTTGGTTAACCCGCATATCTCACAAAATTCGTCGCGAGCGACCGGAGATCGAGTGCTGG
>JAABVD010000182.1:0-753 GCA_014529615.1 Opitutia bacterium
GAAGCGGAAGCCCGAAAGAACGGGGATTTCAAGGAAGTCCTACCCGGCCACTGGGAGGAACTTAATCCAGCCACGGTGGAAAATTACAAAGATTTTATTTAACCCGCATTTTCCCTGCATTTTCATTCCTAATTCCTAATTGGCGCGCCTTCCCCGCTTGCGTTTTGAAACCTGGTTTCCTTTTATCAACGGCACCATGACAACCGATGATCCAGTGTGGACCCAACTCCGCAAAGAAGCGGGAGAAACCGCAGCCAGGGAAAAACTGCTCTCCAGCTTCCTGGAAGAGGTTATTTTGAGCCAGGCTTCCCTGGAAAGGGCCATCAGTTTCCATCTCGCTCAAAAACTGGGTTGTCAGAATATCCCCTCTATCACGCTGTTTGACCTGTTTTGGCAAATCGCTCAATCCCAGAAGGATTTTCAAGCCGCCATCCGGGCTGACTTGAAAGCGATTCTCGACCGGGACCCTGCCTCCGATGGCATCCTGGCCCCCTTTCTATTTTTCAAGGGGTTCCATTCGCTTACGGCCTACCGCTTTGGCCACTCCATCTGGAAATCCAACCGCGAGAGCCTGGCCCGTTACCTGCAAAGCCTCATTTCCGAACAGTGGGGAGTGGATATTCATCCCGCCGCCAGATTGGGCCGGGGCATCCTGATCGACCATGCCACCTGTCTGGTCATCGGCGAGACCGCCGTGGTGGGCAACAACGTATCCATACTGCACGATGTGACCCTGGGAGGAACGGGGAAGGA
>JAABVD010000182.1:909-10588 GCA_014529615.1 Opitutia bacterium
ATGGACCATCACTTGCCCGATCCGATAATTTGACCGCCGCGGTCAGGCCAGGTTCACCGGGTTGACGTCGAACACGTCCAACACATCTTCACTCATGGGGAAGTCCTGGCGAAGGGACAGCAAAACCGGCATGGTTTTGGAAACATTTTTAGTAAAATACCAGACCTGGTAACGGTAGTAATCCTTGATTTTTTCGATGGGAGCCGGAACCGGGCCGCGAATTTCAACCCATCCCAGGTCGGCATTTTCCACGTGCCTGACCCACTGCTCTGCAAAAAATTCCACTTTTTCGGGATTCAGGCCACGAAACTGGTGGTGGATAAGGTTTCGGTAGGGAGGATAATCGTGCTCCTTGCGGAGGGCGAGTTCCTCCTCCAGAAATCCATCGAAATCCTCCCGGCGGGCAAACTGGATGGGCCCCACATAGGGGGTAAAGGACTGGACCAGAACTTCCCCAGAAAGATCTCCCCGCCCGGCCCGCCCGGCCACTTGCACCAACAGTTGGAAGGTTCGCTCGTGCGCCCTGAAATCGGGCATGTGCAACGATATATCCGCATCGATGAGCCCCACCAGGGTGACATTGGGAAAGTCCAAACCCTTGGCTATCATTTGGGTGCCCACCAGAATGTCTATTCGGCCGCGACGGAATTCGCTGAGAATTTTTCGGAACAGGTTTTTCTTGGTCATGGTGTCGGCATCGATCCGGACGACGGTGGCCTGCGGCAGGATCTGCTTCACGATCTCCTCGACCTTCTGGGTCCCCGAGCCCTTCCATTTGATTTGGGCCGATGCGCAGGCCGGACAACGGAACGGGGCGGGATCCTCCTTGCCGCACAAATGGCAGATCAGCTTGTCCACCTTGCGGTGAAAGGTGAGGGGTATACTGCAATGCCGGCAATGGGCCACCCATCCACATTGCGGGCAAATCATACTGCGCGAGTAGCCGCGGCGATTCAAGAAGAGGATGGCCTGTTCCCTTTTTTCCACTCGATCGCGCAACATGGAAACCAGAGCCCGCGATAAGGTTACGGCGCTGCGTTGGCTGATATACTCCTGCCGCATATCCACAACGTGAACCGTCGGCATGCGACGATTGTCCACCCGGTTGAAGATGCGATCGCACACGTACTTTTTCGTGAAAACGTTATAAAGCGATTCCAGGGAAGGAGTGGCGGATCCGAGAACGCAGACCGCATCATTCAATTTGGCCCGGTACACCGCCACGTCGCGGGCGTGATAGCGCGGTGTCTCCTCCTGTTTGTAGGCCGGTTCGTGCTCCTCGTCCACAATGATGAGCCCCAGGTTGCGCAAAGGTGCGAACAAAGCCGACCGCGCCCCCACCACGATCCGGGTCTCGCCCGAGGCCAAACTGGTCCAGGCATCCAGCCGCTCCCCATCGCTCAAATGGCTGTGCCAGACAACCGTTTTGAAATTGAACTGATTGAGCCGCGCCCTGAGCCGGCCGACCGTTTGCGGGGTAAGGGCCACCTCCGGCACCAGAAAAATCACCGTTTTGCCCGACCGGATGACCGGTTGTATGGCCCGCAGGTACACCTCGGTCTTTCCCGATCCCGTCACCCCGTGGAGAAGGTGGACCTTGAATTTCCCATCTCTCAGGCTGAGGCCGATGGAATCGACGCACCGCTTCTGCTCTTCCGTCAATTGAAACTCCTGGTTTTCGGCCTGCTCGGCATCGCCGAATTCATCGGCGTAAGCGACCCGTTCAATCGCCTCCAACACCTCCCTGATCAATCCTTTTTTAACCAGACCATCCAAAACGGAAAGACTCACCTTGAGGCGTTTTGCCACCAGGCTTTTTTTGAGCGGCTTAACCTGATCGCCCAAAAACTGGTAGGCCAGTGCCTGTTGGGGCGCCCTCTTCCTCAAGACTTCCCATGCCTCGGAGGAGAATTTCCCGGCCAAAACCAACCGCTTTTCCAGTTTCCGGCCCATTCCCTTCCTCACCACCGCGGGGATGAAGGTTTCGAGCAACCGTTCAAAACCGGCCCCATAGTAATCGTGCATCCAATACATCAACTCGGCTGAGTCCCGGGTCAAGGCCGGGTGTTCCATGACCAAATCGTGTATGTTCTTCAGTTTCTCCGGGGCCATCTCCCCCTTTTTCCGAAGCTCCATGACGACCCCTAACTCCTGGCGATTGCGAAGGGGAATCCGCACCAGACACCCGCGCCTCAATTTCTCCCGCAAAACCGCCGGAACCCGGTATTCGAGCACTTTTTCAAGCCCCCCAAGGGGTAAAACGAGGGCGAATCTGGGCTTCCTTGGCATAATTAGTGGCAATTCCCCAAACATCCAACATTGACGCGGGCCAGTTTGTCGCCTCTAATCTTCGCGTCTAGGTAAATTCATTCATCCCCCCGTCGCTACTGTGGCCGTCGAATCCGGAAGAGAAAGTTTCAAATCCAGCCTGGCCAATCTGGGACTGCGCGTTACCAGCCAGAGGATGGCCATTTTCCGCGCTGCCCGGCAATCCCCTGAGCACTTCACGGCGGAGGAACTTCTGGAGCATTCCCGCAGGATCGACCATACGGTCAGCCGTGCCACCGTCTACCGCACCCTGCCCATTCTCACGGAAAGCCGGGTAGTGCGGGAAGTCGATATCGGGAAAAATTACAAGTTTTACTGCCCCGCCCGCGAGGAGGAGCCATCACAGGCCCAGGTGATTTGCACGGATTGCGATAAAATCTTCGAGATGGACGCTCCTTTTCTGGAGTGGTATGGACAATCCGTGGCCCAAAAACTGGGCCTTTCAGTGGAAGATCAGCGGCTTCAGGTCAACGCCTCCTGCGAGCGCTTGAAGACCAGTGGTTGCTGCGAGAATTGCGCGAATGATGAGCGATCAGCAAATTTTTGAAATCTCTTTTTACGAAAGCATCCTGAAAAAGGATCCCAAATATGTTGAAGTCATCGAACTTCTGGGTGGGCTCTACACCCGCGCCGGGCGTATCGACGACGGCCTTAAAATGGACCGGAAGCTGGTCCGGTTGAGGCCCGGCAATCCGTTGGTTCATTACAATTTGGCCTGTAGCCTGGCCCTTAAGCGCCGCTTGAAGGACTCCTTGACCGTGCTGGCCAAAGCGGTGGAACTCGGATACCGGGACATCAACTGGGTGCAGGAAGATCCGGACCTGGAAAACCTGCGCAGTCACCCTTCCTACCACAGGTTGCTGGAGGATCTAAGCGCAAAATTGCAGGAAAGTTAGCAACCTCCAGCAAACTTCAGCCCTCTATAGCCCCCGAGGAAATTCATTGACGTTATGCCTGTTCCCTGAAGGTTTACCCCTGGAGGATTGATTTGAGTCATCCCATGCCCGAAGCGCTTGCATACGATCCGCTGGTAGTTTCCTCCATCGATTTCAAGGAGGAACCCCTCACCCTTATTCAAGAGGAAATCCTGCAACTGAAAAAAGAGCGCAACGCCATTATCCTGGCCCACAATTACCAGATAGATCCCATCCAGCGAATCGCCGACTACGTGGGGGATTCCCTCGGTTTATCCTACCAGGCGGCAAAAGCGGATGCCGATGTAATCCTGTTTTGTGGGGTTCACTTCATGGCGGAAACCGCTAAAATCATCAATCCGCATAAAACCGTGGTCCTTCCCGACCTCCAAGCCGGCTGCTCCTTGGCCGATTCCTGTCCCGCCCCGAAACTCCAGGCTTATAAGGACGCCCATCCCGATACCTATGTGGTGGCCTATATCAATTGCTCCGCCGCTGTAAAAGCCATCAGCGACGTTATCTGTACCAGTGGAAACGCCGTCCGGATCGTGCGGCAGGTTCCGGAGGATAAGGACATTTTGTTTGTCCCTGACCAGAACCTCGGACAATGGGTGGCCAAACTGACCGGACGCCGGCTCAAACTGTGGCCGGGGAGTTGTTATGCGCATGTCTTATTCACCGTTCAGTCTCTGGAAAAGCTGCGGGCCCAATTTCCCGGAGCCCCCATAGTGGCCCATCCGGAGTGCGTGGAAACCGTGCGCGACATGGCCGATGAAGTCTGCAGCACCGAGGGAATGTTGGGCTTTTGCCGCAGCCACCCCTCCCGGGACATCATCGTTGTTACCGAAACCGGCATGCTCAATCGCCTCCGCCGGGAAATCCCTGGAAAGCGCTTTATAGCCGGGCCCACCGACACCTGCGCCTGCAACGATTGCCGGTTCATGAAACTGAACACCGTAGAAAAAATGCGGGATGCCCTGGCCAACCTGTCCCCGGTAATCGAGCTGGAAGAATCCATCCGTCAAAATGCTTTCCGGCCCATAAAACGCATGCTCGACTGGAGCAGCTAGCCCGCATTTCTCACAAAATTCGTCGCGAACGAACGAAGATCGAGTGCTGGTGTGGGCTTCGGGCAGAGGCGCGGATGGAAGTCCTCACCAGTGCCGATATTTCGGAGCGCAGTAGAAAATTTGTGAGAAATGTGGGCTAGCCCTATTGCCCAAAGGCCTTCTTGATGCTCAGGTAGTAGCGGAGGCCGTCCGGCTCGTAGAGGAAACCGGGATAGCCGACGGGGTTCTGGTAGGCGGCAAAGGCTGTGGGGGGGTCGGTATCGAAGAGATTTTCGATGCCGAGAGTGAAGGTCGTTCCGGCCAGCCAACCGACCCTTTCCGGCGGCAACCCGTAGGCAAGCTGCATGTCCCAGAGCAGACGATCGTCCACTTCGGTCAGTTGGAAATCGCGGTCGATGTCGGCAAAACCGGAGGTGTAATGGCCGGCCAGGAAGAGTTCGAAGTTTCGGTAATTCCAACCAAAAGTAGTGGTGAATTTGTATTCGAGAAAGCCGTCATTATTCATGCCCACGTTGGTGATGACCAGTGGCTGTCCATCCTTGGTTCCGACTTGTACATCGCTGCCTTGCGGTTCGCGAAGGGCCAAAGAGGTTCCCGACCCGTAACCGACGAGGTCGAAGGCGGTGCTATTGGGGTTGCTCTGGATGAGGGCTTCCAGCAGCCAGGTGAAGTTCAACCCCCAGTGAAAAATTCCAAGATTGTCCGTCTGGAGGATGTAGTTGGTTCCCAGATCAATACCGTCAAAGGTAGTGTAGCCGGAGTTCTGAAACAAGGAATCCAGCAGAAGCATATTATTCTGACTCTCCAAATGGACTTTTTCACCGGGGGAAAGGGGGTCGCCGGCAAAAATGCGATCAACCGTGTCCTGCGGGTCGCTGGACACCGCTCCACTGCGTTTGATTTGCCAATAATCCAGGTTGAGCGTAAAATTTTCCAAAAAATTGGGAGAAAGGACGGCCCCCAAGCTCCAACTCTCAGAAGATTCGGGTTCAAGTTCGGGGTTGCCGGCGGTTGTGATGGGAATTTCCGGATTAATGTCATCCGGGTTCCAGGGATTGGAAAGGGCGGTCAGACCGGCTGTCTTGCCGGAAAAAAGCTCAAAGAGAGAGGGCTCACGGAAGCCATTGCTCCAACTGCCTCGCAGGATAAAATCTTCGGTGAAGGCGAAGCGGGAACTGATTTTCGGCACGAAAGTCGACCGTTTGCTGGTGATGAAATCCTCGAAACGTCCGGAAAGATTGACGTCCCAGTTATAAATCGGAGCACGCATTTGCGGTCCAATGATGGGCAGGGAGCTTTCGAAGACCAGGGCCTGAATGTCGCGGCTGGCATTGGTCTGTGTCCGGGTAGATGAGCCCACAATGTCGCCGCTTTCCTGCGATGGATCGCGAAACTGGTTGATCGATTCCCGTCGCCAATCATAACCGAAGGCCAGCCCCAGGTCCCCACCCGGAAGTGAGTAAAGGTTTTCGGAGGATACATGGGCATGGGCGAACAATACCTCGGAATTGGCCGCGGTTTGGTGGGCAACAACCGCATGCTCGGCCAGAGCGCGGTTGTTTTCGTTCCAATAACCGTCGAACTGAGAGGCGCCGAAGGGGTTGTATGGCTGGGCGCCGAGATCGAGAAATTGGCTGCTGGAAGGGTCGAACCAAGGATCGTTCGCATTCATCAAGCGGTTTATCCGGCTGGCGGAAACACCCCGAAACACACTTAGTTCCTCTACACGGCTGACCCGGGCGCCCGTGTCAAAACTCCAATTGGCGTCGCCCACCTCCAGTTCCTTCCCTTTAAGCTCCAAGGTGGCGAGGTAGGCCTTGGTATCAGTGTCAACCAACCGGCGGCCGAATTCTTCCAGGCGGGCCCGGGTAACCCCTTCAAGATCCTGATTGAAAGGGTTGAAGGGATTGAAAGCCCCGGGCGGCAATTCACTCAGACGATAGAAATCCTTGCCGTCCTGCGTATACTTCACGTAGCCGGGTTGCGCGATTCCATCCACGTTCGAAACGGGGAGGCTTATGGGAAAGGGAGTGCGTGCTGGAATGACCAGGCTGGTGCCGTCCAAATTTCGGAAAGGCCCGGTGGCGGTGGGGGCAAGGGCATCATTTGCTTCCGCCAGGGTGTAGCTGAAGTCGCCGGAAGCGGTGACAGTATCGGATAATTTCTGTTTGAAGTTCAGAAAAGTCCCCATTCGTTCAATCCTCGGGGTGGCCGGCGCCAGAAGGTTGTAGTTGTAGCGCGAATGCATGCCGAAGTCGTCCAGATAGGTGTACTGATCCGCAGTCAGATTGCCGTCGTTGTTCTCGATATGGGCGCTTCCGGTGCGCGTGCCGTCCGGGTTGGAAGGACCGGAAGTAACCAGAACGGCGCGGTCCGGAGGGGAGGGCATGCCCTCGGTATCCAAACCGGGTATAAGTCCATCCGGACCCAGACCAAGCGCTTCGCGGGCGGCCTGAGCGGATATCTGTATGTTGATCGGAATCGAGTTGGAACTGAGAAAGGGCGGGACGGCCGAATAGGGGCGGTCTGCATTGGAGATGGGGTTTTTCTTCAAGTAAAATACACTGCCGGTGATATTTGCATCCGGCCCGCCAACACCAAAGACGACACTGCTGTAAAATTCGGAGGAATCCGTGCTGGAAATATCATTTCCGTAGCGAGTCACAATCTCCGCCCCTTCGAAATCCGTGTTGGTGATGATATTGATCACCCCGGCTACAGCATCCGCGCCATAAATGGCGGAGGCCCCCTCTTTCAGCACTTCAATCCGTTTAATGGCCGCTACCGGTATGGAATTCAGATCGATGAAAGCGGTAGTGCCGCCAGCCCCGGTGGGCCAGGGAGCGAGGCGTATGCCGTTGATCAGTATCAGGGTGGAGTCGGGCCCGAGACCTCTCAACGAAACAGAGGAAGCTCCCGGGGTAAATCCGGTCTGGTTGTTCTGCATCGGAACGGATCCCGCATTGCTGACGGGCAGATTTTGCAGAAACTCCTCTGCCGTAACGAAGCCAATGGAATCGAAGTCCTTGCGCTCAATCACCTGCACCGGCACGGAAGCAGCCTCATTGGAAAGCAGCAAAGAGCCGGTGGTTACGAATTCCTCTAATTCATAGATTTCCGGGAAGACTTCCTCGAAACTTTCCTGCGCCTCCGACACAAGGGGGAAGAGAAGAGAAATGAGCGACCAATAGCATATTCTTTTAGTCATCTTCTTTACAGGTTGCACCCTAACCAATAACTAGCCCGCATTTCTCACAAATTTCGTAGCGAGCGAACATTCCCCCTTCCTCCGCAACTTCCGGAGCGCGGTAGAAAATTTGTGAGGCATGCGGGATTTAATGGCGCTATTCAGGTCGAGCCCCGGATTCGGGGAGATCACGTTTGAACCGGGTGCGTATCCATAAGATGACTCCACCGACCATGGAGAGCGGGAGAATGGAAAGCAATGCGGTGGAAAAATAGAAGGCCCAGCGCGTTTCCTCCTTGGCATCGAAACATACCGGGCAAGCATCCGCCTGCGCCAGCCCCGCCAGCAGGAAACAGATGACCAGAACGATTATGGAATTCCCCTTCATCTTCATAAAACCGATCAGGAAAGGTAAACGAGATAGTAGATAATGGGCCAAATGCCCACCACAAAATACCAGAACACCTGGGTTCCCAGAAAACGGGAGGCGGATTGTCCTTGGGGTCCAAAGGTGAGGAACAAGTGGAGCATGGCCACCAGGGCGCCCACCGCGTGCAGAGCGTGAAAGCCGATTATGAGGTAGAAAAAACTACCGTAGATGCTCGAGGTCACGGTCAGACCGAACCCGAGCAACTTGCTCCATTCGTAACCCTGAATCGTGACAAATATGCCGCCCAGAAAAACGGCCATCCCCAGTAATTTCCTGGAGATGGGGAAATCTCCCGCCCGAAATCTCCGGTTGGCCCAATAGAACATGAAACCACTGGCCAGCAACAACACGGTGTTTACCGCGGTCACGATGACGGGCAAGCGAGGCTGCCCCAGGGGCGGCCATAGGGAAGCATCCGACTTGACGATCAGAAAGGCGCTGATGAGGGCGGCAAAGAGCATGATCTCCGTTAAAATCAAGGCCACCATAGCCAGGAGACTGTTGGGAATAACCGGACCTGTGCGGGTCCGGGTTCTGGCGGACCCAACCGGTTGTGGTCCGGACATGGCGGATGTGGGCATGGCGAAAATCAATGGGGCGCGGCTTCGGTCTGGTCCCCCGCGTAGCCCGCTTCCGGTGGATGAACGGCGATTTCTTCCTCGGTGGGCTCGACGTAGGTGCTGGACCAGCGCTGGCCGGACGGCTTCATGACATCAGGGGCAAATCCAGTAAACAAAACCAGCAGCAGCAGCAGGGTGGCGAGGAGGAGATACCAGATATACTTGAGCTCGATATTGAGGTGCATGAAGTAGGCGCAAACCATGCCGGCCTTGACGATGGCAATGCCAAAGGCTGTGATCAGGGTCAGCCATTTGATGCCAAGGGTGGGGCCGATGATGCTGACGGCCAAAAGAACCAGCAGGATGGCCCAGATTTTGACGTACTTTCCCGGGGAGTGATCGTCGTGGTGTTCGGCTGCTTCAGACATTTCGTTCAGGTGGGCTTGGAATCACTTGGCGATGTAGAGAAGGGGAAAAAGGAAGATCCAGACCACATCCACAAAGTGCCAGTAGATACCGATGGCTTCGACGCGGTGGAGGTTCTTGCCCTTTTTAACATCCTGGGCGATAATGCCCATGATGACCATGCCGCACAATACGTGAAAACCGTGCAGGCCGGTAGCCGTGTAATAAAACGACCAGAACACACTTTTCAGCATGGTGTAGCCATGCATGATCTCGGAAGTGTACTCGTAGGCTTTTACCAGCATGAACACGCCTCCTCCCCCTATGGTGTACCAGATGTAGCGGAAGGAACGTTTGGTGTCGCCGACCTCCGCAGCCTGGTGAGCCAGCACGACAAACAAACTGGAGGTCAGCAGGACGAAGGTGTTGAAGCCTCCGGCGTAGGGATTGGTGTGAGCGGCTTCATATCCCCAACTGGTATGCAGCAACCGAAAGAGCAGGTAACTCATGAGCAACCCGCCAAAAATGACGATTTCGGAGGCGAGCACCCACCAAACCGCCAACCTCGAGGTCGGAATGCCGGTCGAGCTGCGGGAAGTTGCTGCGGGAACTTGAAAAGCGATATCGGGGGTCGAAGGTATTAGTCTCGGGATTTGGCCGGATAGGGCCCGGGCTCGTTTACCGGCCAGTAATCGTCTTCCCGATCTGGGTGACTGTATTCAAAAGGTCCGCGATAAACGGTGGGGATCACGGCAAAATTCGCGTGCGCCGGGGGGCACGGAGCG
>JAABVD010000183.1 GCA_014529615.1 Opitutia bacterium
GGGGAAGAGATGGAATGATGGAGTGAGGATTGGGGAGAAATTAACCACGGATGGGTACGGATGAGGGAAAGGTTGAAGTTGGTAATGAAAAGGCCCGCCGGGGTGGCGGGCCTTGGCAAAAATCAGGTTGCAGTAGGAACTAGAACCGGAAGGTGTTGGTGAGGAAGAACTGCTGTTCGTTGGGAATCCGCGTAATCGCCAGGCTGCCATCCGGTTGGAAGGTTACCGGGATGTCTGTTGATCCTCCGCTACGATACAAGTTCCGAGCGTTGAGCTGAATGCTCCAATCGATTGTGTCCGTCAACGGACGCCGATAACGAACAAACAGGTCGCCGTTCCACTCGTCGGGTCCGAGGTATGGATTTAATAAATCCGGCACGACAGTGCCTTCTTCATCGATCCTGTTGGGATATCCGCCAGAGATTTCGCTTTGGTAACGCAGGCTGCTTCCCAACTGAAAGCCCCTGAAAAATCCTTCGAGGAAGTCGTAGCGCAAAGTGGAGTTGACGCGCCATTCCCGTTGCTCTGGGGAAACGGTGCCGTCTAATCCCGCATTAATTCTGGCTTGACGGAGTTCCTGGGAATAGCGATTTCTCGCCGTGGCCGTTTCTCCCTGGAAGGGGGAATCTCTCAATACGGCCAGGGACCAGCCTCCAGGCGAGCTCGCCAGAGGCTGTTCCAGAGCCTCTGCGATGGCGAAAGTAAGGGGAACGGCCGCCGGGCCAGTATTCGAGGTCACGGTCTCCTGTTGAGCGACGTTGAGAGATATACTCAAATTGTCGGTGAGGCGCCCAATCACCTCGATTTCAGTCCCTGTGGCGACAAAATCCCGCCTGGCTCTCAAGGTCCCGTCGTATGGATCACTTTGTTCATCCCTTACACCACTTTCTTCGAAGAAGACGCGGAAATTGCGGACAGCCTGCAATTCATCCGGAATCGCATCAATGATAGCCTGGTAATAGTCATCGTAGGATCTGAATCCTGCCAGGTCCGCATCCGACCCCGTTCCGCGCAGGGTATTATTGGGGAAGGTATCCGGAGTCAGGGCGGCATCGGTACCTTCTTCGAAGAGGCGGTTGCCACTCGCGTCGAATCCGAGAAATCCGTCCGGATACAAGTTGGTGGCCGCATCGTTTTCGACGGAAGTAATCCGGTCCAGCAGGAAATTCCAGATACTCGCAACATTGGTTAGCCGTTGATTCGGAGGACCCCATTGCTCGTTGGTTATCTGAGAATTCGCATTAACCGTTTCAAACTTGTTGAAACGGATGGCCCATTTGCCGTCGAAAAATTCGATGGTCAATCCGTATTCTTCGGTGGTTCCCAAGGGGCTGGGCAACCGATTGTTCAAGACGTCTACGAACAGCCCAGGCGGTTGGAAACTTTCCGCTTCATAGTAATGGGCGGTAATATCCATGCCCCAAGGAAGTTCGCCGATCAGGGCTTCAGGAAGCCTGGCTACCACACTCCAGGTCGCTGTATCCTGGGTGACGTTCCCGGCGGGCGTATCTTCCAGTTGAATGAGCGCCTCGTTAAAATTGCCGTCGACTTCATTGATACCGGGCAAGTCGAGTCTCTGCGGAACCACTCCCGCATTGCTGGGATCGCCTAGTTCGATGTTTTGCTGGAGGCGTCGAAATGCCAGTTGTGTATCTTCGCGCCAGCCATACATGGCTACAATATGGTTATCTAAAAACCTGCTTTGCAGGCTCCAGGCTGTTGACTCAAGTTCCTGGCGTGCAATATTGGCGGATGCCACGTGTTCAATAACTCTCCAGGTGTCGATTAAATCGCGATCGACATTCGGGTTGTTGTCGAAATACCAAATGCCGTAATTGTCCCCTACTTTGGGGAAGGTGATTCCATCGATACGACTGACGCGCAAATCATCCGGGCTGTTAGTGCCAATTACCGATGGCCCCATGTATACCTGGCCTCGGACATGCCGACGGAAGTTGTTGGACAATCCGTTGGAGATGTCGGGACTTCCCGGCCACTTGCTGTTATCGGCCCACCAGGCGCCACGCGTAACTCGGCTCCATTGGTCATTGGCACGGTCTTCATAGAGACCGGTTAGGGTGTGCGATCCAAGAATTTTACCCAGATTTCCATCAACCATGTCGGTGAAATCGAGCGTGCCGAAAATGGTCGTCCTGAACGTTTCCTGATCCCAGGAACTGGCTCGGTCGGTCGTATCTACCCAGGAAACGATGGGGCGCCCCACGTTCTCGTTTTCCAATCGATCACCAATACTATCGAAGTTGGAATCTCCAGGCGCGTGATGGGGGCTGATATCGATAGAAATCGATTTGTCGTCCGCATTATCGAATGGGAGGAATTGGTAGCGACGCTGGTGTTGTTCGTCCCAGGCAATTTCGATACCTGCCCTGCCGTCAAACAGCTCCTGCTCAAAAACGAATTGCCTGATATTAAAATCGGTTTTGACGATGTTGCTGTCCCCCATTATAAGGTTCTTATGGTAATCGAACACGGAGCGGTTGTCCATGGATGGGGCTACCCAGCCTGTTAAACCGCCGTAGGGAGAGGTTGACCAAGCGACATCCTGAGTGACGTTGCGGCTGGACCCGTTCGGGAAGGTAACCCGAGGACGAAACCGGCCCATAATTCCTTGGATGCCGGTCAATTCAGGGCTATCCCAGCCTTGCACCTGAGAGTCAGGGGAGTTGTAGTTGATGGCCGGGTAGAGGAAGTAAGGAACTTCCCGAACCGTATTTTCCCGACCTCCGAAGTTGGGATCGGCAGGATCAAAGCGTTTAAAACGGTCCACCAACGTATTGGGGATAAACCGACCTTCGGTAGCGGCGTAGTCATCCAGGGAAACACCTGACGGGGGAGTGGCCAGGCCCGCATTGACCGCAGCGTACACTTGGGCATTCGATACCGCCGCATTATTGACGTCAGATAAGCTAATTCCTGGAACGGCCAGGATCCGGTTCAGGTCATCCTGAGACCCAATACCTTCCCACCAGGCAGAAAAACGATCGATAGGCGGCACCACATCGGGAGGGTTTCTTACAATATTTGCGTCTTCGAAACTTCCGCGGAACCGGGTTTTACCCAAAACGTCCGAATTTTCGTTTTCCAGCAACACGGCATTCCAGGCAACATAAACCCGCTTGTCATCCTCATAAGCGGGTTCCTGCCCATACTTGATCTCTTCGTTGAGGATATTCAGGCGAATCGCGAGACGGTCTTTAATTAAGGTAGTATTATAATCCAAGGTTTCGCGATGACCGCTGTTGGCATCCAAACGTATGCTGATCTCTCCAAATGCAGAACCGATTTGCGCTTTGTTGGTGGTATTGTTGATGACCCCTCCGGGAGATCCCAAACCAAATAGAATGGAGTTGGGACCGCGATTGATGGTGATGCGAGACGTGTTGTAGGCGTCAAACGGGGTATCGGTCTGAAAATAGTCCCGAGTCAAATTCGCGCTGCCCAGACCCCGCACCCGTTGACCTCTCTGCGGATTGACCCGGGATTCCTCCGTACTTGAATCGGCCGGGGTGGCGTTGGAGAAATTTCCCAGCACGCCGCCCACTTCGAGGTTTCCGACAAAGGCAAGCAGAGACTCGCCATCGGTTGCGCCGGTGTCTTCCAGGAAATCCCGAGTGACGATTGCGATGGAAGAGCCGAGGTCGCGCACATTGGAGCGAATCCGAGAACCGGCCAACGTGGTTGTAGCCAAATAACCATCATCTTCTCCAGCCTCAATGGAGAACGGGCTCAATTCGAAGATTTCTTCCTCTTCCTCCTCTTCCTGAGCGTAGGCTTGAAAGGAGAGGGGCAATGCAATGGTGAGCATTGCAAACAAGGCCCGTTTGGACCAGCGGAGTCGTTTATTCATATGACAATGGGTTGTAGTAATTGTAGATCGGTTAGAACGAAGACCCTGATCCTCCTGCTGCACAGGGCCTTCAAGTTCTAGCTTATTCTGGAAAAGTGGGGGATTAAATCTATTGTGAAAGGGTTGTCTAGGGTTTTTATATAATTATTAGGCGGGGAGGGGGGAAATGGAATGATGGAGTGATGGAGTGGTGGAGAGATGGAATGATGGAGTGAGGAATGGGGAGAAATTAACCACGGATTCCACGGATCCCGCTTCGCCCAAGAGCTACGACAGGAGGCGCTGGGCACGGATTAATGCCCGCGACAAGCACGGGCAACCCTCACCCGGCGCTACGCGCCACCCTCTCCCAGAGGGAGAAGGACGGGAAGGAGAAAGGGATTAACCACAAAAGGCACAAAAGACTCAAAAGGAGAGGGAGGGGAAGGCGCGCTGGGGCGCGCCAATTAGGAATTAGGAATTAGGAATGGGGAGAGAGATCACGATCAAGATTAGTGAGCCGCACCTACAGCACTCTGCGTGCTGGGTGCTCGGTCAGGGACGCGAAATTCGCGACTGCCACTCTGGCGAAGCCAGTTGTTGAAAATGGAGCACGTTAAAAGTGAGAAGCTTCTCCACACTTTCCTTTTCCGCCACCGCCAAGTGATACAAGTCATAGATAACACCTCCCATCAGGCCCAGTTCACCGGCCCGTTTTTGGACTTGGTGGACTTGTTTCACTGTGAGATTTACGCAGCGCAAGAAAGGAAGCAGACCTTCCTTCAGCAAGACCCCAACCTGACCGGGCGGTACGGCCAATCCTTCGGGCAATTGAGTAATGGCTGAATGAAATTCGAGGAGACTGTGGGAATGGATAACACCTTCATCCTCTTTATCCGCACAACGCTGAATGACGCGATCTGCAGCGTAAAATTGCGGGTGTTGTCTGATGGATGCAGCGATCAGTATATTGGTATCCAGGAATACCTTCACGGTGTTGGGCAGGCAGATATCGGGATTACAATCCGGAAGCCCTCAGGTCACGGTCCTTTCGCGCCCGGTCTAGAGCTGATTCAAAATCCGCTTCTGAAGCTTGCGCGCCAGACGCGTCCCAGACTTTACGGCCTTTGTGTGGAATGATACGACGGGATTCCGTGCGGATGCGGGTCAAGGTGATTTGGTCCGGACCGACTTCGGCCTTGAAACGATCCCCGGCATGCAGCCCCAGGCGCGACCTGATTTCTTTGGGCAGGACCAAGCGTCCCGCTGGGTCCATGGGAATGCTCTTCATGGTATTAAAAATGGTAAATGGCATTTTTAATGTCAATTCGAAATCGTGTATGGTCAGGAATTGGGAGGGGGGAAGGGATTAACCACAGAGGACTCAGAGAGCACAGAGGGGAATTCGCGCTAAAGCGCGCGAATTAGGAATTAGGAATTAGGAATT
>JAABVD010000184.1:0-3561 GCA_014529615.1 Opitutia bacterium
CGATACCCCGGGGGTGGATTGCACCACCGGTCGCCTCGGGCAGGGGGTGGGAAACGCCGTGGGCATGGCCGTAGCGGCCAAAATGGCCGCAGCCAAATTCAATACACCGGAGCATACCATCATCGACCATCACGTCGTATGCCTGACGGGTGATGGGTGCATGCAGGAGGGGGTAGCGGCGGAGGCCAGTTCTTTCGCGGGGCATTTCGGACTCGATAACCTCATCATGATTTACGATTCCAATGACGTAACCCTGGACGCCCCGGCCGATGCCACCCAAAGCGAAGACACGGCCAACCGATACGAGGCCTACGGCTGGGAGGTGGAGACCGTCGACGGCTACGATATGGATGCGGTTAAATCCGCCTATGACCGGGCTCGCGGGGCAGACAACGGCAAACCCAAATTGATTGTGGCCAAGACCCTCATTGCCAAAGGCATACCGGAAGTGGCCGGGACTTTCAAGGGACATGGAGAAGCCGGGGTGAACTTCGCCGCGGAGGCGAGGGCCGGACTCGGACTACCTGAGGAAACCTTCTACGTGTCCGCATCCGTCCGGAACTTCTTTGACCAACGCGAAAGGGACCTGGTCCGGAAGTACGAGGATTGGAAGCAAACTTACCGTTCCTGGAGGTCGAAACATCCGGACTTGGCAAAACTTCTTCAAGACACCCAAAATGGGAAGGGGATGAGGGAGGAGGAACTCTTCGCTTCCATCCCCGAAGCGGACCCTGAAAAGTCCGTGGCCACACGGGTGGCCGGAGGCCAAGTGATCAACGCTCTGAGCCGGGTGTTGCCCCTCCTTGTAACCGGAAGCGCCGACCTCTTTGGCTCTACCAAAAACTATCTGGTAGAAGCGGGGGATTTTACCCGGAATAACCCTTCGGGAAGAAATTTCAGGTTCGGTATTCGGGAACACGCCATGGGGGCGATTGTCAACGGCATCGCCTATTACGGAATCTTTACCGCCTCGGGAGCCACCTTTACCACCTTTGCCGATTATATGCGGCCGGCCCTGCGCTTGGCCGCGTTGTCCAAACTGGCCAACTTCCACGTGTTCACCCATGATTCCGTCGCGGTCGGTCAGGACGGCCCAACCCACCAACCGGTGGAAGTGGTGAGCGCCTTGCGCCTTATTCCGAATATGGATGTAATTCGCCCGGCCGATCCGGAGGAAACTGCCGGAGCCTTCGTGGCGGCCCTGGAAAAACGCGATGGGCCAACTGCCATCGTGCTTTCCCGGCAAGGGGTTCCCAACTTGGCCCGAATTACGGTCCGGGAGCGCCGCCAAGGTGTCTTGAAGGGGGGTTACATCGCCAAAAAGGAGTCGGGAAACCTGACCACGATCCTGATCGGCACCGGCAGCGAGCTGCAGCTTGCCCTCGGGGCGGCCGAGGAGCTTGGGGCCGGAGTGCGGGTGGTCTCCCTGCCCAGTTTTGAACGCTTCGAACGGCAAAGCGCCGCCTATCGCGAATACGTCCTTCCCTCCCACTGCAAACACCGGGTGGCCGTCGAAGCGGGGGTTTCGCAAACCTGGTACCAATACGTCGGACTGGAGGGCAAGGTTGTGGGAATTGACCGTTTCGGACTTTCTGCCGATGGCAGTCTGGTATTAAGAGAACTCGGCATCTCTGTCGAAAACGTGGTATCTGCCGCACGGTCCTTGTAATCCCGCCGGCGCCGGGGAAACCCGAGTCGGACCGGACAATCTCCTTATCAAAGTGAAATCAGTTATCCAACTCACCGTCTTCCTCGCATTTGTGGCGCCGGCCTGCGCTCAGGCCGTCATTCCCATAGGTGAAATACAGGGGTCGGCTCACCGATCCCCCTTGGAAGGCCGGGAAGTGACAACGGAAGGCATCGTAACCAAGGTGGACAAAAACGGATTCTACCTGCAATCCGCCCGTCCGGATAAATTTTCTGAAACTTCCGAGGCCATTTACGTCTATCGGCCAAACTCCAATGTGGAGGTGGGCAACCTCCTGCGCCTCGACGGCCGGGTGGAGGAATGGAAATGGGGAAAGGAGGAAGACCCCAACCTCACCCTCACCCAACTGCGGGGGAAGAACATCGGCATCCTGAGCAAGCGAGTCGCCTTGCCCGGTCCAATGGTCCTGGACACCCTCTTGAGAAATATTCCGGAAGCCATCAAAAAACCCGGATCCCCCTTTGATCCGGGCCTCAACGCCATGGACTTCTGGGAAAGCCTCGAACACATGCGGGTGGTCTTCAGGAATTCCATAATTATCGGTCCCCGTAGCCCCTACGACGAAATTGCCGTCCGCGCAGCCCGGGCCGGGCCGGGACCGGTGACGAAAAAAGGCGGCCTCAAATTAACCCGCTTCGATTCAAATTCCGCCCGGGTACTGGTGGCGTTGAGACCCGAAAACGAACATGCTTACAACACGGGTGATCGCATTAGGATACCCATCGAAGGGGTGGTGACTTACTCCTTTGGAAATTTCAAGATTGTCACCACCAAAGTAACGAGTCCGCCGACCCCGGCCAAGGCGCCAACCCCCCAGGTTCCCTCCATACCCGACCGAGCCCTCACCATCGCCAGCTTCAACGTGGAGAACCTGTACCCCGGATCCTCAGACGAAAAATTTGCCGCTCTGGCCGCCATCATCACGGGCCAACTCCTATCTCCCACCATTCTGGGACTACAGGAAATACAGGATAATTCCGGACCTGCGGACGACGATGTCGTCGATGCCGACGCCACCCTGAAGAAGCTGATTCGGTTTATCCGGGAGGCCCGGGGTCCGGACTATCGTTTTACCCAGATCAACCCTATCAACCGGGCCGATGGGGGAAGACCCGGCAGCAATATTCGCAACGCCTTTCTCTATGATCCGCAGCAGGTGAATTGGAAGTCAAGTTATCGCCTTCGGCACGCTTCCTTTGATAGATCGGAGGAGAGGAACTATACTGGCACGCGCAAGCCATTGGTGGCTGAGTTCGATTTTGAGGAAAAAGAATGGATCGTGATAAATTGCCACCTCCGCAGCAAACGCGGTGATGGGCCCAGCTACGGTTCTCTTCGGCCCCCGGTTCGATTTACCCAACCCCAACGCCTGGAACAAACCCGGCGGGTCCGGGCCCATGTGGCCCAACTCAGGGCGAAACGCCCCCGGTCAGGGATAGTGGTTCTGGGCGATTTGAATGATTTCGAATTTTCCCCGCCCTTGCGGGAATTGAGCGGGAAGGGCGAACTTATCAACCTGGTGGAAGACTTACCGGTGGAGGATCGTTATACCTACATCTTCCAGGGAATGTCCCAGGCGCTGGATCACATTCTGGTAACTCCCGACCTGGCCCGCCGGGCCGGCATTTTCATAGCCCATGTCAATGCCGATAAAAGCGTGCAACTCCGCTCCAGCGACCACGATCCCATCCTGGCCTGGTTTCCATTTCACTGACCGGAAAGACATGGAGTTGAGGGGTTGACCACGAATGGGCATGGAAAAACACGGATTTTCGTAATTAGTCGACCCTGAAAAAGGCATTATTGTCCAAGGTGGACAACCAAAACATAAGGGAATCCTTTTTCTGGGGAGA
>JAABVD010000184.1:3605-8889 GCA_014529615.1 Opitutia bacterium
CAAAAGGGGTATTGGCAACAATAAAATGTTGTATAACAACAAATTATGGAGTTTTCAGGGCCGACTAATTACTCAGGTAACTTAAACGATCGTCCGTATGGATGTTTGATAGATAACCTATTACGAAACTGTAGGAGGGGGTTTATCCCCCGATCATCCAAATGGCCTCACCGCAATCGGGGGATAAACCCCCTCCTACAGTTCTATCAATCGCCATCCCATGAAATTTTCTTGCCCAACCGCCTTGGTTTCCCCAGTATTGGTGACCAACACCCTGCCAAACCCAAAAACCAACCCCATCTAATCCTTTTTTCCGTCTAGGAGCTTTCCGGAAATGGCCGAGCCCATTTACGACGAAAAGTCTATTAAATCCCTCGATTGGCGCGAGCACATCCGCATGCGCCCCGGCATGTATATCGGCAACGTTTCCGGGAAGGGGGCATCCCCCGACGAAGGATTGTATATGCTTATCAAGGAAGTGGCGGACAATTCCCTGGACGAATTTACCATGGGTTATGGGAAGCGCATCGAGTTCAAACTGGACACCACCCAAATCACCGTAAGGGATTACGGTCGCGGCATCCCCCTCGGGAAGGTCAGGGAGTGCGTCAGCAAAATCAATACCGGAGGAAAATACGACACGGAAGCCTTCCAAAAATCCATCGGACTCAACGGGGTGGGCACCAAAGCGGTCAATGCCTTGTCCTCCCGTTTCATGACCCAATCCTTCCGCGATGGCCAATCCATCCGGGTTGAATTCGAGCGGGGCAACCTGATTCGGGAGGACAAGCGACCACGAACCTGCCAGGAAAAAAACGGCACCCTCACCCGGTTTGTTCCCGACCCGGAAATTTTTGGCCGCTACAGGTTCCGTAAGGAATACATCGAGAAACTCCTTTGGAATTACGCCTATCTCAACACCGGCCTCACCCTGATTCTCAATGGGGAACGGTATTTTTCCAAAAACGGACTCTTCGATCTGCTGACGGAGAATTTGGAGTCCGAACCCAATTACCCCATCATTCACTTCAAAACGGACGATATCGAAATCGCCTTCACCCATACGAACCAGTACGGGGAAGACTATTTCTCCTTCGTCAACGGCCAACATACCACTCTGGGCGGAACCCACGAAATGTATTTCAAGCAGGCCATAGTGGAAACGTTTCGCGGGTTCTTTAAAAAGGATTACCACGTCAACGACATACGCGGCGGCATCGTCGGGGCGGTGGCGGTGCGCATCCAGGAACCCACCTTTGAAAGCCAGACCAAGGTCAAGTTGGGTAGCGACAGTTTTGGCCCGGACGGTCCGAGTATTCGACAGGGTATCACCAGTTTTCTCAGAACTCACCTCGACAACTACCTGCACCGCCATCCCCCTACGGTCGAAGCCATCCTGAAACGCATTCTCCAGTCGGAGCGGGAACGCACCGAACTGAAGGGGATACAAAAAATCGCCAAAGCGCGGGCCAAAAAAGCCAAGGTGGTGAACCGCAAACTGCGCGATTGCAAGGTGCACTACAACACCAGGCACAAACTGGCCGAGTTGAGCTCGATTTTTATCACCGAGGGCGACTCGGCTTCGGGATCCATCACCAAGTCGCGCGATCCCATGACCCAGGCCGTTTTCTCCCTCCGGGGAAAGCCCCTCAACACCTACGGCATGAAACGCCGGGTCATTTACGAAAACGAAGAGTTTTACCTGCTGCAAGACGCTCTCGATATCGAGAATGGATTGGAAAACCTGCGCTACAACTACATCATTCTCGCTACCGACGCGGACGTGGACGGATTTCACATCCGCATCCTGCTGATGTGCTATTTCCTGCAGTTTTTTCCGGAGCTGGTCCGCCGAGGGCACCTGTTCATCCTGCAAACCCCGCTTTTTCGCGTGCGCAATAAAAAGGCCACAGTTTACTGCTATTCGGAGGGGGAAAAACGGGACGCCATGGCTACCCTTGGCCGGAAGGTGGAAGTCACCCGTTTCAAGGGTCTGGGGGAAATATCCCCATCCGAGTTCAAACAATTTATCGGCGAGCACATACGGTTGGAACCGGTTGTCATTGGCAAGAAATCGCACCTCCATGACATGCTGCGGTTTTACATGGGAAAAAACACCCCTAACCGCCGCGACTTCATCGTGGAGAATCTGGTGGTGGAGGAACCGATCAACGACAGCGCGGCGGCGGAAGCCAACCGGGAAACCCAGGTAGAGGAAACGGCGGATACGGCCGCCGCCTGACCCATGAATAAGCCCCTGCAACTGGATTCGGATCTCCTCAGGGTTTCGGACCTGTATAAAAAATATTATCTCGAGTACGCCTCCTACGTCATTCTGGACCGGGCCGTGCCCTCCATCCTGGATGGTCTGAAACCAGTGCAGCGGCGCATTCTGGCCACCCTGTTCAAATTGAACGATGGGCGTTTTCACAAAGTGGCCAGCATCGTGGGTGAAACCATGAAATTGCACCCGCACGGAGATGTTGCCATTTCCGACGCTCTCGTGCAGATCGCCCAGCGCAACTTGTTGATCGATACCCAAGGCAACTTTGGAGACCCCATTACCGGTGACCGAGCCGCGGCCAGTCGCTACATCGAAGCGCGTCTCTCCAAATTCGCCCTTGCAGTGCTGTTCAACCCCAAGACCACTGAATTTCAAGATTCCTATGACGGCCGCAACAAAGAGCCGGTCGTTCTGCCCGCCAAGTTCCCCCTGGCTCTGGCCCAGGGGATCGAGGGCATCGCAGTGGGACTGGCCTGCAAGATTTTTCCTCACAACTTTATCGAATTGATCGACGCCTCCATCGCATTTTTAAGAAGGGAGGACTTCGAGTTGTATCCGGATTTCCCCTCCGGCGGCATGGCCGACGTAACCGATTACAATGAAGGTCTTCGCGGCGGACGCATTCGCCTGCGCGCCAGGATCGAAGTCCTCAGGGGACGCAAACTGGTCATAAGGGAAATTCCTTTTGGCACCACCACCGCCTCCCTGATCGATTCCATCGTCAATGCCCGCGAAAAAGGGAAAATCAAGTTCAACCGGATCGAGGATCACACCGCCGAAAAGGTGGAGATCCTCATCAAATGCGCTACCGGCATCGATCCCCGGACCATGATCGACGCCCTCTATGCCTTTACCGATTGCGAAGTGTCGCTTTCGCCCAATTCCTGCATTATCGAAAACAACCGGCCGGAATTCCTGTCCATAAAGGAATTGCTCCGGCGATCGGCCGAACGGACCAGGGCCCTGCTAAAGCTGGAGTTGCAAATCGAACTGAGGGAGTTGCAGGAAAAATGGCATCGCAGCAGCCTGGAAAAGATTTTCATCGAGAACAGGATTTACCGCAAAATCGAGGAGTGCACCACCTGGGAGAGCGTCATCGCCACCATAGACCGGGGCCTCAAACCCTTCCACCACCTGCTTCAGAGAACGGTTACCAGAGAGGACATCATACGCCTGACCGAAATAAAAATTAAACGCATTTCCAGGTACGACGCGTTGCGGGCGGATGAGTATATCAAGGGCTTGGAAGACCGCATGAAAGTGGTAAACCGTCACCTCCGAAACCTGACCCGCTTCACCATACGATTCTACCAGAATCTGAAGGACAATTTCGGTGAGGGCCGGGAACGCAAAACACGATTGACCTCATTCGAACGGGTGGAGGCGGCCAGGGTGGCGGTGCCCAACGAAACGCTCTACGTCAATCGCAAAGACGGATTTATCGGCACCGGGATGAAGCGGGAGGAGTCCGTTCTGAAATGTTCCCGGCTCGATCATGTCATCGCCTTTACCCGTCAGGGAACCATGAGGGTGGTCAAGGTCGCGGATAAGGCGTTCGTAGGCAAAAACATCATCCACCTGGGTGTTTTCAACCGTGATGACAAGTCGGTCTATTCCATGATGTATCGCGACGGCAAACGAGGGGCAACCTATGCCAAGAAATTCCGCATCGGTGGCATTACCCGCGACAAGGAATACGACCTGACCAAAGGGGCTCCAGGGTCCCGAGTATTGTTTTTTTCGGTGGACAAGACCGAGACGGCCAGCCCGTTTGTCAACGTCTACCACAAGCCGATTCCACGCCTTCGCAAATTGGTGGTTCCCTTCAACTTTGCCGATTTCACCCTCCGTAGCCGGGGCAGCCAAGGCAATATCGTCACCAAGAACTCCGTCCAGCGCGTGGCGCGGGCCAACCAAAAAGTCGCCTCCCCGGTGGCGTGAAATTGGACTGGCCTTGTCCATGGTCAGGTCCTAGTGTTCCGCCTTTCCCCGTCCTTCCATGAGGTTCCGGTTACACAGCATTATCCTCGCCTCCCTCTTGGGAGTGGCCGCACTTAGAGCTGATTTCGAGTTTTTTATCGAAACGCCGGAGGGCCAACCTTTTTCCAATCAGGTGGCGTTTGAATTTCTCAGCAATTACGCCACCCTGGCCTGGTACCTTTATTCCGATGCGGTCAAATCCGCCGTGCAGTTCAACATGGCCGTCTACCGGTTCCGCAAGGAGCCCGGGGCCAAAACGTTTGCTGCAGCCAAAGCGGCTTGGGTGGAAGCACGCAAGATTTACGGGCGCACCGAGGTCTACCGGTTTTCCGAAGGTCCCATAGACAATTCGGAACTCGAGATCCTGATCAACGCATGGCCCATCGACGAGAGTTATATCGACTACACGCGCGATGATCCCCGTTCGGGCATTGTAAACCGGCCCGAAATGTTACCCAGGATAACCAGTCTGGGGTTGAGAAAACTGAACCAGGCCGGTGGAGAGGCCAATGTTTCAACCGGCTGGCACGCCATTGAATTTCTGCTCTGGGGGCAGGATTTCTTCCCCGATGGACCGGGGCGCAGGCAATGGACCGATTATACCACCGCTCCCAATGCCGATCGACGCATGGCCTACCTCGTGGCCTCGACTGAACTCCTGCGCAGCCAATTGGTGGCGGTCACCCAGGAATGGAGCCTTACCAATTACGACAACCACACCGGCGACTTTTTCCTGAAGCGCCCGACCACACTGATAAAGCAGATCATGCGGGGTGTGACCTCCCTGGCCGGCCGGGAATTGGCCGCGGAACGCATGTCCCTGGCCCTGCGATCCAAATCCCAGGAGGACGAACACTCCTGCTTCAGCGATACGACCCATCTGGACCTCATTGCCAACGTTGAAGGCATCGAGGCCATTCTCACCGGCGCATTCGATCCGGTCTTTGCCCCCCCGGTGGCGGGGAAGGGCCTGCTGGATTTAATCTCCGATGCCGACCGGAGGGCAGCCGATGCCGTTTT
>JAABVD010000185.1 GCA_014529615.1 Opitutia bacterium
CGATCAAGATCAAGATTGAGAGCCATCCTGTTCATCCATGTTCCATTCCCAATTCTCCCCATCACTCCACCATTCCACCACTCCCTCCCCCATTCCTCCCCCCCCTCATTTTCGGTTTGAACTCGGTGTTTTTGCGAAGCAGGGTTTAGACCATAGATGCGCCGCTTCAATCTGAATTTGGAGAAGATCTCTGACTTGGTGAAACCTGTGGAGGTCCGGGGTGGGACAAACGCGGTTGTAAAAGGGATATCCTCCTTGGGGGAAGCCGAGGATGGCGATCTGTCTTTTTTGGCCAACCGGAAGTATGGCCGGGAGGTGGCAACTTCCAAGGCATCGGTAATCATCGTTCCGGACGATTTTGCCGGCGAACCCGGCACAGACCAGGCCTTTTTCCTCCATCCTCAACCCTCCTTTGCCCTGGACAAGGTATGCGCCTACCTTGAGCGCCGGTTATCTCCGTCACCTGAGCCCGGCATTCATTCCACCGCCATTGTACATCCATCAGCCGAAGTGCCGAAAGACGTCCACATCGGGCCCATGGCCGTTGTGGAAGAGGGGGTCAAACTGGGGTCGAGGTGTGTCATTGGCCCCCAGGCCTTTATTGGCCACCATGCGCATTTGGGAGAAGAATCCGAACTGAAAGCCCGCGCCATGGTCATGGACCACAGTCGAATTGGTCACAATTGCGTTTTGCACCCCGGCTGCGTGGTGGGATCGGATGGTTTCGGATACGAAACGGTGGAGGGAGAACACCTGCGTTCCCCCCAGATTGGAATCGTGGCGCTGGAAGACCATGTCGATATCGGCAGCAACACCACCATTGACCGGGCCCGGTTCAGTGAAACGCGCATCGGCGCCGGGACCAAAATCGACAATCTGGTGCAGATCGCCCACAATGTGCGCATTGGCAAGGGTTGCTTTCTCGCGGCGCAGGTGGGTATCGCGGGCAGTTCCACCCTGGGGGACTACGTTTTTCTCGGGGGAAGGGCAGGGGTTTCCGGTCACCTGAAGGTGGGAGATCATTCCCGAATCGGAGGGTCAACCATTGTATATCAAAATTTACCGGCAAAAAGTTTTGTCTATGGAGATCCCGCCATGCCATATTTTCAGGCGCAAAAATTCAACGTCCTACGCTCCAGGCTGCCCGACCTTTTTCGTCGGGTCGCCGCTATCGAAAAAACCCTGACATCCGATCCATGACCGAAGAGGAAGCTCTGATTCCTGCCCAGCAACTCAAAGTCTTTTCCTGTAATTCCAACATACCGCTCGCACGGGAAATCTGTGACTATATCGGTATTCCCCTTGGAAAGGCCGAAGTAACCCAATTTCCCAATGGGGAGACTTTTGCCAAGGTAAACGAAAACATTCGCGGTCGAGACGTTTTCGTCATACAGTCGATTTGCTATCCGCCCAACCAGCACCTCATGGAGTTGCTCATATTTATCGACGCGGCGCGCCGGGCATCGGCCAGTCGGATTACCGCCGTTATCCCCTTCTACGGTTATGCCCGGCAGGACCGCAAGGACCAGCCCCGGGTTCCCATATCCTCGAAGCTGGTGGCCAACCTGCTGGTTGCTTCCGGGGCCAATCGTATTCTTACAATGGATCTGCACGCCCAGCAAATCGTCGGATTTTTTGATATCCCGGTAGATCATTTGTATGCTTCGCCCGTATTTTTCGAATACCTCTCCAAAAAAACCGATACCAAAAACACGGTCGTCATCTCCCCTGATGCGGGGAGCATGAAAATGGCCGCGGCCTATGCCGGGATCCTCGGTTGTACTTTTGGTATGGTTGCCAAAAAGCGGATTGACCCCACCACAGTAGAGGCTACCACGGTGGTGGGAGAGGTCGCAGGCAAGGAAGTTTTGATTGTGGATGATTTAACCGAGACCGCCGGCACCCTGACAGCGGCCGCCCAAATCTGCCTGGAGCACGGCGCCACCAAGGTTCGGGCCTGTGTCAGTCATGGGGTTTTCGGTCGTTTTGCCTACGACCGCCTCAAGAACGGTCCATTGGCTGAAATCATTACTACCAACACCACCCCCATCGATCCCGGGGAATTCGGCGTTCCCATCACGGTTGTCAGTGTCGCCCCTTTATTGGCCGAGGCCATCATGCGCACCCACAACTGCGAAAGTGTATCCAGCCTGTTCCGGGTGAAAGGTTTTTAGGGAAAAGGCACAAAGGCACAAAGGCACAGAGTGGGGAGAGGTAGGCGCTAAAGGCGCGCTGGGGCGCCAATTATTAAATATTCGTGTAACCCTTGGTCGGGAAAGGGCCATGTTAGAAATGTATTCTCAGGCCGGTTGATAATCCGAAGCCCGGCATGGGGACTCCATCTTTTGTGAAGGAGGTGTGGGGGCGGACTTCCTCGTCGGTCAGGTTTCGAGCATAGAGGAACAGATCGTAAGCGACATTGCCGCTTTCAATCCGATGGGTGATGTCCGCGTTTACCACGGTATAACCCTCTGTAGGGGTTTCTTCGGGAGCCAGATGTTTGGCCTCAGTGGTATGCTTGGCG
The DNA here is from genome assembly GCA_014529615.1 of Opitutia bacterium. Taxonomy (GTDB): domain Bacteria; phylum Verrucomicrobiota; class Verrucomicrobiia; order Opitutales; family UBA2995; genus JAABVD01. Next base: position 2,525 of record JAABVD010000185.1, read on the forward strand.
CCCAATCCTATGATCCAGGGTCCGGATTCATAGACTAAACGTCCTCCAATTCGCTGGGGAGGTATGCGCGGAAGGTTGGAGTTTTCAGTTTGGTTGGTAGCCCGGATCTGATCGTAGGTCAGGTTAAAATACAGGTTGTCCTCTGCTTCATCGATCAGGTTGAAGCGGAGGTCCACTTCGAAACCGTAGAATTGAGCATCTACCGCCTCCACCTGCAGAATTTCCAGACCACCCGTATCTTCCCCCGGGTACAGTTCCTCGAACACTTCATGATCCAGGTGTTCCAGCGTTATGAAGTCATTGAACTCGGAGAAAAAGAGGGAGACTTCCCCTACGACCGCCCCGGCCGCTTTGCGCCAGGAGCCGTTGATGCTGTTGGATTGTTCGATTCCCAGATCGGGATTGCCGATTTCGAAGGATTGCGTTCCCACGTGAGCCCCGAATGCATAACGCTCGGCCGCGTTGGGGGCGCGCTCGTTGTATGCCAGATTAACAGCTATGGTGCTGTTTTCCTGCAGATTGACGACCCACCCGCCAGACAGGTTGAAGGTTGTGTCATCCACTCCACCCAAATCGGGGCTGTCAGGAGAGAGGGATTGGCTTTCGATCCGTCCCCCAAACTCGGCCGCTCCCCAGTCCGTGTTGTAACGTTCCACCGCAAACAAGGCGGAATTGCTCAATTCATTTCCGGGAATATAGGCTTCTTCGCCCTCTGACAAAAAGGACTCGTCCTTGATATGAACCCCCAATGCTCCGGTCAAGTCGCCGATGGGGCGGTGCACACCGGTTAAACGGAAGTCGATCCCGCTTCGTTCAAACACTGTTCCGGTTTCCCAATCACCTGGCGAACCTTCGAGTTCACTGTGGCTGTAATCGGCATAGGCAATGTTCAATTCGGACGATTCAAAGAGGTCGTTGGGCGCCAACCACTCGGCGCGAAAACTAAATCTGGTATTTCCCAGGTCGATGACCACGGACTCCCCGTGCTCTTCTTCCTCTTCTTCGTGATCTTCTCCTTCATGGTCCTCGTCTTCTTCGCCTTCATGGTCCTCTTCCTCCCCGTGTCCATGGCCCTCCGCATGACCGGGCACTCCGTAGAAGGAATCGTATTGGTTGAGGGCAAACCCGTAACTTGCGTTTTCGGTGAACCACCCAAATCCCACGGCTGCATTCTCGGTTTCAACAGCGCTGTTCAGCAGAACACCCTCCTGCTCTTCTTCTTCTCCTTCATGGTCTTCGTCTTCCTCATCTTCGTGATCTTCGCCTTCTTCTTCCTCCTCTTCACCCTCATGATGATCTTCGTCTTCCTCTTGTTCCCGCATGTATTCGGATTCCGCAAATCCGGGAATTTCGTAATCCCCGGCCTCGCGTTTTACATAGTTTACACTCCAGGTGAAGTTGTCCTGGCCTGACTGTACGGAAAAACCACCCATTTTCTCCCCCGCTACGGTTCCGTATCGGAATTCGACCTCTCCAATCAACTCTGTCACGCGATTGCGGGGAATGGTTTTGTCGATCACATTGACGATCCCGCCGATGGCGGCATTTCCGTAAAGCAGAGAGGCCGGTCCTCGAATAACGTCCACTCGTTCGGTCAGGATCGGTTCGACTGCGACTCCATGGTCCGGACTGGTAAAGGAAGCATCGAAAACGTCGGTGCCGTTTTGCAGGATGCGAACCCTATCGCCGTCGAAACCGCGGATGATGGGTCGCCCCGCGCCCGGGGCATAGGAGGAATTGTGAAGACCGGGCAGTCCATCCAGGGTGGCTCCGAGGGAAGATTCACCGACGCGTCTGAGGTTATCACCGGTCAGGCTATCCGCCGGCAATACCAGGTCCATCTGTTTCAGGGCGAAGAGGCTGGCGGTGATATTGACGAGTTCGAGATCTATAATCTCTTCATCGTCCCATTTGTCCTGGGCGAAGAGCGCCGGGGAAAGGGTTAGGCAAAGATATAATAAGGCTGAATTTTTTTTGTTGCGCATCATATTGGGGAAAAAAGTTGACTGGAATGGGTTCAGATTAAGCTATCGTGGTCCATCAATCCGTAATGCTCCCACAGGAAAACGGGAATCATTCGGGCTTCAGGTCCGGTGAATAAGGACTTAACTGAACAGATGCGGAGGCCCTCTGGCAAAATGCCGGGCCATGGCCGATTCCCTTGCCAACTTGGGTGCGACAGGAGGGAGCGGTTCCCTTAACTCATTGGAAGGACCCAACTCAAGGGCTCCTTTTTCGATCAGGATACCAGTTGCCACCAGGGCAATGGCACAAACGTGTTCGGCCTGCTGGGAAGCATCGGAATCCTCGTGAGATTCACAACCGCCCATCTCAGAATGTGCCGCCGGGCCGACTCCATGCAGCCAATGGTGCAACTGCGGGCTGGATATGGCCAACTGGGTCAGAAAAAGCTCCGTTAGCAGGAGCAAGGATACCCCATTCCGGATCATGGAATGACGCCTACCCATTCTGAGGGAGGATAAGATTGAGGATTACATTCACAAGGTTGCTCCTACTTTCCTAACGCAGCATTCGTTGAACCTTCAAGACAAATTTCAATTAGGAGGGAGAAAGGTAGGCGCGCTGGCGCGCGCCAATTAGGAATTAGGAATTAGGGGGGAGAAAGGCACAGAGGCACAAAGGGAGGGAGCGAGATGGGCATGCTGCCAAGGAGCGATTTAGGATTGGGGGTGAGAGATCACGATCAAGATTGAGGGCCATCCATGCCAATCCACCATTCCACCCTT
>JAABVD010000186.1 GCA_014529615.1 Opitutia bacterium
AGCCGGAAGTGGAACAAATTAGCGAGTACAATGGCCACATCGAAGGTAGCCGCGGCGAGGCCACCCCGTGGTGGCCGGAAGCGGAACGCCCGCGTGCAGGAGCGCCCAACGTCGTCATCATTTATATGGACGATTTGGGCTACTCCGATCCGGGTTGTTACGGGTCGGAGATCGATACCCCACACATCGACGCGCTGGCAGCACGTGGTCAGCAATTCACACATTATACGACGCACCCGATCTGTTCTCCGGCTCGGGCCGCGTTGCTGACCGGGCGAAATGCTCACTCGGTGGGCACGGGATGGCTTTCCAATACGAATGCGGGGTTTCCCGGTTACACCGGCGAGATTCCGCTGGATGTTCCGACCCTGGCCGAAACGTTCCGGGCGGCCGGATACGAGACGCTGATGACGGGCAAGTGGCACAACACGCCGACGCTGGACACCGTGCCGAGCGGACCCAAACACAACTGGCCCACACAACGCGGTTTCGATACGTTTTACGGTTTCCTTGAAGGTGAGACACATTTCTTTTTCCCGTCCCGGCTCCAGCAAAACAATCAGCTCGTGGCGATTGACGCGTATCCACAGGACTATTACGCGACGGACGACTGGACTGACCGAAGTATCCAGTTTATAAAGGAGTTGCGCGGTTCCTCAGCGGACAAGCCTTTCTTTCTCTACCTCGCCCACAACGCCGTGCACGCGCCACTGCAGTCGAAATCCGCCGACCTGGCCAAGTACAGTGGGCGCTACGACGAAGGCTGGACAGAGCTTCGCGCCCAGCGCTTTCATCGCCAGTTGGAGATGGGTCTCGTGCCGGAGGGAACCCGTTTGCCTGAATCGGATCCTCGGGTCCCGCTGTGGCAGGAGACGGATCCGGCTGACCGCAAACTTTTCGCCCGGCATATGGAAACGTATGCGGCAATGCTCGATTGCGTGGATCAGAATCTGGGTAAACTGGTGGCGTGCCTGGAACAGCTCGGCGAGCTGGACAATACCATAATCGTGTTTACCTCCGATAACGGGGGAACCGATGCCGGCGAGACAACGGGAATGTTCAATAACAATCGTCGGTATATGGGTCTTCCTCCGGCTTCCATCGAGTCGGACCGCGCGCGGGTTGACGAGTTGGGGGGGCCGCGTAGCGTATCGCTTTATCCGACGGGCTGGGGAGAGGTGTGCAACACGCCCTTCCCCTCGTTCAAGACCTATACCGGGGCAGGCGGCCGCCGCGTTTCATTTCTCGTGTCCTGGCCGTCCGGCCTCAAGGACCAGGGCGTTATTCGCCGACAGTTCGTCCACGTGACCGACATTATGCCGACCCTGCTGGAACTAACAGGGGTTGAGGCGCTGACGGAGGTGAATGGAAAAGCCGCACAGGGGATGCACGGGCTGAGCTTCGCCAACGTGCTGCGCTCGAATGAGCCGTCACGCCGGACTGAGCAGTATTATGAATGCTGGGCCAACCGCGCGTTCTATCGTGAGGGTTGGCTGGCACGCTCGATCCAGAAGCGGGGCGAGCCAATCGTGATGGATAACTGGACGCTGCACAACCTGGAGGAGGATTTCTCAGAAGCCACGGACGTCAGCGATCAACACCAGGACAAGCTGGCAGAACTGGTGGACGCTTTCGACAAGGCGGCGTGGGAGAACAGGGTTTACCCACTGGATAATCGGGACCGCATTCAGAAGTTTTCGGACCTGTCCGAGGAGCAGAAGGCGGCGGCGGATCGTCCCCGCACGTTCCTTCCCGGAACTCAGACCATTCACCGGGCGGATTTCCTGCCGCTCGTGGCAGATCGCTCTTTTTCAATGTCCGTGCGCTTTACCTCCGAGAGCGAGGACGAAGGTGTCCTCTGGGCCCTGGGCGATCCCATTGGGGGAATGGTCCTTTACCTCGAGGACGGTGAGATCGGATTGCACTATAATGGATTTGGCGAGGAGACGTCGTTGCCCGCTGTGGCTCTTCCGGCAGGGAGTCACGAGGTGACGCTTGATTACGAAGAGTTGGGTAACCGACAGGGACGAGGGAGGCTGCTTGTCGATGCCGTCGAAGCGGTCGGTTGGATGGCGCTCTCCCCTACCCTTGCGTTCGGGATATTCGAAGGCCTGGACGTGGGGCTGGATCGGCGTGGACCGGTATGGTGGGCGCTCTATGAGCGACACGGCGCATTCCCATTCACCGGGGAGATCCAGGACCTGCAGGTGGTTCCCGGCAAGCGCGCCAGGGTTTGAAAGGATTCACTATTTTAATTGTTGATATACCAGACGGGCGGCTTCGCCTCGGGTCAGGTTGGCTTCCGGATCAGGCCAAGGGACTGCCGGCTTTCGGAGAAGGCCCGAAATAATCCTCATCGCCTTGGCTCCCGTTACAGCTTGATCGGGATAGGCAAATACTGGCGGGCCAACCCCTGATTGATCCCGCCACCAATAGTTCAGGTAGTTACGCACTTCATAGTCAAAAAAGGGCTCGGGGGATTGGGTCGAGTAATCGTAGAGGGTCTCCATGTATTTGAACGCCGGATGTCCACGCGGCACGTCATTAAAATGGGAAGCAGTGATACTGATCGGAATATCAAGTCCCATCACCACCATGCGGGCAAATGCGCCCATAGTGATCGGATTGTCCGGGTGGAAATAATAGTTCTCATCGCCATCTACCGCACCCAACAGACTCAGCTTCTGGACGGCCTCGAATTCAGGGGCATCGGCCGTCTGGTCTTTGTAGAAGAACAGGAAGGAACCCTGTCGCAGCAGTTCATCCTGGATGTCTTGGACAGGCAGTTCACTGAGCTCGCGGCCGTCGTCCAGGGCAATCGCGGCTGCCACTCCCGCAGCCTGCCCCAGGGCGGGGAAATGCCAACCGGAAAGAGCAAGCCCTTGTGATTCTTCGGAACCATCACGCCGTAGGGAATCGTATAGGGACCAGTGACGTCCTCCAGATGGACATCCCCCTCCGCAGCGCCTTCCCCGTAGGGGCCCGCGTCCGGCGTGGTCGGGTTTTGCACATTGTGCGAGTCAATCGGGTACATGCCGATCGCTATCGAATCCGCGTGGAAAGGCGCCCGTATTCCATCTCCGCGTAGATCCTTGTAGAGATCGCTTTCGGTCAGGGTGTAGAGTCCTTCAATCCTTCGCCCCTGGCGCACGTACAGGCGATAGGGAAAATGGCCGTTGTCCGTGAACTCGTCGTCTGCCAGCCCGACATTGGGCGAGCCTCCCTCTGTCTGGATGAAATACATCCAGCCCAAAGAGTGGTTGCGAAAGATCTCCTCAATTTTTACCCGTTCCTTCCAGTCGGCCAAGACAAAGTCAGTCGAGTGCCCGGCCAGATCAGCGCCATAGTTGATGCCGAGCATATCAAATTTGCCATTGGGTATGATGGGTTTCTGAGCCTTATTCCACTTGTACTTGGCAGGATTATAATCTGGCGGCGGCTTTTTCAATCGAAAGGGGTGGTCCGGCCGGCCGTAGTCCTTTCCCGTCATGCGGAAGGTGAAAGCCTGCGTCAGGTTGTCTGCCTCCCCTGTGCCACCCGGAAAAATTGTACCTCTGAGCACGCCGGGTTTCGAACCGAAGGCATCGGTATAGATGTGCCCTGCATGGGGTTCTTCTCTGGAACGAGCTTCCCTGCCTATACGAAAGGGTACGCCGGCAAAGGCGGCGAGATCTGCTGCGTAAGTCGCGTCAATGAACACCCTGCCACTATATTCATGCTTACTTCCGAGATTTCCCCGATTGTCGCGATCTTGCGTTATCACTCCCACTACCCGGTTGCCTTCCATTTTCACGTCGACGGCGACTTCGTTAAAGCGCGTCGCGACCGTCGGCACTTCCGCCACCATCTCCGCATAGATCCTGGCTGCGGTGCGGGGTTCCCAGGCCTGTCCCTCGGCGACGTTCCATGTCAGATTAGCAGGCTGTTGCATATGCATCTTCACCAGGGGATCGTCTGCCAACGAGGTCCGATGATAGGTCCTTACCCTTTGCCGGAATTCTTCCATGACCCCGCTATTCGCCTGCCGGATATGATCGTCCAATCTCAGGACCCCCGAGGCAAGCATTCCGCCCAGCACCGGCGACTGCTCAATAATAATTACGCGCTTTCCCATTCGGCCCGCCGCAATGGCCGCCGCGATTCCTGCAGGAGTACCCGCTACCACCACCACGTCGTAGACTGTATCCTCTTGCGCGTTCGCTTGGCCGACCGGCAGCAGAGCAAGGCAGCAAAGGCCCGCCAAGATAGCGCGGTTCAGAAATTTGAAACAAATAATTTTCTTCATCGAAAAGGGTCTTTTACGCCTGTTGTTACTAGTTTGCTACTCACTTTACCGCTACTGACCTGTCATTCTCTTGTAAACCTCTATTCCCGTTTCTCCGCGCTCGTTCGTCTTGGGAAAGGACTCGTCGAGGTAGGATTTTACCTGCACTTCGAAAGTCTCGTATTCGTCGGCGGCGATCTTCTCGTCACGGTCCCTGTCAATAAACGGAAAAAGCCAGTCAAAACCGGGCCTGTCGCAGCCCCATTCAGACCGGGAAGACCACTCTCCGGATGAGGATGCGCTGTAACTTGCCATATACTTGCCATCCCTGGCCAGCCGTCTCCATGCCACGTCTGTCAATTCTTCGGCCCAACTCAGGAATTCATCTCCATTGAGATTGGCCCGGTGCCAGTCCGGGTGCGGGAACTCCTCGTAAGAAAGGTAGCCGTCCTTGTTCTTGTCCGATCGCCACCAGAACTGCACGGAGAAATGCAACTGCTCTGTCGGGAGGCCCGCTTCCAATTGCTCGATTCCCAAAAGCCTTTTTGCCTCATAAGCCCGCCTTCCCTCCTCTTCCAGCAGGGGCAGATAGTCCTTCAGCGCCTCTCTTTTAATCATGAAAAAGGTTCCGTAATAACCACCATGGTTGACAATCTTTCCCATAGCGGATCTGCCGTCTGCGGCAATCAGCGCCGTAAATATTGCCCATGTTCGCGCAGGAACGCTCCCACCATCTGTCGTGCCTGCCTGACGCTCAAACACCATCATGTTGGTACGATTCCCCGGATACCATTTGCCCTTGATGAGTCCCCTCAGCGTCCGATCGGAAATAGCTCTGATGGTCGAGGGCGGATCAAAGGGGTGTTTGAGTTGCCCGTTGATCCCGGAGATAACATCCCCGTCCTGTTCCAGTTTCACATACATGATACCCTCCCCCGTTGTGGCGTTCATGAACATGGTAGTGAAGAGGACCCATTCCCCGGAGACGTCATCGCCTCCATCCAGTTCTTCAGTATTTCTGGGCCAGACTGCCTGGCGGTTTAAAAGTCTGTCCTCCTTGTTGAGATGCCTGAAGACGGCCATCTCAAGTTCCGGCGTGAGCAATTCCCCCGGCTTCTCAGCCGCCTGCGCTGATTGCGCCGCGCCGCTCATAGTCACCAGCGTTATGAGAAATAGGATTGTTGGTACTCTTTCCATTTCATTTAGAATCTATTTATTTCAAGTTTCAGCTCCGGGAGCCTTGAACACCCCGCCACTACAGTCCCTCACGCTCCAGTATTTCGGCCACGGCGTCTTCGACGCCTTCCCACGCAACAAGCGTTCCGGAGGAATCGACCAGCACCGCCTTGACGGTCTTCCTGGGCGCGAACCGAGGGCTGAAGCGCCAGGACCAACGCTGTAACCGCGAGGGTGCCGACGAGTTGTCCTGCCCCGATGCGAAAGGCAGACGCCCTCTTCAGCCTTCTTGGGTAGTATCCCCGAAATAACTTCAACTTTACGGAGCTCAATTATTGAACTAATGAAAACTACTACATTTTACACTAAAGGAACCCTTCAATCTTTGGAAAAAATGCCCTAGAACAGAAGGGTACCGGAGAACGTCACACCCATTTCGCCGGCAAGGTCGTTGTAGCCAAGAGCTTTATCCGCATAGAACTCCTCCGTAATATTGTCCACATTCAACTGAAACTTGACCGGATTATTTCCAATCGTGGTATCGTAGGCGGCAAACAGGTCTATTCTGGTGTAACCCGGTTCAACCACCAAGGCCCGTCGGAAGGAACCGTCCAAGGGGATGGGACCATCTCTCCACTGCAATCCTCCGCCAAAGGCAAATCCATCCAATGGGCCATCGTCGATGATGTATTTTCCATACAAGCCGACAGAATTTGGCGAGGAAGCCCTCAAGGGTAATCCGACGGTATCAGCGATTCCATCTCCGTCCAAGTCCGGGGTGCCGGAAGTAATGCCATCTTCAAGAATTCGAGCGTCGTTATAGGTATAGGCAAAAATCATTTGAAATTCAGAGGATGGGGAATAAACAAGATCCAACTCGAATCCATCACTGCGTTCCCCGTCCGACAGAAAGATACCATTACGGCCTTCGACAACAGCTCCTGAATCAGTCCGCCGAACATTCGTCTTATCGATACGGTAAAGCGATGCGGTACCGGTCAGTTTTTCACCCGGTGTGCTAAACTTCAAGCCAAGCTCCAGCATTTCCCCATTTTCGGGAGGCAGAAAGTCTGAATTCGGATCACGGTTATCGGATCGACCATTGGGCTTGAAAGATTCCGAACTTAGAATAAAGGCCTGCACACTTTCAGATACGCTATAATTTACGCCAAGCTGTGGAGTGGTATCGGTTTGATCGAGTCTACGCAAAGTACTCCAGCGGAGACCTGCAAGAACCCTCAACCGCTCTTCCATTGCGGTCAACTGATTGACAAGGTACACTCCCTGGTCCCAAACCGGGTCAAAACGGTTGTTTTGAATGGCTACGTAGCCAGGTCCGGCTGTCCGTGCGACAGGATCCCAATGAGTGGGATAATTCAAATCCGGGTACTGCTTAACGGCGAAATACTCTTCCTCGGATAAGGTTTCCCAGTCGTGGAACAAGGTGCGTCGAGTAGTCCAATTACTAAAATCGGTTAAAAGAACTTTAGTATTTTCCACCTCGAATCTATCCCACCCGAAAAGTATTTTATTTTGGAACTTTTCGGAGGTGAACGTTTTGGAGAGGTTTATGTTTATGGTATCGTTGAAACCATATTCCTCTTGGATTGAGGGACGATCGGTAAAGGCCCAGTCGCCATCCGGCGTTCTACCTACGCGGTTGTTAGTTAGAAGAAATCGGTGCAGCCGATTGGATTCGGCTGTTTGGAAACTTGCTTGCAGGTAAAGCTCATCGCCAAAATCGTGTGTAAACTGCACCAGGAGATTCTCCTCATCCTGGTGAAACGTATCCGTTGGAGTCAGAGCGCCAATTTCAAGGGAACGGGCTAGTACTTCCCCCGTTAGGAGTTGCTGAGTATGCGGAGACGGATTGTCCGTAGACAAAAAGACATCACCCACGCGCTCCTGAATGCCATCCGCTTTTCGAAACTGATAGTCCAATATCAGCTTGGTATTCTCCGAAAAATTGTATGCCAAAACCGGATTAATGAAATACTGATCGATATTTTCAAAACGGCGCCGGGTTTCCGTCGATAAAAAAGACCCCATAATCCGGAAGAGAATTTTTTTATTGGCGCCCAAAGGGGTATTATAATCAATTTCACCACGTTTATAGTTAAAGGACCCTATTTGGACCTTCACGCTTCCGCTGGCAGTTTCATGTGGCCTTTTGGTAATAATGTTTACGACGCCACCTGGATCGGATGCCCCATAAAATATTGCGCTTGGGCCTTTGAGGATTTCGATCCGTTCGATATTTGATGTATCGGTAATCGATTGAAGGCGGACGCCATTTCGGAGAGTTTGGGAAGATTCATACCCCCTGATAGCGTATTGTTCACTCCTGGTAGAGCCTCGGCTCGTCTCATTTCGGCGAGATAATCCAACTCCACTGATATAGCGGATTGATTCTTCGACTCG
>JAABVD010000187.1 GCA_014529615.1 Opitutia bacterium
GTGGACCACGAACCCTTTGGTAAATAGCGCAGCATTCCGTGCGGGGCGATTCCGGTGAGCTTGCCCTTGTCGGCAACGAGATAGTCTTGCTGGTGAGGAACTATCCACCTGTCGGCGAAGGCGCGCACTGTCATCCTCGATTCGGGGAAGGCGCGTTTGGGATCGAGTATGTCCCCCACCGTGATGTCCTGAAGCGCGAAGCGGGCCAAAGACGGTGGCAAGCGATCCGGAAGCTCTTCCTCAGCATGTGTTCGGGATCGGTGGATGACGGCGTTAATCACCGGGGGCATCAGCAATATGTAGCCGAACATGATGAGCACCAGCAGGGAAAAGATATCGTCTCCAATGGCGCCGGTCTTAAACAGCACGAGCAGCAAAGCGACTTCTGCAACGCCCTTGGCCATCAACCCGGTGGCCAGCGCAAACGGTGTTTCCAATCGGGCCACACTGGCTCCCAATAGAGCCCCGGCGAACTTTCCAATAAAGGGAACGAGGACGAGCGCAGCAATAGTCAATCCGGGCAATTCGGTGAATGACAAGCTCAGGTTCAACCCGGCCGCAGCAAAGAACAGAGGCACGAAAAACCCCTCGGCCGTACTGCGCATTCCTGGTGCGATGTCCCGCCGTACCTGGTAGGGCATCCCCGAAAGAGCCGCGCCGAACAACAATGCGCCCAATGAACCGTGCAACCCCATTCTCTCGGCGCCGGCGACGGTGAGAAACAGTCCGCCCAGCACGAGCCCGAAGGAGAGCTGTGGAACGTAGAGAATACGTTGTAGGAACATGATCAGAGGCGGTATCACGCGGCTCGCCAACACCCATGTTACCACCGTAAAACCGGCGATCTGTGCAAGCAGGATGAGAACGCCTCTCCAGCTCATTTCAGTTGCATGTTCGCCGATGGTGAAACCCACTATCAACAACGCGATGAGTTCCGCAATAAGCGCGGTCATGAAAATTCTGATCCCGATAGGTTCCCGGAGATGGCCCTCGTCGACCAATACCTTGGCCGCGAGACCCAGACTGGTGAGCGAAAGGATTCCGGCAAGGGCGAGGGACTCGCTGAAGGCGAGGCCGAGGCCGAAATCATAGACGATGTCGGTGGTTATGGCCATGGTGGCGAGCAAGGGAACGAGGACCGACAGAATTGCGGCGACGAAGTAACGGCCGCGGATGGAGGCCATGAAACCGGAAATGTCGAGCTCGTCCAGACCGATGAGAAAGAACAGGAGAAAGATGCCGATACCCAACAGCACATGTATCTCATTTGTGGGCTCGATAATTCCGGCGATCGGCCCCAGAAGGATCCCTGTCAGCGTAAAGGCTACGATGGCGTTGATCCGGAATCGCCGGAGCAGACCCTCCAGCAACTTGGCAACGACGACCAGCAACCCAATCGACAGTAACGCATTCTCAATCATATGAAAATCAACCTCTTCCGGGCAGTTCGAATTCCGTTTCCGGTCTGCAATGCCGAAGTGATTTTACAAAATAAGTTGTCCCATTTTAGCGACAACCTCATTTTTCAGCAAATTTCTGAGAAATGCGGGCTGGAATTGCGGCGACGATCAAAGCCAACATCGACATCAGTCGCATAGAGGAAGGGTTTCCCAGATCGTCCGATAAAAAACGCTTGGAACAGGTGGTTGAGGGAGTGTTTGCCTGAGATTCGGCCATATATGTCAGTAATATCTGATTTTTCCGGGAGCAGTGAAAAGGGCCGGTATCTTCCTGTGGAACAACAGGGGAAACCAAAGCAGAACCCGAATCCTTAAAACAGGATGCTGTACCATCAAATAGGGAGAAAAAACCTGGTCAGGGCGTGGAGCAAGCCCAAACGAAAGCGGGCTAGCCCGCGGAACCCTTCAGCCCAAAGCGGATTCCACTGCGGCTTTCAATTTTAACAAACCGGTTTTGGCCACATCCAAGGCGTCCTGTTTCCAGTAGTTTGGGTTGAAGAGTTCCAATGAAAGTACCATCCCAGCATTGATTCCGGCTAAATCGCGCAATATCCGATCCAATGGCGCCACTCCGTCCCCAGGGTAAACCCGATCCTTGTCCGCTATGGTTTCCCTGGGCGGATCGGCCGGAAAGTCGTTCATGTGGAAGGCCGGGATGCTGGTTTGGGAAAGCATTTTCAGACCGGTATAATCCGATCCCCCTTTGTAAATGTGATAGACATCCGGCAAGAGACAGGCGTCCGGATGCCCGCTTTCAATAGCTACCAGGACGGCCTCCCCCAAGCGGTGCAGGTTTTTGGAAAATCCCCACACTTCCAACATTGGGGTTACCCCCATTTTCTCTCCGAGCTCCAGCAGCGCCCGATAGCGTTTGGCCGCTTCAAAGAGATCGAGCCCCGCTCTTTCGGTCGCCCCCGAGGGAGGGGCGGCTATTCGTTTTCCACCAATTTTCGCCAGCATTTCCATGTCCCTTTTGGCTTCTTCCAGACCCTCGGCCCGTTCCTGGGGATCATCCACAATCCATTTGGCATACCCAATGGCGCTTTCCACCGTCAACCCCAAGTCTTTGATCCTCGCATCCAGGTCCTTCAGGGTCCCACCCTCCGCCAAATGGGCCCGAATGGCGCGGATCCAAAGTTCAACGGCGTCGTATCCCGCTTCCGCCGCAACTTCTATCTCCCTGATAAATCCCAGGTTTTGCCCCCGAATGGTGCTGGTATTGAGGCAATACTTGAAGCTGTCCCTTTCCATGGAGTTGCTTTCAGGGGTGGCGCCTCCGGCTTCCTTTAATAAACTGGCGCCAAAGACGGCCCCCGTTGCCGTTCCCATGAATTTTCTGCGTGAGGTTGGTTCCATCATTAAAGAGTGAGGGGAGGATTTTGCCGGGGCCAGACCTTCCCCCTATCCCCGCAATCCCTCGTAAATTTGAAATTGTTTCATCATTTGGCGGGCCTCTTCCATTCTTCGGGCACGACGCTCTTTGGGTATGGAAAGGTTGAATTGTACCCGAGGCAAGGCGATTAGCATGCTTCTGGGACGTCCTTGCTGAGTGTCTTGGGCGATTTTTCGCAGGGCCTCGGCAAAAGCGGCTTGACGATCCCGGTCCGTGGGGAGTTCCAGAAACAGGGCGAGAAACTCCAGCAATCGGGGGTGCATGGTCACGTCCTCCCCCCCAAAAAATTGCCAATAGACTCCGGACGCGGCCGTTTTGGCGAAGTTGTTCCATTCCAGGAGGCCGTATTGTCTCACCGGCTGAATCGTGACCTTGGGAAAGTCCGGAAACAGGGACCCGGCCACTCTTCCCCGGCTGGAAAGTTCTTCCGGGTATTTCAACCAGGGCAGGGCAAGGGTCGCGAAAAGATATTGGTCCCGAAAGGTATTTTTCTCCACCTCCGGTATGGAGACTTGCTCCTGAAGCGCGATTTTTGCCGGATAACTCGTTTTATTGAGGAGGGCAAGGGTGCGGTTTTGTCGATCCATCCAGTTCAAGGCATCGGCCCAAAGCTCCGGGTCCTCCAGGGCATATTGGTCAAAATTCCAAAAACTCAGGGCCAGGGATCTCCACTCCTCCGGATTGCTCAGAAACTGTTCGGGAGAGTTTGCGAACAGGTTCAAGAGTTCCCCAAAGGTATCCATTCGCCCGCTTTGATCCTTGTGGGACAGGGTGGAGGCCAGGAGAGCCTGGGCTATGAGACGGTCATTTTGCTGAGAGGTTGTAAAATAAATCAAACCATGGTGGTCGGGATTCTCATTAAAGGCCTGCTTGATTTCCCCGACACACTTCGGACAACTGAGTTTGTAAACGTGGATGAGATCGCGATTATTCGGCCCCGCCATCCATCCAAAAGCGTCCTCAATCAGTTCATTCGCGGTAAGGGAAAAGGCCTTCTGCCCTTGGGCGGAAGCGGAAAAGAAAATCAGCATCAGAACAAGCAGGCAGGTTCTCCCCCCGTTTCCTGCCAATGTCTCCCGTGTGACCATAACTTAAAGGTCAGGAAAATTTGCCTCGATTCAACCCCTTTTGTTCTTTCGGCCCCATTCCGTTATCGGCCAATCAGGATTGACCCCTTTTCCGCTCTCCCGGGGAAAAGGTCCCATCGAGGACGGTGTTTTGTAACCAAATCGGAACAAAAAGTGGGTTTACATACCTTTCCCGATGGGTAAAACTGTTCAGCTATTAACCCGTATTTCTCACAAAATTCGTCGCGAACGAACGAAGATCGAGTGCTGGGGTTGCCTTCGCTGGAGGCGCGGATGAAGCTGGGTCGACACCCTGCAAAGACGCGAATCCAGCGAAGGCCGCACCAGTGCCGATATTTCGGAGCGCAGTAGAAAATTTGTGAGAAATGCGGGTTAAGCGTCACATTATCCTGGCCCCAACCCTCCCCCCCATCGCCGCCCCGGGGTGGTTGAAGACGTTGAGGAGATATGATCACCGCTGACTTTTTGACGCCCTGTTAGGGGGCTTGCACATGAAACGCTTTTTTCACAGCGAACTGGAAGACTTCCACAGCAACCTCATCATGATGGGGCAGAAGGCCATCGAAGTTACCCGCAAGGCTTGCAAGGCCATCCTGGAATTGGATCCCCAACTGGCCAGGGAAGTCCTTCAAGAGGATGATGTCATCGATAATTTGGAAATAACAATCGATACAAAGGCCATCCGCTATATCAGCCTGCGTGCTCCGGTAGCCAACGATCTTCGCCTGCTCATGGTCGGCACCAAAGTAACCCACAATCTCGAAAGGATAGGGGACGAGGCATGCGGGATTGCCAAACGAGTAATTCGTATCAGCCGCGTCGCGGCTCCGAAACTGGATCAGGAATTTCCCGATATGATTACTTTGACCATCGGTATGTTGAACGATGCCATCCAATCCTTTCTGGAGGGTGATGTGGACTTGGCTGAGGAACTGATTCGGAGGGATCGTCTGGTGGATGAATTCAACTACAATATTTTCCACAATCTGACCCAGCGGATTATGAGGGATCCGGAAACCGCTTTGGAGTCGCTCGAGAGTTTGTTCATCTCAAAATCCCTGGAGCGGATTGCCGACCACTCCTGCAACTTGGCCGAGCAGGTGGTCTCTCTCTTCCGAGGTGAAGACATCCGGCATTCCCCCGAAATCAAAGCCCTTAAGACAAAAGACAGAATCATTTAGCCCGCATTTCTCACAAAATTCGTCGCGAACGAACGAAGATCGAGTGCTGGGGTGGCCTTCGGGCAGAGGCGCGGATGAAGCTGGGTCGACACCCTGCAAAGACGCGAATCCAGCGAAGTCCTCACCAGTGCCGATATATCGGACCCCGAATGGCGCTTGGTTAAGCCATTTTCCGAACATATGACTACCTCGGATAAATAAGAGGTCAAGACGTGGAAAAGTTATGCCCTACAGGGTCAGTTGCCTTGTAAAAGTGTATGAAGTACAATGGAATACAGTTTTCAAGGCCTGACCCTTTTCTTGTAGAAGGCATCACTTTTCCATGTCTTGACCCCGGCTGGGATGTCTCAATAACCCCACTTAACTAAGTGGCATTCGAGGATGACCCCTTCTTTCCGCGCTTCCGGATGTGCCGCCGGGAGGTTACCCCTCCACACCGCTGATGGCTTTGATTTCCTGTTCCGCTTTCAGCCGCCGCTTTTCGTAATCTTCGATAGCCTTTGACCGGGAGAGGGCTTCCTGCCGTTCCTTGAGTATCCGGGCCAGTTCGGCCTCGGCCGCTTCCGCCCGTTGCTTGGCCGCCAGCACTTCGGAATCCTCAATTTTTGATCCCCGGAGGATTTGACGCTGTCGTTGAGCCTCCCTTTCAGCTCGTTGCTGCCGGGCCTGGGCCATTTGCAATTGAGATTCGTAATGGCGCTGGTCCGCCACGCGCCGGTCTTCGGCACTGCCAATGGCGCTGCCTACCACGGCTCCGGCAAGGGCGCCTACGATCGCTCCTTCGCCTGCATCGCCACTTTGGTTGCCCACAATTGCGCCGAGCACAGCTCCCGTGCCAGCTCCCAATACCGCTCCTTCCTGGGCGGAGGGCCCGGCTTGGCAACCTCCCAAGGCAACCAGGGTCAGCGTTCCCATACAGATCATTGAAACTATTTTGAATTTCATGGTTTTCCCTTTGTTGGTCTTTCCTTTCTAACCCCAAAAATTAAATTGAGTTTCATTAATGATTCAAAATTTTTTTTCTCTTCCCGATCCGCCCCCGCGGAGGATCTCTGACCCGAACACCTCCAGACCCGGCCAATTCGCGGGTTAACCCGCATTTCTCACAAGAAACAATCTCCTCCATATTTGAGAAAACGATTGAATTCCTCTGGCCGGTTGGTTGGCTTCCAAGCTTCTTCGTCCAAATCGTTCCGTGGAAATACCTTCCCTCCAGATACCATTTGCCCGGCCCATACCTCATTTGCCGCACGCGGTATCCTGTAGTTTTCCGACTATGGAGAACATTGTGCAGTATGAGGAGAGGCTGCCCGAGGTGGTTGCCCGCCTCAAGGTGGCCTATCCACGATTCGTTTCCCATCATTGGGTGCTGCAATGGGAAGCCTATTTGCAGACCCGCCTCCAATTGCAGGACAGAGCCGTGTTTTGCCTGTGCTCCCTCCATGCCGCCAAAGCCTTGCAGCGCTACGTCGGATTTGACCATGTAATGCTGTTTGCCGATGAAACCCGCGCCGTCGTTTCGGTTGCTCCCGAGGGCGAGGCGGAGGAAATGGCCCGCAAATTTTTGCAACATACCGGGGTCCGCATTTCTTCCCGGGAAGCCGAAGATCTTCTTATCCGGAACGGGTTGATCCCGGGAGCCACCCTGGAACGACCTTCCCTGGATTCTTCCACAACCGTTCGAGATGCCTTGAGCGACGCCATCGGCGCTGCCCGCCGCGAAGATGTGTGGCTTACCATCTCCGGTATGAATTCCGTTTTCGCCGCCTTCAATGCCATCCGGGATCTCCAGGCCGCCCAATCGCGGACCCTCTGGATTCAATTGGGCTGGCTCTACGTCGACACCTACGAAATCCTCAACAAGTTCACCGGGGAAGGGGATCAGAAAATCCTTATCCCGGACCCGACCGATCTCGATCAATTGGCTTCATTTCTGGATGAACGCGGGAAGGAGGTGGCCGGAATAATTGCCGAATTTCCCACCAATCCCCTGGTCCAAACCCCGGATGCGGATCGTTTGCGTGAGCTATCCCGCCTGCACGACGTGGTTCTGATGGTCGACCCTACCGTGAGCTCCATTCTCAATGTGAATACCATGCCCTATTGCGATGTTCTGGTGACCAGCTTGACCAAGTACATCGCCCACGAGGGAGATGTGTTGATGGGGCTCCTCGCCCTCAACCCCCAATCTCCCTTTTACCCCGAACTGAAAGCAATTGTCCCGCAATACGTGGAGCCACCCTATCATCGCGACGTTCAACGGGTGGCCCAACAACTGCCCCATTGCCAGGCCGTGGCTCGCACTGTCAATGCCAACACAGGCAAACTGGCCCGGTATTTGCAAACACACCCCGGGGTCAAAAAAGTGTACTGGGCCTACGCAGACACCAACCGGGAGCGGTATCGTAAAATCGAGAGAGGCGATTACTCCCCCGGCTGCCTGATTACCGTCGATCTGGCCAAGCCTCTGGCCGAAGTTTATGATCCCTGTCTTATCAGCAAGGGGCCGAGTTTTGGTATGGTCCGGACCCTCATTTGCCCCTACATGTACATGGCCCATTACGACATCGTCTCCGACCCGGCCGGTCGGGAGGATTTAAAAGATTATGGTATCAATCCGGACCTTGTTCGCATTTCCGTCGGGGTTGAACCCATCGAGCAAATCATTGACGCCTTTGATGAGGTGCTTTGATCATCATGACCTATAACCTTCACATAAACTCGCCGTGTTAGACGTTCAAACCATAGAAGAAGACCTTAAGACCTTCCCTCCCTTCAATCTGGGCCGATTATTGAAAACGGTATTTCAACCCGAGTCCGGGGAAAGGATATGTATTTTGATTGATCTGGATGATCCTTCCCTGATGGCGGACTTCGCCTTCCTGCAGGATGCGTCCCTCACCATTCAACGCCACGCTTACGAAAAATTCTACCTTGCCTTCAAGGATGGTGTTCTGCGGGAACTGGGGCTGACCGGAGGCCAAATCTACGCCTATCGGCGCACCGGAGGTTCCAATCTCGACCTGCCGGAAGATGGTTGGGACCGCAAAGGCAATCACCTCAGTTTGATTGAAGACGTCTACAAACCGTACGATCTCATTCTCTGCATTTCCACCGAATCGGCCACCGCGCCTTTGACCGCCCTGGCCAGGCAATGGGGATTCCGCGGCGCCACCATGCACGGTATGAATGACACTATTCTGCGGTCGGGTCTGGCCGTGGATTACCGGGAAGTTTCCGCCCAGGCCGAGAAATTGCGCCTCCGCATGACCCGTTCCGATTGGGCGGAAATCGATTTTGAGGTCAAGGGCCAAAAACATACCCTCAAACTGATGCTCGATGGACAGGAAGCCCAGAAAAGCCACGGTCTGTGCCTGGGGAAGGAACCCGACATTGCCAACCTCCCTGCCGGTGAAGTGTATTTTGTCCCCACCGGCGCGGAAGGCCGGTTTCCCATGCTTTATGAAGACGGCACTATCGGCCTCATGCACGTTTCCGATGGCCGCATTCAGGCCGCCGAGCTACTTGAAGGCAGTCCCACTGTGATCGATGCCCACAATGCCAAGATGGTCCGTGATCCCGCCACCGGCGAAATCGGCGAGCTCGGCTTCGGCACCCAGGTCCTCCCCGTTTCCAATCGGGACATACAGGACGAGAAAATCCTCGGTACCGTGCACGTGGCTACCGGCCGTAGCGATCACCTTGGCGGTCACCTCACCCCGGATCGGTTCCGGGAAGCACAAAACGCCACCCACGACGATATTCTCTTTGCTCCCCACAAAACCCCGCAGATCAATGTCCCCGAAGTGCGCCTCCATCGAAATGGAGAAACCATCCGGGTCCTGCGGGATTTCCAGCCGGCCGCTTATTTGCAGGCCTGCCTGTAAGGATAAAACTGACCCTTTTGCAGCGAGCTGTTGCATACATCCGCATGGACAAAGGCCTGGAATTTAAGGGCCTTTAAAAGGGACGGGCTATTATTTTGTAAGCGTCCGTCGTAGCGCGTCTATGCAAGTTCAGGAAATGAGGTTATGCTTGGTGGATGGAAGTTTCAAAATTTGACCGGTGTTATGTCTATGGAGGTGTGGCAGATTTACGCAAGGGAGCCCCGGGGCTGAGCGCCTTGATCGGCCAGCCCGAGGATGATGTGCTGTATCTGTTTAGCAATCGTCGACGCAACTTGATCAAGTTCCTCAGTGTGGATAAATGGGGGATTTGGGTGGGCACCCGCCGCTTGCATCACAAGCGTTTTTACTGGCCGGATGGAAGCACGGTCATTGATTTCATGAAAATGTCACTTGGTTCGTGGCTTGTCCGGTTGAGCAGGCTCAACGAACGGTAATCTGGCCTGTCCTTTGACGAAAGTCGTGTTAGCACCACTGCGCAAACACCCAGGGATTCGGGGTGGTTTTTGACAATACCCGGTGAATGAACCACTGACGTTTTTGCGATGCCAAAGCGTCTTGCCGATATTTATCCGGATCCCAGACCCGCAGCACTTCATCGTGCATATCGGACATTACACCGCCATAGGCTTCGTCTCCGGCAAGATTGTTTAACTCGCCGGGATCGGTTTCCAGGTCGAACAGCAACGCTGGATCCGTTTCACAATAGATATACTTGTACTTTCCTTTTCTTACCATCAGGCAGGGTGCATAGGTGCCTTCCGCGGAGTATTCGGCAAACACTGGATGTTCCCAAGGATTACTCTCCGTCGACAACAAGGGCAGCAGGCTATGACCTACGATCGGCTCAACGTAGTCGACCGGCTCATCCCTGGTTCCCAGTTCAACAAAAGTAGGCAGCAGGTCGAGCAAGGAAACGGTCTTCGAAACACGACGCCCCTTCAACGGCGATTCTCCCGGCATTCGCACGATCAATGGTACGCGAACCGAACCTTCCAGCAAAGACTGTTTATACCACAAACCCCGCTCGCCCAGCATCTCTCCATGATCCGAGGTGAAAACGACCACCGTCTCCTCCTTCAGGCCTGCATCCTCAAGCGCAGTTATGAGTTCGCCGATCTTGTCGTCGATATAACTCAACATACCATAATAAGCACGTCGGGCGTTGCGCACGTGTTCATCGGTGACGGTGTACTCATCGATGTGGAACATATGATGCAGGCGCCGTGAATGCGCATCCATTTCTTCCAGAGAAAGTGGCGATATCAGAGGCATGTCGATCTCATCCTCCTCGTAACGATCCCAATGTTCGCGGCTGGCTACGAACGGGCTGTGTGGTTGCGAAAATGAAACCGTCAGGAAGAACGGTTGAGGCTCTGGTTGACGTGCGAGATCGTAGATCTTTTGGACGGCCTGGTAGGCTACTTCTTCGTCGTAATCGAGCTGCATACTTCTTGAGCATGGACCGGCCTCCAGAACTGTGCGCGGGCTGATCCCGGTTGGCGCCCAGGGGATTTCCGGGG
>JAABVD010000188.1 GCA_014529615.1 Opitutia bacterium
GCATGAAAATTGGGTGATGTCACATTCGTTCGGTAGTGAGAAATGCAGGTTAGGCTTTGGATACCTGAGTAGTTACCCTTAATTTTCTCACTCAGATTCGAATTAAAGGCCCATGAGACGATTGCCCCGCATTCTTCACAAATTTTCTACTGCGTTCCGGAATATCCGCCTTCATGTATTACGGGGCACTGGGAGCCAGGGAAAGGGGTCAAACCTTGAATCAGTTGACTCCGCAAGCTTCGTCAAGATTGCAAGGAATGACCCCGACGGGGCTTCTGTCGCTCGTGACGCATTTTGTGAGAAATGCGGGTTAGGTTCTTGAAGTTTGGAGAAGGTTCGCATTAGCCTTGGGCTTTTCTGCATTGATTTGCAGGTGGCGGTTTAACTGCCAGCGTTTATCACTTTAATGGCTTTGGGGACAGAAATAGAAAAGATATATTGGGGTATTCCCGCCGCGCCGGGTGTGGCCTTCGGCACCATATTCCTGGATGTGGAGGACGATCTCTACGTGCCGAACTATGCCATTGAAGAGGGAGCGGTGGAAGGGGAGATCAGCCGCTTTGATCAGGCCCTGCTGAAAACCTGGCAGGAAATCTCCCAAATCCGCCAGCAGGTAGCCGATTGGCTTGGGGAAGAGGAAGCCCAGATTTTTGATGCCCATCTGGTCGTTTTGGAGGATCCCGCCCTCATCGATGAAACGATTGAGGAAGTGGAAAACAGTCGCCGCAACGTCGAGCACGCCTTCCTCACCATCAGTCAAAAATACATCGCCGCCTTCCAGAAAATTGATGACGAATTCATCAAGGAGCGGTTGAACGACATCAAGGACGTGTCCCGCCGTATACTCCACAATCTGACCGGCGAGGCTCCCGGGTCCCTGGGGACCATCCAGGAGAGGCGGATCGTGGTGGCGCACGATTTAACCCCTTCCAAGGCGGCGGCGGTGCCTCACAGGTATTTGCAGGGATTCGTTACCGAAGCCGGCAGCCAGACCAGCCACGTGGTGATAATGGCCAAGGCGGCCGGCGTTCCGGCGGTGGTGGGGGTACACGGTCTCCTCAAGACCTTGCAAAATGGGGATGAGGTCATCCTGGACGGTTTTGAAGGCGTCCTGATCGTCCATCCCAGGAAGGAAACCCTGTTTCGTTACGGAGAGGAGAAGAAGCTCCGCGAGGTCAGGGAGCAGGAGTTTTTGAAACTCTCGCGGGGACCGGCCGTGACGCGGGACGGCCACCAGATCGAAGTGATGGCCAACATAGAGGGCAATAATGAGATTCCGCGGGTGCGGGAAACCGGCGCGGAAGGGATCGGACTTTATCGCACGGAGTATCTGTTTCTGAAGGGAGGCAGCTTCCCCACCGAGGAGGAGCAATTCGTGGCTTACAAAGAAGCGGTCGAGGCTTTGAATCCCGCTCCCGTAATTTTGCGCACCTACGATTTGGGCGGGGACAAAGTACTGCAAAGAAGGGATCTTCTCGATCCGGAGGATAATCCGTTTTTGGGGTGTCGGGCCATTCGTTTCAGCCTGCTCTATCCGGAAATTTTCAAGGACCAACTGAGCGCCATGCTGCGCGCCAGCGCCTACGGGAACTTGAGGATCATGTTTCCCATGGTCAGTGGTATAGAAGAACTGGAAATCGCCAACCGATTGCTCCGGGTAGTGAAGGGTAAGCTCACTGCGTCGCAGGTTGAATTCGATCCCGAGGTGAAGGTGGGAATCATGATTGAAGTTCCCTCGGCCGCCCACATCTGCGACCATCTGGCCGATCATTGCGATTTTTTCAGCATAGGGACCAATGACCTGATGCAGTATCTATTGGCGGTGGACCGGGGCAATGAAAACGTGGCCCATTTGTATGAACCCGGTCATCCCGCATTGTTGCGCGTATTGCGCCAAGTGGTAGAACAGTGCATGCGGATAAATCATCCAGTGAGCATATGCGGGGAAATGGCGGGGGATCCCGTTTTCCTGGCTCTGCTCATCGGCCTGGGTTTGCGCTCAGTAAGCGTATCGCCGAATTCGGTCCCCTCCATCAAGTATCTCATTCGCCAATTATCGGTGGGAGAATCCAAGGCTCTGGCCGCAGACGCTCTCAAGATGACGGATCCGGTGCGGATACAAAAGATGATGCGGGAATTTTCCAATGCGAGGTTGGAAGGCCCGGAGGTACTTTACGAAGGGGCGAGGTTGAGGCGCGAATTAGGAGGGGGGAGAGATGGAGTATTGGAGTGATGGAATGAGGGGGAAGGAAGCGCCGAATGCCTGCCCCGGGGATTCCTTTGCGTTGCTTTGCGAGAGTCCATTCCAAATCCTGTCCATCCTGTGCATCCATGTTAATTTTATCCTTTTTGTGGCCTTTCTCCTCCCATTTTTTCGATAAAGATCAGGATCACGATCATGATGATTTACTTCGTGCCCCTTCGCGTCCTTGGTGGACCCAATTCCCATTCAGCCATTAGCCTTCAGCCTTTAGCCTTTTCCCCCATCTCTCCCTCCCTCCATGTCACGCCGTAGACCGCCAGGCGGCGAAGGCGGATGAGTCCTCTGTGGTAAATCCCTTCAAGAATTCAAATCCGCATTGGGCCGCGGTGATTTTTTGCCTGTTTCTGGCGCGGGCCGATGCGGAGGAACTACAGGTGGCGGTGGCGAGTAATTTCATTAGCGCCATGGGTTCGATGGTAGTGGAATTCGAGGCGGTGTCGGGTCATCGGGTCAGGGTAATCCCGGGGTCCACCGGAAAGCATTTCGCGCAAATCATGCAGGGAGCCCCCTACGACGTTTTTTTGGCCGCCGATGTTCGCCGGCCGGAGGAACTGGAGAAGAGGGGGATGGTTCTGCTTGGCAGCCGATTTACCTATGCCGTGGGAAAGCTGGTATTGTGGAGCCCCCGACCTGGTTTTGTCGACGCAGAGGGGGCGGTTTTAAAGGGCGGGAATTTTCGCTTTCTGGCCATAGCCAATCCCCTCCACGCTCCCTATGGGCGCGCCGCCCGGGAAATTTTGCAAGCGATGGATCTGTGGGGGAATTTAACCGGCCGCATCGTGCGCGGGGAGAACATCAGCCAAGCTTTCCAATACGTCAAAAGCGGAAATGCCGATTTGGGATTTGTAGCCCGATCCCAGTTGCACGATTTGGGCGTCGCCTCGAAGGGTTCGCAATGGGAAGCGCCCCACCGGCTTTACGCGCCCATCTTGCAACAGGCCGCGTTATTGAAGGAAAAAGTTTCAGGCCGTGAATTTTTGGCATTTATCCGCAGCGAAGCAGGGTTGAAGATCATATGCTCCTATGGTTACGATGTGCCCGATCCCTAATGTTGAGCGCATCCGATCTTACCGCCCTGGGCCTTACCCTGAGGCTGGCCCTCGTCTCCACCCTGATCCTGTTGGTGACGGGAACTCCGTTGGCCTGGTGGTTGGCGAGGACGCGGTGGCGCTACAAGTTTTTGCTGGAGGCGGTTGTTGCGCTGCCATTGGTCCTGCCACCTACGGTTTTGGGGTTCTACCTTCTGGTGGTCCTGGGTTCGCGGGGCCCCCTTGGCTCCCTCATGGAATGGCTGGGGGGAAGATCGCTCGCCTTTACCTTTTCGGGTTTGGTCATTGGTTCGGTCATTTATTCCATGCCTTTCGTGGTGCAGCCTCTTCAGAACGCCTTCAGCGCCGTAGGGCGAAGACCATTGGAAGTCGCCGCAACTTTGGGGGCTTCCCCTCTGGACCGGTTTTTCACCGTGGCCCTTCCCCTGGCCAAACCGGGGTTTTTTACCGCGGCTGTTTTAGGATTTGCCCACACCGTGGGTGAATTCGGGGTCGTGTTGATGATCGGGGGAAATATCCCCGGGAAGACCCAGGTCGTTTCCATCGCCCTCTACGATCACGTCGAGGCGCTGCAATATGGTCAGGCTTATGCTTTGTCCGCGATTTTGTTGATCATTTCCTTTACCCTGTTGGTTGCGGTTTACGCTTTAAACCGTCGATTCCAGGGGGTGCAGCCATGAGTATCGAAGCTCGATTTCAGGTGCGGCTCGGCGGATTCGGATTGGCCGTCGATTTGAAGATTCCCCAACGAGGGGTGACCGGGATCTTTGGTCCCTCCGGTAGTGGAAAAACGACCCTTTTGCGGGCCATCGCCGGTTTGGATCGTCCTGAAGAGGGATTTCTCAGAATGGGTGATGAGGTGTGGCAGGATGGGTCTCGATTTGTCCCCACCCACCTGCGCGCTCTGGGGTTTGTTTTTCAGGAGCCCAGTTTGTTCGGGCATCTCGACGTGCAGGGAAACCTGGATTACGGCCGGAAACGTGCGGGGAGGAAAAACCCTCGGGTTGCGCTGGGGAAATGGATTGAACTCCTGGGCATAGGGGGATTGCTCGAGAGAAGTCCCGACTCCTTATCCGGAGGTGAATGTCAACGGGTAGCCATAGCCCGGGCCCTGGCCGCCAGTCCCCGGCTATTGCTCATGGACGAACCCCTTTCCTCTTTGGATCGACGCCGCAAAGTCGAGATTTTTCCCTACCTCGAGTCCCTTCAGGACGAACTGGAAAACCCTGTCATCTACGTCAGCCACTCCCCGGACGAGGTGGCCCGATTGGCCGACCATCTGGTGCTGTTGAAGGAAGGCCGGGTCGAAGCAGCGGGGCCGATTGGCCGGCTCATGACCCGGTTGGACCTTCCCCTGGCCCACGGAGATGAGGCGGAGGCGCTGATCGAGGGGGAAGTGGCCGGGTTGGAAGAGAACCATCATTTAACCCGGGTGGATTCCGCCGTAGGGAGC
The DNA here is from genome assembly GCA_014529615.1 of Opitutia bacterium. GTDB lineage: Bacteria > Verrucomicrobiota > Verrucomicrobiia > Opitutales > UBA2995 > JAABVD01. Next base: position 4,766 of record JAABVD010000188.1, read on the forward strand.
TATTTCGTAGTCGGGACCGATTAACCGGCGGGTCGTTCCATTCGCTTAAGGGTGGCGGCCCGAGACGTGAGCCTTACCTTGGCCCCTCCGGCTGAAACCAGCATATTGAATATTTTTCCCGCCACCATCGATGCGATGCGCCCGGAAGGTAAAGCCCTGGTCTTGGTTCGCTTGCGGGTGGGGGACGGCCTCCTTTTAAGTTGCATTACGGCCAAATCGGCCGGCGATCTGGGCTTGGAACCGGGAAAGAAGGTATTCGCCCAGGTAAAGAGCGTGGCCTTGCTCAAGTGATGGGGGGGAAGCGCCCGAGGGCGCGGGAGTGATGGAATGGTGGTGTGATGGAATGATGGAGTGATGGATTGATGGAGAGTTTCTGAGATTCTGAGGTGCCGAGATGCTGAGAGGGAGAGGAAGCCCCAAGGGCGCGAATTAGCAATTAGGAGGGAGAAAGGCACAAAGGCACAAAGGCACAAA
>JAABVD010000189.1:0-2139 GCA_014529615.1 Opitutia bacterium
TCCACGTCCAGTTTGGCGCTCCACTTCTTTCGCCTTCCCTGAATGGCTTTGCGCAATCCGGTGCCGAGAAACAGGGCATGGGGAAATCCGGCAATCTGTTTGAGACCGGCAATGATCTCCTCCCGGGCCCAGAGCGGATCAAAGGGGCATTTACCGGAAAAGGCGTCCCAATGGTAAAATCCGAAATTGTGATCCCGGGTCAGGTATTTTTCCAGGAGTTGGATCAGGGCATCGTTGAATTCCTCATTGGCCCCGCAAATTTCCGGATCTCCGGTGGCGGAAAAATTGATGGCGCGCTCGATTTCCCGCGCCTGGTAGAGGTCATTGCCGGTGAGCAGGGGAAAGAGAGTGTTGAGGATATGCAAACGGGCCATTCTCTCGCGTTGATCGGCATGCATAAGATCAAGTTTTCAAATCGGAGAGTTCTTTCATCAGTTCGTCGATTTCGCGAAAATCTTTGTATACACAGAGGAACCGCACATAGGCAATGGGATCGATTTGTTTCAGGCGGATCATGATTCTTTCGCCGATGGCGTGCCCGGGGATCTCATATTCGTAGTCCTTCATCAGGTCTTCGATGACATCGTTGACCAGCAGTTGGATCTGTTCCACATCCACCGGCCGCTTGATCGTGGCCTTGCGGATTCCATCCACCATTTTATCGCGGTCGAATTCCTCTCTGCGGCCATCCCGTTTGCGGACCATCAATCCCTCGCGCTGAACTTCCTCGATCGTGTTGAACCGATGGCCGCAATCCAGGCATTCGCGCCGTCGTCGAATGGAAGCGGTTTCCTTGACTACGCGGGAATCGATTACCTTGTTGTCGGGAGAAGCACAAAGCGGGCACTTCATGGGGAATGGGGGATCAGGGGGCCAAGTTGCGTAGATCAAGCTGAAGGGAGAGTGGGAAAGGGTCAAGCGAGTTGCCGCCTCGGTCCGGGAGAAGGGCCGGCCAAAATTGACTTTTCAACACGGAAAAGGCGGGCTAAAACAACCCGCACATGAGTTTACGTATTCTGGTTACGGGGGGAGCAGGATTTTTGGGTAGCAACCTGTGTGACCGCTTATTGTCCGACGGCCACGAGGTGGTTTGCATGGACAACCTGTTCACCGGCAGAAAAGTGAACATCGAACCCCTCTTTCAAAATTCCAAATTTGAATTCATCCGGCACGATGTAGTGGATCCTTTCAAGGTCGAGGTCGACCAGATCTATAATCTGGCCTGTCCCGCCTCGCCAGTGCACTACCGCTACAATGCCATCAAAACGATAAAGACCTCGGTCATGGGCATGATCAACTGCCTGGGTCTGGCCAAACGGGTGAATGCGCGCATCCTTCAGGCCTCCACTTCGGAAGTATATGGAGATCCAAGGGTGCACCCTCAATCGGAAGATTATTGGGGCCACGTCAACCCGATCGGCCCCCGTTCCTGTTACGACGAAGGGAAGCGGTGCGCGGAAACCCTTTGCTTCGATTACCACCGTCAAAACGACGTCGATATCCGCATCGTGCGGATTTTCAATACTTATGGGCCCCGCATGCACCCCGACGACGGGAGGGTCGTTTCCAATTTTATCGGCCAGGCCTTGAGGGGGGATGACCTGACCGTGCATGGGGACGGGAGGCAAACCCGCTCCTTTTGCTACGTGAGCGATTTGATAGAGGGTATGGTGCGAATGATGAACCAGGACCACGTGACGGGCCCATTGAACCTGGGAAACCCAAGGGAATGCACCATAGGCGAACTTGCCGAACATATCATCGACCTCACCGCAACCTCATCGAAAATCGTTCACTGTGAACTGCCTGTTGACGATCCCAGGCAACGGCGTCCAAACGTAGACCTGGCCGCGAAATACCTGGATAATTGGCGCCCTCTGGTGCCCTTGGACGAGGGTTTGCGCAAAACCATCCGGCATTTCAGGGACGAAAGCGCCCAAGGGCGCGAATTAGGAATTAGGAATTAGGAATTAGGAATGGGGGAGAGATCACGATCAGGATCACGATCAAGATCACGATTATGGGGATGCAAATGCGACCATCTTTTGTCCCGATCGAACGATTCAAACATCTGGCTATTACGCCAACGGCGTTATACTCCGGAGCCCAGCGTCGCGCAGCGCACGCTGGGGTACCGAT
>JAABVD010000189.1:2147-7321 GCA_014529615.1 Opitutia bacterium
GATGCTCGATGCTCGATGCTCGATGCTTGATGCTTGAAAGCACTGAGACAACCTTGAGATTGATGAACGGAATGCCTCGGGGTTGATGCATTGTGGAACCCCGGTGGGGTTCGTTGTTTTTGTCCATTTCAACCCAGTGTGCGCTGTGCGACACTGGGCTTTGGAGTGGAACTGCCTTGCAGTTCTTTAAAGTGTGGCCTCAATTTAATTTGCTTTCCAGTTCTTTGTAGTCGCGGTCCCACGAGACAGCCTCACCGCAATCGCGGCGTAAAGCCGCTCTTACGGCTGACCCGGCAAATCTGCGGTTGCTTCCGCAGAGGGAACGACCTAAGTTCCCCCGTTCTTAATGTGCTATGCTATCCTTAATTTTCCAACGATTCGCCGACCGGCCCTATAGAAAATTCATCAAGCGGTGTCTTCCGGCGGTGGCCCGGATCAATGAGTTGGAAAAGCGGTATCAGTCTTTGACCGATGAGCAGCTTCGCGACCATACCGGCCAATTCCGCAAACGGTTGGAGGAAGGTGAAAACCTGGAGGACCTCCTACCGGAAGCCTTTGCCACGGTAAAGAACGCGTCTCGAAGGCTTTGCGGCAAAACATTGCAGGTGTGCGGGCACGCCCTGGACTGGAACATGGTTCATTACGACGTGCAATTGATTGGGGGCATGGCGCTGCACCAGGGAAAGATCGCCGAGATGGCGACGGGTGAAGGGAAAACCCTCGTGGCCACTCTGCCGCTCTACCTCAACGCCCTGACCGGGCGCGGGTGCCACTGTGTCACCGTGAACGACTATCTGGCCCGGCGCGACAGTGAGTGGATGGGCTACTTGTACGATTTCCTGGGTTTGAGTGTGGGCTGTATCCAGAACGCGATGGTGCTGGCGCAAAAAAAGGAGATGTACGGCAGGGACATCACCTATGGAACGGCCTCGGAGTTTGGTTTCGACTACTTGCGCGACAACGGGATGGCCATGGTGGCGGAGGGACAGGTCCAGCGCGACCACGTCTACTGCATTGTGGATGAGGTCGATTCCATTCTGGTAGATGAGGCCAGGACGCCTTTGATCATTTCCGGACCGGCGCAAATAACCCGAGAGTTGCCCTTTCCCCAATACAAGCCGGTCATCCAGAGACTGGTGCGGAAGCAGAACAGCTTGTGCACCCGTGTGGTGACAAAAGCCAAGGGTGAACTGGAGGAGGTCGCAAAACCTCAGGACGAGATGGATATAGGCCTGGACCTGCTCCAGGTCCGCATGGGAATGCCCAAGAACAAGCAACTCTTGCGCATGTTGGAGGAGGGCCCCACCCGCAAGTTGATTGAAAAGGCCGATCTCGAAATGCACAACGACATGCGCAAGGCGGAGCTTTTCCAGCTCAAGGAAAACCTGTTTTTCGTCATCGATGAAAAGCAGCATCAGGCCGACCTGACGGAAAAGGGCCGCCAGCTCATACGACCGGATGAACCGGATGCCTTTGTTTTGCCGGACCTTCCCAGCCTCTTCAGCGAACTGGACAAGGACGCCTCCCTGAGCCCCCGCGACCGGGAGGAGAAGAAAGCGGAATGGCAGGAGAAATTTGAAAAGACGAGCGAGGAGATCCACACCATCAGCCAGTTGTTGAGGGCCTACTCGATCTACGAGAAGGACGTTGATTACGTGGTGCAGAATAACAAGGTGCAGATCGTCGATAAAAACACCGGCCGCATCATGGCCGGCCGCCGTTGGAGTGACGGATTGCACCAGGCGGTAGAGGCCAAGGAAGGGGTGGCCATCGAAAAGGAAACCAAAACCTATGCCACCATCACCATTCAGAATTACTTCCGGCAGTATGAAAAACTGGCTGGAATGACAGGCACAGCGGAGACGGAGGCGACAGAATTTTACGATATCTACCGCATGGACGTAATGGTTGTTCCGACCAATAGGCCGAACCAGCGGACCGACCTCAATGACGTCATCTACAAGACCAGGCGGGCCAAGTACAATGCGGCCATCCAGGACATTGAGGAAGCCCACGGCAAGGGACAGCCGGTGCTGGTGGGCACGGCCTCGGTGGAGTCGTCCGAGGTGCTGAGCCGCATGCTCAAGCGGGCGAAAATTCCCCATACCGTTCTCAATGCCAAGTTCCACGAAAAGGAAGCCGAGATCGTGGTCCGGGCCGGGCAGACCGGAGCGGTTACCATCGCCACCAACATGGCCGGCCGCGGCACGGACATCAAATTGGGAGAAGGGGTGGAAGAGATGGGCGGATTGCTCGTGCTGGGCACGGAGCGCCATGAGTCGCGTCGCATCGACCGGCAATTGAGAGGACGTTGCGCCCGTCAGGGAGACCGCGGCTCATCCAAGTTTTTCATTTCTCTGGAGGATAACCTGATGCGTTTGTTTGCCCAGCCGGGGCCCATTGCGAACATCATGGAAAAGTCTTTCAGCGAGGACGACGAATTGGCTCACCCTCTCCTGAACCGATCTATCGAAAGCGCTCAGAAGAAAGTGGAGCAGCAAAATTATGCCATTCGCAAGCGGCTCCTTCAATACGACGATGTGCTGAACCAGCAAAGGGAAGTGGTCTACGGATTGCGCAATGAAGCCCTCCATCTGGACCAGCCCAAGGAGATAATTTACGAAATGATCGAAGAGGAGCTGGAGGTCCGGTTGGAACACCCCGAATTAATGGGAGACGGGGGCGATTCCGAGGGACGCGATGCCCTGGTTCGTTGGATCAACACCCACTTTCCCATTGCCATGGGAGGGGATGACATCGATTGGTCTACGGCCAAAACGGCGCGAGCAGCCATATTCGCAAAGATTCGCCATGCCTATGATTCCAAGGAAGCGCTTCAACAACCCCACGCCTTTAAAAATTTGGAGCGCTGGATTGTTATATCCGCCCTCGACCGACACTGGCAGGATCACCTGACGGAAATGGAGGACTTGCGGCGCGGGGTGGAACTGCGGCGCCTGGGGCAAAAGGATCCATTGAACGAGTACAAGAACGAGGCCTACCTCTATTTCGAGCAATTGCTGGAAAACGTCCGTTCGCAAATAGCCACTTCCCTGTTTCGATCCGCCGTCATGCTGGAACGCAATATCATCAATGCTTTGCAGGACCGCATGAACAAGGCCCAGGCCGTGCAACCGGCTTTGGCCCGGGCCGGCGGCCCAACCTCGACCCAAGGAGGGGCAACCCCCGACCGGACCCCGGCGGCGTCAAGTTTTGGCGGCAGGCAGCGGGTCATGAACCCCGCCGCGCGGGTCAAGGCGGAACCGATTCGACGCAAGATGCCGAAAGTGGGAAGAAACCAGCCTTGCCCCTGTGGCAGCGGTAAGAAATTCAAGTTCTGCCACGGCAGGTAGCTCGTCTGTGCAGGATTAGCCCGAGTCGGCTCGAAGTAAGGCATGAAATCGAAATTGATCGTCGATTGGAACCCAACGCTTTGGGCCTCGGCCGTGTTTGTTTCCACTTTCTGTTTTCACACCTTTGCCTTTCCTCCTTACGACATCGCGGAACTGGCCTACCTGCTTCCCGTTCCCATCCTGCTGTGGCTGTTTTATAAACCTCCCTCCTCCAGGATTTTTCTGGCGGCGGCGGGAGGAGCCTTCTGGCTGTCCTGGCTGGTCCTGATATTCTGGTTGCGCCACGTCACCTGGCTGGGCTGGTTCGGTTTGGCCTCGGTTCTGTCCCTCTTTCCCGCCGGGTGGGCCCTGTTGGTGTTCTGGTGGGTTCCCCGGTTCAAGAACCGCGGTTTTTCGGTCCGCCTTTTGGGTATACTGAGCGTATGTTCCGGTTGGGTCATACTGGAATGCGTCCGCACTTTTTTTCTGACCGGATTTCCCTGGTTGCCCCTCGCCGCCAGCCAGTGGAAACGCCCCGTCATGCTTCAAGTGTCCTCACTGACCGGTTTCTATGGAGTTTCCTTTGTTCTGCTTTTGGTGGGGGTGACCATCGCGTTTTATATCCGGCATCTCCTGCAGGGAAGGAAGCGGGGATGGCAGCGGTTTTGCCCTGAATTTCTCCTGGGCATCGCGGTTTGGCTGTTTGTCACCTTCGGCATCTTCCAGTTCAACTTTGTTCCCGGGCAGCGGGTTCCCCTTTTCGATGTCGCGTTGGTTCAACCCTACATTCCTCAGACGGTGAAATGGGATGCGTCCCAGTCTCCCCGGATCATGTCCCAAATCGAGAATCTGGTCATTTTCCAGAAGCATATCGGGGCGGACATCGCGGTCTTGCCCGAAGCGGCCATGCCCTATCCCCTTATCGGCGATGACTCCATGCGGGATTGGGTGGAAAAATTGGCCCGGGACTTCGGCGGACCCCTTTTGATGGGCGCCTTGGCGGCAGAGGGACCCACTCTCCTGGACGATCCGTGGTTCAACGGGTTCATGCTGGTTTATCCGGATGACGGCTTGGTTCCCGATTACTACCAAAAACGCCAACGCGTTCCCTTCGGTGAATTCATCCCCTTTCGCCAAGCCTTGTTTTTCCTCGAAAAATTCGTTCCCATCGGCGGGGATATTGCCCCGGGAAAGTCGGCCGCTCCACTGAGGCTGAGGATGCCGGGGGGAGAAGTGCTCATCGGACCATTGATCTGTTACGAAGACATTTTTCCCTCCCTCGCGGCCGATTCCGCGCGCGAGGGAGCGCAGGTATTGTTCGTGATCACCAACGATGCCTGGTATGGGGAGGAAGGGGCCCCCTATCAACACGCGGCCCACTCGGTTCTGCGAGCGGTGGAAACGCGACGCCCGATAGTACGTGTGGGCAACGGGGGATGGAGTGGTTGGATCGACGAAAATGGAAACATCCGCGATGTTTTGATATCGAATGAGGGGTCGATATATTTCCGTGGCAGCGAGGTAGTCGAGGTGAGCTACAATCCCCAAATCTTGCGGGAGCAGACTTTTTTTGTCAGGTACGGAAACTGGTTCGTTTGGGTCTGTGCCGCCGTCGTTGCCCTGTTTTTACTGGTGCTGCGCCGGGCTCCCCCCGGCCGGGAGGAGGAGGCGGAGTGGGAACGCGTGGGCCGGATGAAAATCAATATTCCCAAGCGATAACCGGGGAAAGGCGCCGTTGGCGCCAATTAGGAATTGGCACAAAGGCACAAAGGCACAAAGGCACAAAGGCACAAAGGCACAAAGGCACAAAGGCACAAAGGCACAAAGCCACAAAGTCACAAA
>JAABVD010000190.1:0-2502 GCA_014529615.1 Opitutia bacterium
TCGAGAGATTGACGAATTGGCCATCGTCGGCCGAGGCAGGTTGAGATATGGCCCCGGTCAACAGGACCATCAGCGCATTGAGGAGAGTCAGGTTATTTTTCAATGGATTATTCATCATTAATCCGAACTTCGACACGCGAGAAATTAGTAAGTGCTTGAATTTGAAGGGCTTTCATTTAAATTAAAATGGGCGGTTCTGGCTACATCAGGCGGAGGGGTTCAATTTGAGTAATTCAAAAGCGTGTCGCTGCGACGCGGTCATTTTGGTTTCCATGCTGAATTCATGGTCCCCTATACCGGAATCCAGGGGACGCAGGCGGTTTCGAGCTATGGTGCCCAGGTCTTTGAGCAAGGTGGCGAAACTGTGCGCCGCAAAGCCCTCCTCGGTTCGTTTGCTTTGAGCTTTGCCTTTTGCCTTTTGCGAAGGTTGGGCCGCAGCCACCACCGAGCAACGCTGGGCCTGCCCCGCAGCCTTGTCGTGATCTTCAAAGAGCAGCGGCGCCCAGCGCTGGCGCAGATGCCTCTCCAGGTAATAGGCCAGCATGCAGATGAACAAATGGGCCCGCACCCGATCGCTCTTGCGGTGATAAATCGGTCGGACCTTCAAATCGACCGTCTTCAGACACCGGAAAGCCCGCTCGACTTTGCTGAGGTCCTTGTAGGCCTGCACCGTGGAAACATCACTGAGGCGTTCTTCCCGCACCGAGGTGCGAATGACATACAACCCATCCAGAGCCGCTTCGCTTGCGATCTTATGGTGGATGCGCTCAAAGCTGAAGCTCTCTTCGGTAATGCGCAGCTCGAAGTGTTTGGCCATTTTGTATCGGTTGATCACTTTTCCCACCCTCAATCCGATCTTATCCTTGCCCTTCAAGGGTCTTTGGGGCCGCCCGGTGGCTTTGACTATCGGCTCCAAGAGCTTCTCGGTGGCCGCAAAAAGTTCCTCGCGTTTGCGCTTTCGCTCTTCGGCCAGGAAAGGATTGCGGCAGACAATGAGCCGTTCACCGGGATAATCGGGACTATCAATGCGGGCCAGGTCGGTTTGGTCAAAAAGGCCCGGTTGGATGACCTTTTGCCGAACTAAGGCAGCCACGGCGGGAGCGCGCAAAGCGGTAATCCAATCCAACCCTTCCACTTGGCGACACTCCTGCTCAATGCGCCGGCTGGTGAGCATGCCACGGTCTCCCACCAGCACCACTCGTTTGATGGCGAAACGGCGGCGGATCTTCTCGATCTGCGCGCTCAGGGTCTTGGGATCGGCGGTGTTGCCGGTAAATACTTCCACGGCAATCGGACAGCCTTTTTCACTGCACAATAACCCATAGACAATGATCGGACAGGAACCGTTCTTGTCGCGATCATGCCCGTATTGAGCCAGAGCACAGCAGGCGCCGGTGTAGTAGCTGGAAGTGACATCGTAAAGTATCAAAGAACCCTCGCCAAGATGCTTCTTGGCCAACTTGTTCTCAATGCGCCGCTGGCGTTTTTGCAGCCAATCCATGGCTTGGTAAAGCTCGTTATCATAGACGGCTTCAAGCCCCAACTCTTCGCCCAAGGTGCAGGAGGCGGTCTCGCTGTTGAGTTCCCTGGCGGTAGCCAGTTTAGAGCCTGGGGAGAGGATGCGGGCCAGGGTCATGGCCAAAACGCAGGAGCGCTCCTTACAGGGTCGTGAAGCGATTAGTGAATCCAGGCCAATGCAACGGGTCATGCCGAGCACAGCGGCGACATGGCCGTGTGGCAGAGACCGGACCACCTCGAAGGCCTTGGAGGCTTGGATAAAGCGCTCCCCTTTGAGGGTGGCTCGAATCATCTCGATGATCTCCAGGGGTAAATGAGAGATATTGCCGAGGGTCTGGTGTTTGACCTTGTTGCCTTGCCGATAGGAGCGTCGCAAGAGGTAGCTATGATAGGTTTTACCATTTTTGTGCTTCCTACTGATCTTGGCTACGTGAAATGAGCCTTTTTTTCTAGACATATCCGTATAATAAAAGGACTTCGTGGAATTCGGAAAGAAGAAAAATTACACATTCTTGGCTACAAATATGCAGACAAAATTGCCGAAAAAAGCCGTTAACCTGTTGATTGTCAAGCTTTTATCCCTGATTTGTCAGGAAAATAGGTGTCGAAGTTCGGATTAATCGGGGGGTTTAATTAGAATCGGGTAACTACTTAGGTCTCCATAGCCTGGATCATCGGAAAGTATGAATTAGGAGGGATTAAACACAGAGATCATAGAGGGCACATCAGTGGAGGTCAATACACGTTTCGCCCACTTCCCCTACCACAAGCATCTGGAGGACTTTGACTTTAGCGCACAGCCCTCCATTGATCCGAAACTGGTGGACGAACTGGCCACCCTGCGCTTCCTCTCAGAAGGCCGTAACATCGTATTGTTAGGGCCACCGGGAGTAGGCAAAACCCATCTGGCCATCGCTTTGGCCAGCAAAGCCCTGCAAGCCGGTCAACGCGCCTACTTCATCAACGCCATGGACATGGCCCGCA
>JAABVD010000190.1:2706-7860 GCA_014529615.1 Opitutia bacterium
TACACAGATCAACCATCATCAACATACGCGGCGATTCCTACAGGCTCAAAGAAAAGCGCCTGGCAGGCATCACCACAACTATCAACAACCTAACTCAATCAACCTATCAACAACCGTGATCTCTCTCCCTAAGGGTGGGTCAATTTTAAACCGCCATTGACATCGTATCTCCGTCCCGGTTCATGGAGATACTTCACTGAAACACGGACTGCAAAGACACCTGATGAAATTGGCTGATCTTGATATATCCGATCTGTAGCTCTTTCTCCTTCTTTTTTACGCCTTTTGTGCTCTTTTGTGGCTAACTTTCCTCCACGTCCTGTTCCCCATTACCTCTCGCCAAGATTCTGAGGAAAAAACATGGATGCACAGGATAGGCAGAATTTGAATAATCCGTGGCAAAACATTCCTAATTTGCGCCCATGGGCGCTTCCTCCCTCCTACAGTTTCGTAACAGGTTATCAATTGATGCTGTGGAATGGGTTTATTTAATTGGTATTTTGGGGATAATTTGTGGAACCCCTTTGGGGTTCGGTCGTAGGGGAGATCGGTAACCCAGCGTGTGCTGCGCGACGCTGGGCTTTGGAGTTTAACGCCGTTGGCGTAACTGCCTGTTGGGAGGTCCCGGTTGAGTAGCGATGCTGCGCAAAACTGGGTGCTTTATCCTTTCCCATCCGTGTTATCCGTAGTCAGAAATCAGTGGCCAGTGTTTAGTGGCGAGAAATAAAGGAGGGCGGACATTCCTGTCCGCCATTAAATCCCTATGGCGGGTTGCCCACCGCCTGTGCGTCACCGCACGCAGACAGGGAAAACCCGCCCTCCTCTTTCTTGGCGTTTCTTCGCGCTCTTTGCGAGAGTCCATTTCTCTCCTTTCCTCTGTGCTCTCTGCGTCTTCTGTGGTTAATCTTCTCCTCCCCAAATCCTGTCCATCCATGTTCAATTCCCCCATTCCATCTCTCCATCATTCCACCACTCCATTTCTCCCCATTCCTCATTCCCTCCCTTCTCCCTCTGGGAGAGGGTGGCGCGAAGCGCCGGGTGAGGGTTGCAACGCATTACCTCATTCGCGCCCTTGGGCGCCTTCCCCTATCCGAGCTCATCCGTGAAATCCGTGGTTCGTTCTCACTCTTCCCAATTCCTGATTTTTCTATCGTCATGTATGAGCCAGAAACTCCGTCGGACTCAAAATCGGGATATGGAGAAACGGCGACATTACCTGAAGGTCCTGATCGCCCGTGACGATACAGTCCGCCTCGCCCATTAGCGCCGTCTCAAGCAGTTTGTCGTCATCCGGGTCGCGACATCCCAGCTTGGCCCCGATGATCGACACCCATTCCGAGACAGTCTCGAGTTGAGCGAGGAATATTGACCTGCTATTGTGGCTGACATACTTATCGAATTTCGCACGATGGAGCCGGGTCTGCAGCTCATCAAACGTTTCGTCGGAGAACAACAGTACTCCGCGAACCGCTCGTAGAGTCTCCACTACTGCACGGGGCGATCCGTTCGGTTGTAGCGCGGCGCTAATCAGAACGTTCGTGTCGAGCACGACCCGCTCAGCTTTCATCAGCCAGGAGCGTTTTCAGCCCGGCCTCCGTCAAACCGTGCCCGACGGCCTCGGCCCCCAAGCTGTCCATAGTTTCTGCTAAGCGCTCCCATGCGGCTCCACGCAGCCGCTCGTACTGCTCTATCGACATCACCACACTAACTGCTCGGCCTTTCTTGGTCACGCAAACCGGTGTGCTTTGGGAGCTGTCGAGCAGGCGGCCAAACCGATTCTTGGCATCTCTGGCAGTAATTTCTTTCATGGACCTAAAATAGCTATAATGATTATAATGAAGCAACGTATTTTTCCCTCCCATCCGTGGTCAGAAATCAGTGGCTAGTGACGAGAAATAAAGGAAGGCGGGGAAGCGCGCCGAGGGCGCGAATCAGGAAATATTATTAACAACGCTTCGCTTGATCCGGCTGCGCCGGAACAGGATCGCTTCGCGAACAGGATTTTTTCTAATTTTTCCTGTTGCCAATGGCATCCAGCGAAGCGTTGTTGAACTATAAATTATTTTTGTGGTTTTTGTGCCTTTTGTGGTTAATTCCTTCCCCGGCTTCCCGAGAGCCAACCATTCCACCCGCCAAACTCCCCACCGTAAACATTCCTAATTCCTAATTGGCGCGCCCCAGCGCGCCTAATCCTGTCCATCCATGTTCAATTCCCATTCAGCCTTTCTCCTTGAAGGTGGTTGGGTTACGGCGGCTGGTGTCGAACTGAGGAGGTGCGGCGGCCAAGGAATGACAGGGACCGTGTGGAATTTGCGGGAGGGATCCGAGCATACGGCGTTCAACAGCTGGCTGACTTGACACCTCTCGACAGGTAATTACTGTAATTACAATCCATTTTCAGAAGGAACTCAAAGCAATGACAACCAGGGATATCAAACTGATCGCCATCGGCAACTCCAAGGGCATTCGTCTGCCCAAGATCCTGTTGCAGAAATACGGCTGGGGAGACTCCCTCGTCCTTAAAGAAACCGAAGAAGGCATTTTTCTATACAGCAACGAAAAGAACAAGCTCTCCTGGAAAGAAACCTACCAAGCGATGGCGGCTGACCACGAGGACTGGAGCGATCTCGACGCCACGGTCGCTGATGGTCTCGATTGATGGCGGCTTTTCCGCAGCGATACGCTATCTACTTTGCCGATCTCAATCCTACCGTGGGGGGAGAAATCCGCAAAGTGCGTCCGGTGGTTGTAATCAGTCAGAATGAGATGAACCAGTTTCTCAATACGGTCGTAGTCTGTCCGCTCACCTCCGCGTTGCATCCTCAGTGGCGTAGCCGGTTGCAAATCCAATGCGCGGGAAGGAGAGCGGAAATTGCCGTGGACCAGATCCGCACCATCAGCAAGCAGCGACTGAGGGACCAGATCGACAGGTTGTCTGCCGAGGTCGCGGCCCAACTCCGCCACCTTATCACCGCGATGTACGGAGAATAGCGATCTGTCCCTCAGAGAATTCGTAGCGAGCGACAGAAACCCCTTAGAACCAACTCTCGGCGCCTATCCGTGGTCAGAAATCAGTGGTTAGCCCTTGGCACGAAGTTTGGGGTCCGATCACCAACTATATCAACCTCCAAGCAATCGCGGCGTAAAGCCGCTCCTACAACTTAAATCCTGTCCATCCTGTGCATCCATGTTCACTCCCTCATTCCATCACTCCTTTCCCCCGCGCCCTTGGGCGCTTCCCCCATCCGTGCTTATCCGTGAAATCCGTGGTTCACCTCATTCCTTAGCCCACCACTAATGCTGAGCTACCCGAACTTGAGAATGTTAATACCCATGTCCCGAATAATTTCCATTATTACTGTTTTCCTGTGTCCACTCATTATTTGCGCAACCGAAAAGCCCAATGTGATGCTTATCCTGACCGATGACCAGGGATATGGGGACGTGGGCTTTCACGGAAATACCGAACTGAGCACGCCGAATTTGGATCGATTGGCAGAAGAGAGCGCCGAGTTCACCAACTTCTACGTCCAGCCCCTCTGCACACCTACACGGGCAGCGCTACTCACCGGACGCTACCCCGAAAGGACCGGCGCGATCGAGGTCAATTACGGCCGCAGCATCATCCGCGAGGATGAAACAACCATTGCCGAGATTCTAAAGGCGGCGGGATATCGGACGGGCATTTTCGGGAAATGGCATCTCGGAGATAACTTTCCCGTACGCCCCTCGGACAAAGGATTTGAGGAATGCCTCCACCACACCGCCGGTGGAATTGGTCAAGCCGGGGATCCCCCGGGAAACAGTTATTTCGATCCCATACTTCGCCATAACAATGTCCCGAAAAAGTACGAAGGCTATTGCAACGATATTTTCTTCCGGGAAGCGATGGATTTCGCTGAAACGCATAAAAACGAGCAATTCTTCATTTATCTGGCTACCAATCTCCCGCACCTACCCCTTCAGGTAGCGGAGAAGTATGTGAAACCCTACCGCAAATATGGAGTGAATGAGATCAATGCCAAAACCTACGGCATGATAGCCAATATCGATGAAAATGTGGGGTTTGTCATGAAGCGCTTGAAGGAACTCGACCTTGTAGAAAACACCATCGTGATTTTTCTCTCGGATAACGGGCCCAGGACTTCCCGACAGAAGAACGACCTCTATCCCGACCGCTACAATGCCGGTCTTCGCGGTACCAAATCGAGTATCTACGAAGGGGGTATTCGGGTGCCCTTCCTCATCCGTTGGCCCAAAAAAATCAAGGCAGGCGCAAAGCTACCGCACATTGCGGCACATATCGACATACTGCCGACCAATCTGGATGCATGCGGGGTAAAACACATCGAGGAGGAACGTTTCATCGATGGACGAAGTCTTCTGCCTCTCCTTGGGGATTCCGATTACGACTGGCCCGGTCGCACACTCTTCTTCCAGCACAATGCGAACCACGAACCCCTCATGTACAGCCATTTTGCCGTGCGATCACAACGCTATAAACTGGTTCAGCCGCTTCCCAATCCCCGCGACCCCGTCCTGGATATCGGGGAATATGATATACGCGCTCAACTTGGAAATCTGGAATTGTACGACATTGAAAACGACCCGAGCGAAACAAATGATATCGCCGACTCGAATCCCGGACGGGTCGAATCCATGGTGGGATCGTATGAAAACTGGTATCGTGATGTCACTGCCGAACTGAATTATTGGGATCCCCAACGCATATATTTGGGAGCCCCGGAAGAGAATCCCACCCAACTCAGCCGGTTCGACCTTCAAACGATGACCCGACTACCGTATTGGAGCGCGCGGGTAATCCGGTCCGGCCGATACCGTTTCACCCTGACATTTCCCCGTGCCGCGGAAGACTGTATCGCGCATGTGCGATTTGGATCGGTGCAGGTTTCTCAGCCCATCCCGGCTGGGACAACCAGTTGTGTGTTTGATTCAGTGAGACTGCCAAGCGGTGACGGTCGACTTGAGGCTTGGCTGAAAAACGGCCTGGAATCGGAATCGGTAAATTTTCTAGTGGCGGAATATCGTTGATTCCAGGCCAGGCATAAGATGCCAGGAATTGGGGGAAGGGAGAGGGATTAACCACAAAAAGCGCAAAAGACGCAAAGAGAAATGGGGAGGGAGGAAACCACG
>JAABVD010000191.1 GCA_014529615.1 Opitutia bacterium
TCAAATTGAACGACAACACCTCTCTATACGCCACTTGGAACTACAGCGAAACTTACGTCGCGGAAACCGGAGGTCGGCCCGACATCTCTTCCTGGGGGGAGGACCGAAAAAGTAAACTACTGGAATTGGGCGCCAAATTCTCTCTACTGGACGACCAACTCTTCATCGGAACCGCCTACGTGGACCGTTCCTACACCGAAGTCAATCAAGACGGAACCATAGACGACGTATTGGTCGAGGCCTTTGAGTTCGAGTTCAATTTCCAACCCAGTCGCCGCCTTTATGCCACTTTCAGCTACAGCTACATCGACCAGGTTCGAACCGGCGGTTTCTACGCCAGTCCCTACACCATCGACCGGGCCCTGATTGAAACGAACGGCTTGTACATAAGTCCGCTGTTTCAAGGGGCGCCCAGTGGGAAACTGGTGCGATCACCCGGCGTCCCCAAACACTTGGCCAATGCCCTTTTTCACTACCAGTTCGACAACGGCTTCGGCCTGATGGCCAACTTTCTCGGCTACGGTAAAATGCTATCCGGCTACGAGGGTTTTCCCATAAGCGTTCCCAATTTTTCCGGTGGAGACGACTACCAACTCATTGCCAATACAGCCATCCTCCCTTTCCAGACCGAGGTAGACTTCAGCGTCTTCTGGGAAAACGAGGAATGGATGTTCAAGCTGGCCATTTTCAATATCGGGGATGAAAAGAACTGGGATGTAAACAATGCGGCCTATGGAAACGGCTCCATTGTGGCCCGAATTCCGCGTCACGGAGAATTAACCGTGGCAAGACGCTTCTAATCTTCCGGAAATTTCGAGGCCAAAACCTTCTCGGCCTGGTTTTTCCGGAACCGGATCAGGGCCTCTTTTATCTCCGGGTCCTGCAGGGCCAATATTGCCGCCGCGGCCAATCCCGCGTTGGTGGAACCGGCTTTGCCGATACCCATGGTCGGCACTGGGATTCCGCCCGGCATCTGCACCATGGCCAGTAATGAATCCAAGCCGCTAAGATTGGATTCCATGGGAACGGCCAGAACCGGCAGCAGGGTCATGGAGGCAACAACCCCGGCCAGATGAGCCGCCCCACCCGCCGCCGCTATGAAAACCTGCACCCCTTTTTCTTCGCATTGGCCAATCCAGCTCTCCAATTGTCTGGGTGTTCGGTGCGCGCTCAAAACCCGTTTTTCGTAGGGAACACCGAGGCCATCCAAAACCTGAGCGGAACGCCGGAAAACGGGCCAATCCGATATACTGCCCATTACGATACCAACTTTGGGAATTGCTGCTTCTGTCATGGGGAAAGATTCAATGAAGGAGCCCGAAGGGGTCAAACGTGAATGGCGATTGGTTGAGCGGCTGTAGGACAGACGTTCAGGCCGTTTACATTCGAAGGGTTCCCGACGCCGGCCTTGATTCGATATTTCATGGTAAATTTGCTTAACGAAACGTCATTCAGGTTTGACCCGTTTTTCCGAGCCCAATCGCTCGGACGGTAAAAGGGGCTTCCCATCCCGGGAAAAAGGCTGTTTATTCTTCCCTCTCATATCGTTGCGGAGTCGGATTTTACTGCATCCGCTTCGCTCCAAGATACCCTAAAGACCTGTGAAAATAGTGATTATAGGCGCCGGGGAGGTGGGGGGCCATCTGTCGGAAGTTTTGAGTAATTCCGGACACGATGTAACCGTCATCGAACATGACGACCAAATGGCGGCCAAAATCCACGAGGAACAAAACGTGCGCGTTTTGCGGGGTAATGGCAGTTCGGCAAAAATCCTGCATCGGGCAAAAGCGGGGGAGTGCAGTTACTTTCTAGCCATGACCAGTGACGACCAAGTGAACCTGGTCTCCGGCTCCATCGCAAAAAAAATGGGTGCCGAAACCACCATTGCCCGTATCCACGAGGAGACCTACATCGACAACAAACTTTTCAATTACCAGCTCAATTTCGGAATCGACCTGCTGGTAAACCCCGAAGCGTTGGCCGCAGTGGAATTGGCCAAGGTCATACGCAACCCCGGGCGGGTGGCGGTAGAACATTTTGCCAGGGGAAAGATCGAGGTGCAACAGATCGAGGTAACGGCCAAGGCCAAGGCCATCGGACGCAACCTGAAGCAGTTGAGACTGGGGGAGAAAACCGGCGTTCGGATCGGATTGATTCGGCGGAGAGGATCCTTTCTCGTTCCGGGGGCCGAAACGGTGATTGAGGAAGGCGACCGGTTAACCGTGTTCGGGGACCCGCAGTCCCTATCCGAAATCAAGGGAAAATTCTCTCCCAAGCTCAGGGCCAGGACGGTATTTGTGGCCCTCTACGGCGGCAGTGAGACCAATATTGCCCTCCTGCGTATGCTTTCCAATCCGCGGTTCCACATTCGTTTGATTGAACCCAACCGGAAAATCTGCCAGAATGTGGCCGAACAATTCCCCCATATCACGGTGGTTCACGGCGACGCCACCTCATTGCGGGTGCTGGAAGAGGAGCGCGTCGGTCGGGCCGATTATTTTGTGGCGGCCACCAAAGCAGATGAGGACAACGTCATGGCCTGCCTGCAAACCGCCCAAATGGGGACCAAGCGCCTACTGCTGAATATCAACCGTTCGGACTACTCGGAAATCATCAACAAGTTTCGCCTGGTGCTGGGTATAGAGCTCGCCGTGTCTCCCCGTTTGGCCACGGCCAACGAAGTGTTGCGGACGGTCAACCAGACTCCCTGGGTAGAACTGGCTCCCGCTCCGGGAGGGAAGGGAAAAATTGTTGAACTTCGGGTCGATCCGGAAAGCTCCTGCGTGGGTAAACCGATCAAAGATCTGCGCCTTCCGGGCAATACCATAATCGTGGCTCTAATGCACAAATTCGACGCCAAGGTGCCCGGGGCGGGCGACGTCATCATTGCGGATGACCGCATCGTGGCCGTCCTGTCCGACGAACACCGCGACGAGGTCATCTCCCTTCTGACCGGGGGGGAATATTGAGAAAGCCATTATTTCCCAAAGGCGGTGAATTACTCCATTATCTTTCGATTGCTCAGCGCGATCCAATTCATTTTAGGCTTGGCTTTTGCCATTTGCGTGGGGGTGGCGTATATCTACCGGGATGCCGGTAACGAAACCAATGCCGTAGCCGGTTTCACCTATTGCATGGGGGCCGCCTTGCTGTTGGGCGGCTTATTTCTCTACCTCGGAAGGGGCAAGGATACCACCTTTTTCAAAAAGGAAGCCACCGCCGTTATCGGCCTGGGTTGGATTGCGGCTATTCTGGTGGGATCATTGCCCTATTGGATAATACTGGATTCGTGTAATTTGGCCGATGCCATATTCGAGTCCACCTCCGGGCTGACCACAACCGGGGCCACCGTTTTGGACAACCTGGAATCCCACCCGCACAGCTTGTTGTTCTGGAGATCCCTGAGTCAGTGGATTGGCGGCATGGGGGTGGTGGTATTTTTCGTGGCCATACTGGGTTTCCTCGGCGCGGGAGGAAAAATTCTCTTCACCCGGGAATCCTCCGGAACGGCTGAAGAACTGGATTTTCCACGGATTCAAACCGGAGTGAACCGGTTGTTGCTCCTCTACCTGATTTTGAGCTCCCTTTGCACCACGGTCTACTATCTGGGGGGAATGAACTTTTTTGAGGCTCTGAACCACACCTTTACCACCATTGCCACGGGTGGATTCAGTACGAGGTCTTCCAGCATTGCCGGCTTCGGGAGCCCCCTCCTGGAATGGTCGGCCATCGTATTCATGGCCCTGGGAGGAACCAGCTTTCTGTGGATGTTGCTGGTATTGAACAAAAACTGGCACAGCGTGAGGCTGAACTCGGAGGTGAAAGCCTACTACGCCATCCTCCTTCTGGCAGCCGGTTTGGTTACCTATGTTCTGATCAGCCATGAAGGGTACTCCAGTTGGCATGACGCCATTCGTTCCAGTTTGTTCCAAGTCACATCCCTCATGACCACAACCGGTTACTCGACCCGGGACTTCGGGAGCTGGAACCTCATGGCTCAGGTCCTTCTCCTCGGCCTCATGGCGGTCGGCGGATGTTCCGGGTCCACCGCATGCGGGCTCAAAGTGGGACGCATTCTGGTCGGGATAAAATCGGCCCTACGAATGGTGGGCCGTTCCTACAGCGACCACGTAATTCGACCCATTTACATGAACGGGAGGGTCCTCGACAATGAATCCCGCGAAAGGGTGGTCACCTACATCCTGCTCAACGGCGGGCTGTTATTTTTTTGCATGCCTATTCTGGCCATATTCGAACCGACCATCAGCTTCGAGGGGTGTTTCTCCGCCGTTTTGGCCTGCATCTTTAATATCGGCCCGGCCTTCAGGGAATTCGGACCGACGGAGAATTACGCCTTCTTGCGCGACTTCTCCAAATTCTTTCTCTCCGCACTGATGATCATGGGCCGTCTGGAACTGTTTGCCATACTGGCTCTTTTCACCCCTGCCTTCTGGCGAAGGTTCTGACCCGGTTATTGCATCAAACAACCCACAATGCGGAGGCTTGGCCGAACATCCCAAAAGAAAGCACATTAAAGGAGGCCACACTGGAAAGAACTGCAAAGCAGTTCCACTCCAAAGCCCAGTGTCGCGCTGTGCCGTGCGAAGCCTTTAGGCGAAGCATGGCAGCGCACACTGGGTAGGAATGTACAACACATTTCGAACCCCAACGGGGTTCCACAATGATTCAATCCCAAGGCATTTTGGAAATAATTTGTGGAACCCCGTTGGGGTTCAATCATAGAACCAATCGGTACCCCAGCGTGCGCTGCGCGACGCTGGGCTTTGGAGTTTAACGCCGTTGGCGTAAAAGGCAGATGGTGGAGGGAGAAGAGTGCAGAGTTCAGAGAGAGGAGAAAGGCGCGCGAGGCGCGCCAATTAGGAATTAGGAATTAGGAATGTTTACGATGGGGGGTTGGCGGGTTGAGGTGGTGATGTCTTGGGAAGGTGGAGAATCCTGGGAGAAGGGAGAGAGATCAGGATCACGATAAAGATCAAGATTTATGGGGATGTGAAGGATCCAGGAATTTTGTGTTTTTTGTGCTTTTTGTGGCTAATTTTCCCATCCGTGAAATCCGTGGTTAAAACTTTCTTCTGGATTAGCTCTCGAAAAGATCGCCAATTTCGTTAAGATTTTTTGTGC
>JAABVD010000192.1 GCA_014529615.1 Opitutia bacterium
AGACAGGATGAGCAGGATTTTTGGAATTGACTCTCGCAAAGCTCGCAATGGACGCAAAGAGAGAAAATCAGGAAATAGGAAAAATAGCCACAAAGAGGCGCCCAAGGGCGCCGATTAGGAATTAGGAATTAGGAATGTTTACGTTGGGAGTTTGGCGGGTGGAACGGTTGACGCTCGGGAAGGCGGGGAAGGAATTAACCACAAAAGGCACAAAAAACACAAAAATAATTTATAGTTCAACAATGCTACGCTTGATCCGGCTACGCTCCAAAAGAAATGAAAAAAATAGCCACAAAGAGGCGCGCGTCAGCGTCTCTCCGCGCTCTTTGCGAGAGCCTCTCCCATCCTCCTCCAATCTTGATCGTGATCGTGATCCTGATCTTGATCGCCCTCTCTCCCTCTCTCCCATCATTCCTTCTTTCCTGAGTGTCCCATCTTCCATCTGCCAACCCCCAAATCGAAACATTCCTAATTCCTAATTCCTAATTCCTAATTGGCGCCAACGGCGCCTTTAGCGCGCCTCCCCCCTCTGTGCTCTCGGTGTCCTCTGTGGTTAATTCCTTCCCTTTCTCTTTTCCAGAGTCATCGGCTCCAAATGCGCAAACAGGATAGCAAATAATCCTCCAGGGCCGTTTCGGTTTTCAGGTTGACCTCCAGCCGGCCCGCCACTGCCTCCAATAGGCGGATCCTTTCGGTAAATTTCGAAGCGACCGGCCCGCCTTTCCCATCGGCCAGGTAAGGGGCCGCGGCGGACCGGGTCTGGTTTTCCAATTCCTTGAAGAGCCGGTGGCGGATCCCCTTGGCGGATCCCTCCCGCATGGCGTCTCGCTCATCGTCCTTCAAATCCTGGGGAAGTTTCGCTTTTTCCCTCTCCCAGGCTTCCGCCACCAAATTGCCCAGGATTCCGTTGAAACGGGCCACCAGTCCGTAAGCGGCCATAAAACTGCCCGCGATCCGTTCCTTGTCCCGAATCCCTTGCAAGAGCCCCAGCAATAAATCGGAATAATCGGCCAGCCATTGTTGCCAGGATGCGTCCTCCGTGGCCCGAAAAGAAGACGGAATGCGAAAATTGAAGCACCGGCTGCGGATGGTTTCGAGCAACACGTAGGGCCGGGTGGAAAACAGGATGATGGTAGTATCGAGGGGAGGTTCTTCCAGGGTTTTGAGAAATATGTTGGCCGATGATGACTGGGACGATGCGCACAGACGGTCGGCCTCGTAAACGACTGCCACCTTGCGGTGGGACAGGAGGGGAGAGTGCTGAATTTGACGGATCAACTCGCGGGTATCCTCTGCCCTGATAGCCCGCGCTTTTTGGGAAGGGCGCAGCGTAAAGAAGTCGGGGTGGCTTGTCACTTGACCGAATCGGTCCTCCTTCCCCTCCCCAAGAGATAAATCCAATAATACCGCGGCCAAACTGTGGGCCACTTCCTCCAGCAGTTCCTCGTTTTCGCCTTGGAGCAACACCGCGTGGGCCAAACGGCCTTTTTGCAGAGACCTTTCCAGCACCTCCACCGCCTTGGCGGACCTCAGGGGCTCAGTTAAGATGCTTTTTAACTCCATTCCAAATGGCCTCCTCCACCGCTTCGGGGGATTGGGCGCCGTCCACTACCAGGAAGCGTCCGGGTTCGGATTCTGCCAATTCCGCGTATCCGTCACGCACCGCTCGATAAAAATCCATTTTCTCCTGTTCCATGCGGTCGGGTGGCTCCATCTTCCTGGATTGAATGCGTTGAAAACCGATTTCGGGCTTCAGATCGATCCATACCGTCAAGTGGGGAAGAAGACCGTCGATGGCAAATCGATTGATGGCCCTTACCTCGGCTCGGCCGATGGCCCGGGCCACTCCCTGGTAAGCGGTGGTCGAGTCGAAGTACCGGTCGCTGATGACCACGTTGCCGCGCCGCAGGCTGGGTTTTATCAATTCCTCCACGTGTTGGGCCCGGCTCGCCGCAAAAAGAAGAACCTCGGTTCTCGGGACCATGGCACGCCCGCATTCGGCGTGTTTGACCAGGTGTCTGATTTTTTCTCCCAATGGCGTGCCTCCGGGTTCGCGGCTTAAAACGACCGTCTCCCCCCGGGCGGTCAATTTGGCCTCCAGCCGTTTAATCTGGGTCGTCTTGCCCGTCCCTTCGGTACCTTCGAAGGTGATGAACAAACCCTTCCCCTTTCGAGCCATCAGGCGTCCTTCCAGTACTGGATGAAGGACTGGGCCTCGCTCATGCTGGGACTCCTCCCCATTCTCCCGTGAAAACCCCTGAAAGCCATCCCCGTGGCCAGACTGGCGGGAAGGGGGAAATCCAATAATTGGGCCAGGCAAAACCCCGCGTGGAAATGTTCCGTTGCGCCCCTCTTGGCGGGCGCATCTTTCGTGACAGGTCCCTCTACCCAGGCCGTTTCCAGCTTGGTGGCGCAGGCGGCTGAATCCCCGGAATGCACCACCGCCGTGCCGATACTCAAATGGTCGCGGGTGTAGGCGGCCATGGATTTCAGGCCATCGGCGTCGTCCCCCATTTTGGATTGCCCCAAAAGCTGGGTGACCCTTCCCGCTTCCTCCAATTTCAACCCCAGGGTGACCGCGCCCCAGTTTTGAAAACGGGAAATGGTCGAGAGAACCGATCGCACCTCTCCATCCGAGCGTTTTTCCGTATCGGAAAGATCGAAGAAATAATGTTTTTGGTCCCTCGGAGGCAGATTGGGTATGACGTAGTCGAGTAGATCGGTCAGGAGGGTGGTCAGGTTGGGGATGATGGCCCAGTTTACCACGCTTACCAGGTCCTGACGGGAGAGCAGATCGAAAAATTCCCCTTCCGTCATTTGACTCAATAAATTCCGGTAAGTGATGCCATCGAGGGAAACCAACTCCCCCAGCATGATGTTTCCGTCGGCAAATTCGAGGGCGTGAATTATGGCGGGATCGGCTATGGAGATGGCATCTGTGTCTTGGGCAAATTTTGCGAAAACGGGATGAACCGAGGCCTCCCCCAGGGCGCCGACATAACGCATGTTGAGGCCGGCCTTGCCCAGGGCTCCGGCCATGACGGGCCCGTTGCCCCCCGCTTTCTCTTCCCGGGGGAAAATTTCCAGGCCGGTCCCGCTACCGGCCGCATCGAGGATTTTACTTGCAAAGGCCTCTATCGTTTCCACCCGGGCAAAGGCGTCTCCCTGCCCCAGGCGTTTATCCACTACTGAGGTGACCCGCTCGACCAAACCGTCGAATCCCACCATAGCGTGTTTCTGTGTTATTTCCGATCCGCGTTTGCCGAGGAGGTCCAGGGCCTGGGTTTTGTGGTCCATAAAATCTAAGTAAGTGGCTTGGGTTCTGATTAAAAAGTGAAAGGAGATGCTTGGGCGGGATCAACCTGTAAACAAAATTATAGGATTGAAATTCATTTTATCTTTGAAGATGTATCAGAAACGGCCATAAACGGGGAACTGATATCCCATTTTGATTCCTGCCTCCATTTATGATTCCCATCCTGGCCCAATCTCAACATTCCGGTCTCCTTTCCTATTTCTTCCTGTCCAATACGGCCGGTCAGCTCATCATCTTGGCCTTGGGCGTGTTCAGCGCTATCGCCTGGACGGTCATGTTCAGCAAGTTCATGGAGTTGAACAACCTCCAGAATTTGAACCTGGATTTTGAATCGGACCTGAACGATGCGCCCTCCTTGCTGGATTTGGCCCGACAGGTAGATTTCAGCGATTCTGTTCCCTATGCCGCCCTGGTCGGGGATGCCACCCAGGCCTATTTCCGAGCCGTGGAACTCGATTCTGCCAGTCTGGATCGGGAAAATGCGGTCAGTTATTCGGAAAATGCCCTACGCCGGGCCGTGGCTCAGCAAAGCATCTTTTACGAAAAGAAGATGGTTCTGCTCGCTTCCATCGTGACCGGGGCCCCCTTTATGGGCCTCCTGGGAACGGTGTGGGGGGTGATGGATGCATTTGGAGCCATTGCCTTGGAGAGCAGCGCCAGTTTGCAGAAACTGGCCCCGGGGGTTTCGGGGGCATTGTTGACCACGGTGGCCGGGTTGCTGGTGGCGATTCCGTCCGTTTTCGGGTATAATTTTCTCCTGGCAGTGACCAAAAAACGGGTCATCGATCTGGAGAATTTCGCCAGCTCGGTGGCGGATCGCATCGAATTGGAGGACACTTTGTCGAGGGATACCTAGATGGCCCGGACCTTCCATCGAGGAGAGCGTTTGACCGCGGTGTCGCAAATCAATGTGACTCCCATGATCGACATGGCCTTTGCCCTGCTCATCATATTCATGATTACGACCCCGTTGTTGGAGCAGACCATCCCTTTGCAATTGCCCTCCGAGAACGCATCCTCTGCCCCCGTCCCGCGGGAAACCCCCTTTCAGACCATTTCTATCACCCAGGAGGGTGTCTATTACTGGAGCCAGGAGGAGGTTACTTTCGAGGAGTTGACCAGCCGGATCGAAATCCTGGCTGAACACCACGATCCCCCCGTCATTCACCTGCGGGGTGACTTCAGGCTGCAGTACCAAAAGGTGATCGAGGTAATGGATTTGTTGAAACAGAACGAACTGACCCGGATCAGTTTGGATACGCGGGTAAAGTAAACCAACGGAAGTATGAGAGTCGATCCCATCACCAAGAGGGCGCTTATATACTCAAGCGTTCTCCACTTGGCGGCCCTGCTTTTTGTGATTCTGGCAGCTCTCTTCTCAACCCTGTGGGCTGAGGAAAAGGAACCCTACATTTTCGAAATGGTGGAACTTCCCGACCCCAATCAAATTTTCGTCCCGGAGGAAACCCTGCCCCAACCCGAGCCGGAGTTGCCCGAACCCGAACCCGTCCAACCGGAACCTGAACCAGAGCCCGAACCTGAACCTGAACCAGAGCCAGAGCCAGAGCCTGAACCCGAGCCCGTGGTAGAACCACCGCCTCCACCGGTGGAAGAGCCGCCACCACCCCCGCCACCTCCTCCCAAACCCGTGGAAAAGCCTCCGCCTCCCAAACCGGTGGAGAAGGCCCCTCCACCACCGCCGGAAAAACCGAAGCCCAGAATCATCAGTTACGACGAATTCGTCAAACGGGTGGGAGCTCCGGAAA
>JAABVD010000193.1:0-606 GCA_014529615.1 Opitutia bacterium
GAGGAGAGAGAAGATTAGCCACAAAAGAGCGCAAAGCAACGCAAAGGGGGAGGCGCGCCGAGGGCGCGAATCAGGAATGTTTCGATTTGGAGGTTGGCGGGTGTAGGGGAATTTCTCGGGAAGGCGAAAAATGGGGGAGAGATCACGATCATGATCACGATCAGGATCAGGATTGGAGGGGAAAGCGGATGATGGTGGAGATTTATTAACAACGCTCCCTTTGATCACTTGATCCGGCTCCGCCGGAACTAGCTCTAACGGAGGGCGGACATTCCTGTCCGCCATTACCTCTATAAATCGGGTTGCCTGCCGCTTCTCCCCGCTTCTCCAACAGAAAATAAAAAAAACTAGCCACAAAAGAACGCAAAAAACACAAAATTCCTGGATCCTTTACATCCCAGTAATCGTGATCCTGATCTTCCTCCCTCTCCCCAATTCCTCATTCCTAATTCCTAATTCCTAATTGGCGCGCTCCAGCGCGCCTCCCCCCTCTCTCTGAACTCTGCACTCTTTTCCCAAAATGCTTTGGGATTGGTTCATTGTGGAACCCCGTTGGGGTTCGTTGTTTTTGTCTATTTCAACCCAGTGTGCGCTACGCGACACTGG
>JAABVD010000193.1:756-5791 GCA_014529615.1 Opitutia bacterium
TCCATCATTCCATCACTCCATCACTCCAACTCTCCCCTCATTCGCGATCTCGAAAATGGCTTCGATCTCCACGGTGATATTACCGGGAAGGGCTGCCACACCCAAAGCGCTACGGGCTCCAACACCGGCATCCTTGCCAAACACCTGGGCGAACAATTCGCTGCACCCGTTGATTACCGCCGGGTGCTGATGGAAATCGGGTGAACTGTTGACCAGTCCCAAAACTTTTATTACCCGCACCACTCGATCGAGTGATCCCAGGCCGTGGCGAAGGGTCGACAACAAAGCCAGGCCGGTTTGGCGAGCGGCGCGGTAGCCCCCGTCCAGATCGACCTCCGATCCGACCCTGCCCTGCAGCATGGATCCATCTGAACAAACCGGACCGTGCCCAGACAGGTAGGCCAGGTTATCGACAATGACCAGGGGTTTGTAGACCCCGGCAGGAGTGGGAGGCGGAGGTAATTCGATATTGAGTTGAGAAATTATTGCTTCGGCATTCATGAGGGGGTAAGGCGCGTCGATACGCGCCAATTAGGAATTAGGAATTAGGAATTAGGAATTAGGAATTAGGAATTTAAAGGTTAAAGGCTGAAGATGCTGAGGAATTGGGAATGGGGCGGAGGGGAATGATGGAATGTTGGAGTGTTGAAGAGAGGAATGTTGGGGTTTGGCGGTGGATTATTAGTTATAAGCTGTAGGAGCGGCTTTATGCCGCGATTGCGGTGAGGCTGCTTCCATGGGATCGCGGCGTAAAGCCGCTCCTACAGCCAATACCCCAAATCGATCGGTCCCTCCCTCCACACTTGATCCTGATCGTGATCATGATCTTGATCTCTCTCCCCAATTCCTCATTCCTAATTCCTCATTCCTAATTGGCGCGCCAGCGCGCCTTTGCGCCTTTTGCGCTTTTTGTGGTTAATCCCTCTCCCTTCCCCCATTCCTAATTCTTAATTGGCGCCTTTGGCGCCCTTAGGCGGCGTATCTGAATAACGAGGCCGGAACCTATGGCGAAGACCGCCTCTCCCACACAGAAATAATACAGGTTGGCGGCAACTCCGTCGTCGAAGCCGTAACTGTGCAGCCCCACCTGCAACAGGTTGACCCCAAACCAGGCCAGGGCCACGGAGATGGGGGTCAAAGCGAGCGCCACGGAAAAACCGAGTTCCTTGAGCCGGCCGGCCAGGCGCCCGTGACTCACAATGAGCAACCAGAGAACGATCAACACTGCGCCTTTTTCCTTGGTGACCCATCCCCAAAAACGCCCCCAGGATTGATCGCCCCAAATTCCCCCCAGAATGGTTCCAAAAGTGGTGAAAAATACCGCCACCAGGCAAATGCCGTAGGATACCCTGAAAGCCTCTTTGGCCCATTTCCTCTGCGCCGGGAAAAACAACCGCAGCAGGAGATATACGTGGGCCACCAACCCAGCGGTCAAGGCAACGCCGTAACCGATGGTGATGGTCAAAACGTGGGTGCCGAGCCAGAAGTTTGAATTGAGGACCGCCACCAACATCCTCATGGTATCGCCTTCGGCGGAGTAGCTGAATCCGATGAAGTGCAGCGCGGTTCCGGCTACCGAGCCGACGAGCAGCCCCAGGGTGTCGTGACGCACAGCCTCGAGTATGACCGATAACAAGACCAGGACCCAGCCCACAAAGATGATCGACTCGTAGAGGGTAGAAACGGGCGGACGGCCCATGATGTAGATTCTGAACAACAACCCGACCAGGTGGAGAGCAAAACCGATGATCAAACTGGCAAAGGAGAGTCGGCCCACCCATTTGCTGGTAAAGATGTAACTTACCAATAACAACAGAAAGGCCAGGATGTAGAACACGATGCTGTTTCGGAAAAAATTGGCTTTGTTATAGACCAACTCCGCCTTCAATTTGACTTCTGCATTAATGGCCCCCACCAACGGGTCCACATCCTGGGAAACCTGGGCCAGTCCATCGGCATAAAAGGCGGTAACAATGGATTCCAATTCCTTCAAACGGTCCAACTGCCACGGTGTCAATTCACGGCCGTCCAAGAGTTCCCAGGGCGCATGCCAAACCGTCTCCTCCTGCTCGCCTTCCGGCATGACAATTTTCAAGATCTGGGAACTTCGATCGGCCAGTTTAACATTCAACTGCTGAACCAGGTCGATCAATGCGCTCTCCTTAGGGGAAATGGCATCCCCTTCCCGGCGACCGCGAAGGCTCTCCAACTCGTTGGCCATCGCTCCCCGCACCTCCAGAAACTGCCGATAGGTATAGCCCTTCCCCACTTCAAAACCAATGGCCTCGGCCAACTCGGGGTTGGATACGCGAATGTCCGGTATCAGACCGGTCAGAGACCGGCTCAGAGCCAGGTAACGCAACGCTTTCAGGTAGAGGGTGACCAATTGCCCTTCGGCCCGCGTCCGTTCCTCCTCCCCTTTTTCCACCAGTTGGTTGAGCGATTCCTGCCGCTCCCTTATAGCTTGGCTCAGTTCAATAAACGAATAACGCGACTCCGGGTCCAAACCCATGCCCAATCCCAGGATGGCTTCCTTTTCCCGCACTTTGAAAACCTTTCGCTGGTAGGCGGCCTGCGGGGCGATCATCAATTCCAACAACCAGTCGATGGCCTTTTGACGATCGATCGTGGATTTGGCATGGTAGAGCAATAGTTGGGACCGGGCAAAGGTGTCCAGAGGTTTGAGCCTTCCCTGATCCTGGATGATCAGTTCCTGGAAAGCGCCGGCCCGCACCGGGGATTCGTAGGCTTCTCCTCCCAGAACTGCCCCCCAACCCATGAGGAACCCCAGGAAGATGAGAACGCGGTGAATGGAGACCGATTTCATGCCCGTTTCGAACGTCGCAGGAGTTTGGGCACCTGCAAAATGAGGTGAAAGAGCAATCCAATACACATGATGATACTGGACACGTAGGGGAAGTTTCGGCCCACATTCTGAACGACCGCCAGCACGGTGGTCTCGTCGGGACCGTCTTCAATGAACGATGCCTGATAGAAGGTGTATTCCAGGTTCCGCAGGGGTTCGTTCATGGAAATGAGAACCTCTCTCTTGAGACCCTGGTCTACCACGTTTACCAGCGAACTGTAATGGGAAGCGGTCTGAGTTCCCGGGTGCACCTTTTTGGTAAAATCGATCAATTCAATGGAAAAGGGCAACTGGTAGCGCTTATTGCGCAACTCGATGGCGTATTCCTTGCCTCCGGCTCGAAGGGTCTGGGGAACCTGCATGAATTGAAATACCAGGTAGGCGCCATCGGCCCCGTCATCCAGCCCTTGCAGGTCCAGGATCATTCCTGCCATATTTCGGGAAAACTCGTTTTCAAGTTCCTTGGAGACCATTTCGTAACGCCGGGCCAGCCCGTGGAAGCCCTCGCCAGCGGTAGATTCACGTTGCACCAGGTCCACGTTCCGGGAAAAGGACCTTACCCTGATACTGAAGGGAAATGCCTCATGGGAAATGACCGATCCCCTTCGAATATACTCCTTGCTGAATACGGTTACGGCATCGTAGTCGGTGGGGGACTTGTCGATAACGGCAAACTCGAGCTCATGGTAGTCCTGGTAGTAGCTGGAGGTTTGCCCCTCTGGGATGGGCATGCTCCCCTCGTTGGAAAAATAGGCGGTGAAAAAGCCGCCCAGCAACAGCAGCAGCATGCCCGAATGGGTTATCAAGGTCCCGATACGGCTGAACCGCCAGGGACTGTTGAATATCAATTTGAAGGTGAGGTTGATGAACATCACCGTCATGGCCAATCGCCCGCCCGGCAAAATCCCCCAAGTAAACCAGGATGAAAAATATTTTTGCTGGGCCAGATAGAGACCGTCCCATTTCTGGGTGATGGTTCCCACCACCAGCAAAACGAGCAACCAAATCGCGGTGTAGAAGAAAACCTCCGGAGAAGCCAGGAAGCGGGCTATTCTCCCCAAGGTGGATTTGGACTTTCCTCTACTCATGGTCGGTCCCGCTCATCCACCGGTGAAGGTCAGGGATTGGCAGAAGGCCTCAAAGGATGGCTGGGCTTTTTCCAATCCCGCCTGGGAAGCAGTCAGTTTGGCAAATAATACGTAGTCGGACAGGTCAAATATGGCGGCTGAAATGCCGCTGCCCGGGTTGTCCGGATTGACCAGGGTTACCAGTAAATAGGGCCGACCCTGGACCGTGGAACGCGCGTGGGCAAAATTTGAAACCTCCTCCGCGGAAACCGGCCCCAACCCGATCTGGCCCCTCCAGCGATTGAGATTGGCCATGACACCTCCGGCCCCTCCGCCCAGCCGAACCAGGGAAAAATCCCCGGTTTCGCCGTCGAGAGGCACCTCGTAACTGGCCGTCCGCATGGCGGAGGGTTTTCCCTGCTTCCACCCGGCCGGGACCGTCCAGCTAAAAGGCAATCCCTCCGGGGCAGAGACCGGATTCTGCGCGGGTGGTGGCGAACCGGGAGCCTTTTGCACGCGGTATTGTTTAACCGATGGCTCATCCTTGCAGGCCGAAAGCCCCAGCAGGCAGATAAAAACCATGGCCACGTTGATCAATTTCATGCGTTTCATGCGAATTATGAAATTTGGGAACCGGTATGGCAGATAATTTTCTCCAGTTAAGCGAGCATAATTGGTCGAACCTGGTTCCAAACCACTTCAAATTTCTTGCCAAGGCTCCTCATCTCGCTACTCGTTTCCAGTATCCGGAATCCAGAATCATGCATATCAAGCTTGTTTTCCTCCTATCCTTCAATCTTTTGGCCGCCAGCTCCGCCCAGGCGCTGGAATTAATCTTCAAAAATGGAGACCGATTGACCGGAACGCTGGTCGGACAAACGGAAACCCACGTCGTAATGGCACATCCACATCTGGGTGAAGTGGAAATCGCCAAATCCGCCTTGCAAACCCTGCCCGCCTCACTCCAAGCCATCCCTCCTGCAATCGATGCCGCTTCACGCGTCCCCGTCCCCGACCCGGCGGCTGGCCCGGATTTGCCATCCACGGGCCAGACCCCATCCCCGGAAATCAACGACAAAAACGCGAAAGTGAACGACAAGGA
>JAABVD010000194.1 GCA_014529615.1 Opitutia bacterium
TCCAACCAGTCGAACGCGGCGATTTCCCAGATGGTCTATGTCGACGGTAAACCCCTGTCCCATGCGCAATTCCAACAGGTAGTAGATAATGCACATGAAGTCTACGAGGTGCAGGATAGTGATTTCAACCGCGACCTCGAGCTCGAGCCGGCTGTTGATGCGGTGGCGACCCACATCACCTAGATTGTAGCGCTTGGCGTGAAAGAACAAGCGATCCAGCAAACCACGGGCGGTCTCAATGTTCGGTGGATCGCCGGGGCGCAACAGGTTGTAAATCCGGGTAAGGGCATCTTCTTCGCTGTCGCTGGGATCTTTTTTCAGAGTGTTTTCCAGAACTCCGGGATCATTCGCATCCGGGCCGGCAAGCAAGTTGACCCTTCCGATGCCGCTTTCCTTCAACGCCTCAAGGATTTCCTCGGTGATTACTCCGTATCCTTCGACAATCACCTCGCCGGTGGCCCTGTTAACGACATCTCCTTCAGCGAGAAAACGGCCGACCATTTCCTCCCCCACCTCCTCTTGCACCTGTTCGCGAAACATGGAAAGAACTTCCACGTTCGATGAAAACACCAGAGCCCCCAGGAGAAGGGTTACCGGAAGCTTCCTGCGCCTGTCAATGTGGACATACATGATGTCGTTTATGTCCATACTGAATTCTAGCCAAGGCCCCTTGGAAGGCAGGATTCGAGCGGAGAACAACCGCTTCCCATTCGGATGCATGGTCTCGTCGAAAAACACTCCCGGAGAGCGGTGCAACTGACTGACGACCACGCGTTCAGCCCCATTGATGACGAAGGTGCCCTGATCGGTCATCAGTGGAAGCTCTCCGAGGAAAACCGACTGCTCTACCACGTCTTTGACTGGTTTTTCTGGACTGTCCTTGTCCCGGGTAACCAGCCGCAGCGTAGCTCTCAAAGGGGCCGCAAACGTCATTCCCCTCTCTCGACACTCCTCAACACTGTAGCGGGGATTTCCGATCGAGAAATCGGCGTACTCGAGGGTATAGATATTTTGCGCGTCCGATATAGGAAAAATGCTATCGAACACAAGGTGCAGTCCCCGCCGCTGCCGCTTTTTGGGATGTGTTTCCAGTTGCAGAAACGACCGATAGGATTCGATCTGCACTTCGAGCAGATTCGGCATTTCGACAACTTCCTTGATTTTGCCAAAGGACTTTCTGTCGATTCCGCCGTTGTCTTTACCGCTCAAGGCTGGACCTCCTCTTTGAGGTTAATGGAGGCATACTGGCTATGAAACATGCAGGCGTTGCACAAGACATATATGCCCACAGGCATAGATACCCCTCGACATTCCCCCTTGGGAAGAGGGATTGCAAATGTACTCGGAATATTCGCTTGAACTGCCAGATCGGAGGATCGGATTAGCGAGCAACCCCAGCACTGCGGTGAAAACTGCTTGGAGGGGCGCAGCCGCTCAGACACTGGGCTATTGAATCTCCACTGTACCGCCCACTTCGGAGAGCTTGGTCTGGATTTCCTCGGCCTCTTGCTTGGTGACAGCCTCCTTGACCGCCTTGGGTGCCTCGTCGACGAGGGCCTTGGCTTCCTTCAGGCCGAGACTGGTAATCTCCCGAACCACTTTGATCACCTGAATCTTCTTATCTCCGGCACTGGTCAGCACCACGTCGAATGAGTCCTTCTCTTCGGCCGCGGCGGAGGCATCGCCTCCATCGGCAGGAACACCAGCCACCATAACCGGCGCAGCCGCAGATACGCCAAACTTTTCTTCGAGCGCTTTTACCAGTTCGGCGAGTTCCAACACCGTGAGGCTGCCTACGGTCTCGATGATCTCTTCAATCTTCGGGCTAAGAGTTACCTCTTCGCTCATTTTCGATGAACCTCCATCATGAGTTGTCTGTAGATTGATCGTTGCGTTTCTGTTCTTCGATGGCCGACAGAACTCCTATCGCACTCCGCAGTAAACCGGATAAGGTGGAGCCGAAACCGTAAATCGGACTCTGCACCGAACTCATCACCCTGCCAAGCAACTCCTCGCGCGAGGGAAGCTTGGACAACTCCTCAACCCGGTCGGCAGTAAGCACTTGGCCATCCATGTAACCGCTCTTGATGGCAAGCCTTCCGCCGCCGTCGATAAACTGTTGCAGTATCTTCGCGGGAGCCACAGGATCGTCTTGAGCAAAAGCCATAGCCGTCGGGCCCCTTAAAAAGTCGGCCAACCCCTCCAGCCCGGCGTCCTCGACGGCGAGTTTGGCCAGCCTGTTCTTGACGACTTCGTATTCGACCGAAGCTCCCCGGAGCGAACGCCGCAATCGCGTCACGGATTCAACGTCAACACCGGTGAAGTCGGCAAGGAAAATAGACCTGGCTTCGGACATTTTCCGGGAAAGATTGGCTACCGATTCTCTCTTCTCGTCTGTGGGCATCAGTACCTTCAAAAACTTTTTTGGGCCTTGTGCCCTATTAGAGGGTAATGGCCGCGGGCTCGATCCTGATTCCGGGTCCCATCGTTGAGGACAAAACCGCTTTCCTTATAAACTGTCCTTTTGTCGAAGCCGGTCTGCTGCGCAGGATGGCTTCGACAAAAACCCGGGCATTGGCCAGCAGATCCGATTCTGAAAAAGAGAGTTTCCCGATCGGAGCCTGAGCATTATTGCCAGATTTGCTATCGGCGCGAAACTCGATGCGGCCTGCCTTGGATTCCCTGACCGCTTGGCCGATGGCGCGAGTTACAGTTCCTGTCTTGGGGTTAGGCATCATCCCCCTTGGACCGAGAATTCTCCCAAGTTTCCCCACCTGCCCCATCATGTCGGGAGACGCGATCACAAGGTCAAAATCAAGCCATCCATTTTGTATTTTCTCGACCAAATCCGAGCCACCTACGAAGTCCGCCCCGGCGTCGGTTGCCTCTCCAAGCAGCTCCCCTTGGGTGATGACCACAACCCTGACTTCCTTTCCCGTTCCGTGAGGCAACATGATCGTCCCTCGAATCGACTGATCAGCTTGTCGGCCGTCGATCCCGAGGTTAATCGACAACTCCACCGACTCGTCGAATTTGCGTTTTGGAAATGACTGCATCATCCTGACGGCTGCCTCGAGCGTAACGGGCTCCCGCTTGTCATAAGCAGTCGCAGCCTGTTTGTAAATTTTGCCCCGATTGGACACAACCTTTCTCCTCTCCCTTAGGAATCCGAACTTCCCGCTTCAGCTTCAGAAACTTCGGCCTGCAGCGGATCCTGCCCCGGTGAGGCGACGATCAGGCCCATGCTGCGGGCAGTTCCTGCAATCATTTCCGCCGCGGCGGAGACCGAATCAGCATTCAGGTCTTCCATCTTGGCCTCGGCAATTTCTTCCAACTGCTCCCGAGTCACTGTTCCGACTTTGTCGCGGTTCGGAACGCCGGATCCCTTCTCGATACCTGCGGCTCTTTTTAGTAAAACCGAGGCAGGGGGAGTCTTGGTGATGAAAGTGAAACTGCGGTCGGCATATACCGTTATTACTACGGGAATGATCAACCCTTGCCGGTCCTGAGTGCCGGCGTTAAACGCCTTGCAGAACTCCATTATATTTACACCGTGTTGGCCGAGGGCAGGCCCCACGGGAGGAGTCGGGCTCGCACCCCCGGCAGGAATCTGCAGCTTTATCACCGCGAGTTCTTTTTTCGCCATAGGTTTGTTCGCCTCACCTTATCCCCTGGTTTGCCATCGCGCTCAACGGTTTGCCGAACGATCTTCCGCTGGTTCAACCTGCAGAACGTCGAGTTCGACAGGCGTCCCCCTCCCGAATATGCTGACCATTATTTTTAGCCTGCGCTTTTCGGGAATGACTTCTTGGACAGTTCCGACAAAGTCCTTGAAAGCCCCGTCGTTAACCTTGACCTGATCTCCGACCAAAAACGGAATCTCCTCGACCTCCTGCGACTTGCGGCGATCTATGTGGCCGAGAATGTGGGCGACCTCTTCCTGGGTAAGCGCCTGTGGCTTGCGCCCAGGTGCGACGAAGTTTGTTACTCCAGGTATGTTGGTGACAACGTGCCAAGCGTCCTTGTTCATGTCCATTTCGACGAGAACATAGCTTGGCAAAAAGCGTTTTTTCGAAACGGTCTTCTTACCGCCCTTCATCTCCACAATCTCTTCGGTGGGAACTACGGCCTGATAAATGACTCCTCCAGCATCGCCTGATTGGATCAGTGATTCAAGGTATGTCTTGACCTTGTTTTCGTGACCCGAGTAGGTATGTAGAGCAAACCACTGCCGTAAAACCGCCTCGCCTTCGGAGGACGGGGGTTGTGGAGGGGAGGAAGTCACGGTATGCGAAGGATTAAATGGCGAGCAGGATTGAGCGCACGTAGGACAGGACCAAGTCGAATAATCCGATGAAGATGGCGAAGGCAATGGAAAACACGATTACAATTGTGGTCGAATTGACCAATTCGGTTCGCGTTGGCCAGATGACCCTCGTAAACTCGGTGCGAACTTCGCCCATGAAAGTGGTGACTTTTTGCCACATCCCCCGTAGACCGGATTCCCACTACATGCTCATGAAATAACCAGGCCTGGCAGGACTCGAACCTGCAACCGCTGGTTTTGGAGACCAGTGCTCTACCAATTGAGCTACAGACCTAACAGACTCGCGTATCGTCAACCCGAAGAATTCAGCGGGTCTCTCGATGAGACGTGTGTTTGCGGCAAAACCGGCAGTATTTCTTGAACTCCCCGCGACTGGGATGCGTGCGCCTGTTCTTGGTAGCCGTGTAGTTGTGCCTGCTGCAACTGTCGCATGCGAGGTGAATCTGGTCGCGTGGCATGCCTGGCCTGCCCCAATTTCGGTGATGTTAAGTAGAAATACGACCTTTATCCCAAGGCCGTATATCGGGGGCGATTTTATGTTCCAGCCTTGGAATCAACTGGCGAGAGTATCTGGAGCCGATGACCAGGATTGAACTGGTGACCTCGTCCTTACCAAGGAAGCGCTCTACCGACTGAGCTACGTCGGCCTCATCACCCGAAATGGAGCGG
>JAABVD010000195.1:0-683 GCA_014529615.1 Opitutia bacterium
TTGGCCCGGCCCTCCCGCCAATCGAGATCGTCCCGCAACGCGCCAAAGGACGCCTGCCGGGCCGCTGGGTCCTTGTGGGAAATAATATATATCAGGGTATCCGAGGCCCCTTCCGGGTCCGCCCAAGGATGGAAATAGACAAGGTTTTCCATGCCGTGTTTGGCAAAGAGCCCGATCGTATGGTCTCTGAAACGTGCATCGAGGTGATGCATCCGACCTTTGGCTGCCTTGTAGGTGCGCAACTCGAATAAGCGTTCCGGCTCGGATTGCACCCGCTTTATCGGCATGGAGTAGTCCGTGGCCTTGAGGAACAGGCTATCGATTCTCTCGACCAGTCTTCCGCTTGCGGTGGATGCCTTGGCGGCTGCTTTCCACTCCGGATCGTTTATAAAGGCCTTCCACATGGATTCCCGGTCGAGGCGACTGGGAAAAGCAATGATATAAATCAAAACGTTGTCGGGATTATCCTCCGGAACCCAATAACCGATATTTTCGATGCCGTGCTTTTCAAAAATCCGGCAGGTATGGTCGCCAAATCGAGCCAATAGCGCCTCCAACTTACCCTCGTGGGCATAATATGTGCGCAACTCAAACACTCTGGAATCGTGAGCTTCAGTCCTGGCCACCCCTGAGAGGCTCAACCAGATGAGGGCCGGAATCAAGATGGAACGGTATTTCATTTG
>JAABVD010000195.1:721-5700 GCA_014529615.1 Opitutia bacterium
TTGAGGCAAATTATCAAACTCGCCAAAAGGCCGGGCTAGTCGTCATCCGGTTTCTTGTAGGCGTTGTGACTTTCCTTTTGATGATCACGCAATTTTGCCACCACAGCGACAGCTTTGTCAGTATCATCCGCTTGGAAGGCGGCCTGGAGATCTTCCAGCAACCCGATGAACTCCTTCATATTCTTTTTGAATCCGGCTACGAAGTCGGCTTGCTCCGACTCGGGTTGGTCACCCGTCCAGGCCGGTTCCAGTTCGAGTGAGGCCTTGGCCTGCTCCAGCATTTGCCCCGCCAAAGCGGCCGAATCAGCGTTCTTGGAAGTATCCCTGATTTGACGACGCAACCGGCGAAACACCTTGCTGATTTCTTCCATATGGCCGCTCAGTTTGGTGCCTTCCTCGGAAGCATCAGCTTCAT
The DNA here is from genome assembly GCA_014529615.1 of Opitutia bacterium. Lineage (GTDB taxonomy): Bacteria > Verrucomicrobiota > Verrucomicrobiia > Opitutales > UBA2995 > JAABVD01. The sequence continues at coordinate 1,137 of JAABVD010000195.1, forward strand.
GGGAATCGGCCTTCAAAATGGTGAAATTCAGGCCGCCCGAAAGGATAAAAAGTGATAACAACGTGGAGATTAGACGTATTTTCATAGATGAGATAGATTTAATGATGGGAAAAATGGGACCCCCAATTGCCTGGGCAACTTACAAGGCATTTGCATCGGTTTCACCGGTTCGGATGCGGACAGCGGATTCCACGGGGATAACAAACACCTTTCCATCGCCGATTTTCCCGGTATTGGCCACTTTGACGATAACGTTGACCGCCTCTTCAACCTGAGAATCCTCCACCACGATATCCAGCATGGTTTTGGGGAGAAAATCCACCGTGTATTCGCTGCCTCGATAGATCTCGGTATGCCCCTTCTGCCGACCGAAGCCCTTAACTTCCGTTACGGTCATTCCTGCTATGCTTATCTCGGAAAGAGCTTCTTTCACCTCTTCGGATTTGAATGGTTTGACGATTGCTTTTATTAATTTCATACGAACTTTGGGGTATTAAATTACAGTTGTGGTCTTGTGGGGCTACCTATTCCAGGGTGTAAGCTGTTTCTCCGTGCTCGGCCTGATCCAAACCGGTTTGAATATCTTCGTCGGACTCGCGGAGACCGGTAACAGCCCTGCATATCACCACAATCACAAAGGTTCCCAAGGCAGACCAAGCCAGTGCGAAACCGATTCCCTTCAATTGGATGATCAACTGCGCCACCATGTTGTCCACCCCTGTGCCTCCGAAAGCGGCGCTACCGAAGATGGCTACCGTTATGGTGCCCAGTGTGCCGCCGACACCGTGGACCGCACATACGTCCAAGGAATCGTCGATCCCCAGCTTTTCCTTAATGAATCCACACATGATGTAGCAGAGAAAACCGGCCAGAAATCCGATACAAATTGCTCCGACGGGACCGACGTTTCCGGAAGCAGGGGTAATGGTGGCCAACCCGGCCACCATGCCGGTTACGATACCGACCAATCCGGGTTTTCCGGTTTTTATCCATTCCACGATCATCCAGGTCAAACTGGCCACTGCCGCCGAAATATGGGTGACCAGCATGGTCATTCCCGCGGCCGAACCGGCGCTCACCTGGCTGCCCGCATTAAAGCCGAACCATCCGACCCAAAGCATGCAGGCCCCGACCATTACCAAAGCAGGATTATGCGGGGGATGGAGCCTCTTGGGAAATTCCGCCCGGGGGCCCAGCATCTTTGCCAGAACCAGAGCGGAAATTCCCGCCGTGGCATGCACTACGATTCCCCCGGCCAAATCGAGCACCCCATCATTCATCATCCAACCGCCGCCCCATACCCAATGGGCCACCGGGACATAAACGATAAGGAGCCAAAGAGCGGTAAACAGGAGAACCGCGCTGAATTTCATGCGCTCAACGAAGGCTCCGACAATGAGGGCCGGAGTAATGATGGCGAAAGTCATCTGAAACATGACAAACACGGTCTCAGGAAACGTGCCACCGTTGAGCTCATCGACCGTGATACCTCTGAGAAAAAGATGTTCGAGATCGCCAATCCAGGCATTGCCTCCGGAAAATGCTAGGCTGTACAGCCCAACCACCCAAAGCAGGGAGGCCAGGCAGGCGATGGCAAAACAATGCATCAACACCGATAAGATGTTTTTGGACCGGACCAACCCCCCATAGAACAGAGCCAGACCGGGTAGAGTCATGAACAGGACCAGGGCAGTTGCGGTCAGCATCCATGCTGTATCTCCCGTATCCAAGGCCTCCGCACCATGGCTCATGCCATAGGACAAGGTCGGAAACAGCGTCAAAAACAGAAAACAGGGAAGTGATTGAAATAAGCGGCGGATGTAGATCATGATTCGAGTAGAGTTAGCACAACGCAAAAGATCTCTCAAGCTAAGGCAGACAGAATCACGCGCTCAAGAACTTTTTCCAACCCAAGCCCAGAATTTCGACCCTTGCGCCTCCGGGGAACATACCTGGAGAAGGAAAGCCCAAGGCGCATTTTATTTTAGGCTTTCCAAGGCGCCGGAATGCCCTAAGGGTGGGTAATCGAACTCCTATCAAAATACAGGCCATGAATTCTATCTTATATCACCGTTTTCTCGCGGGAGTGTCGGCCCCGCTTCTTACCATTTCCCTTTGCGCTTCGGAAATTGTCGCTCCTGAAGCCGAGGTCACCGAAATAGCCAGCGGCTACTCCTTTACCGAAGGCGGCGCCCGCGACAGCGAAGGAAACGTCTATTTTAGCGATATCCCCAATAACCGGGTGCATCTTTGGGATGCCCAAAGCAATACGGTCTCCTTGTTTCTGGAAGACTCTCAGGGGGCGAACGGTTGCTGGATCGATGAAGAGGGAAACCTGATTGTGGCCCAGGGACGAGGGCGCCAAATCTCCAAAATTAATGCAGACGGGAAGCGCGAAGTCCTGGTGGACAATTATATGGGAAAGAAATTCAATAGCCCGAACGATCTGTGGATAGACGAGAACGGCGGCATTTATTTCTCCGATCCCCGCTACGGCCAAAACCGCGAAGACATGGAATTGGATGGAGAACAGGTCTACTATCTGTCCCCCGACGGGAATACCCTGACCCAGGTCACCGATGATCTGGTCAGGCCCAATGGCTTGATCGGTTCGCTCGATGGGAAAATCCTCTACATCGCCGATCACGGCGGCGGCAAGACCTTTGCCTACGACGTGGGGGAAAATGGCTCCTTGACGAATAAGCGATTGTTCGCACCGGAAGGCTCGGACGGGGTGACGATCGACGAAAAAGGAAACATTTACCTGACCACTGATGCAGTGAAAGTCTACCGGCCCGATGGTTCCTTCCTGCAGGAAATCAAAGTGCCGAAGCGTCCGAGCAATGTCTGTTTTGGAGGAAAAAATGGCAAAACCCTGTTTATCACCGCCCGTCAGTCAGTTTACTCCTTAGCCATGCAAGTACACGGCCCCACACCCAACTGACCACTCCGTGCCTTTCCCCCGTCTTCCGATCACGATCACGATTTAAATGGCGGACAGGAATGTCCGCCCTCCGTTCCCCCACTTTGTGCCTTTGTGCCTCTGTGCCTTTGCTCCTTTCTCCCGCCCAATTCCTAATTCAGGCCCTTGGGCGCTTCTCCATCACTCCACCCTTGAGGGGGAGTCGGCAAGACAAGGGCGCCAGCCCTTCATCTGTGGTTACTCCTTCCCCATTCCCTATCCTGTCCATCCTGTGCAACTTGTCCTGCCGTAGCCCTTGGGCGAAGCGGGATCCATGTTCCATTCTCCTCTCCCCATTCCTAATTCCTAATTCCTAATTCCTAATTTGCGCCCTTGGGCGCTTTCCCCCCTCTCCCTCCCTCTCTGTGGGCTCTGTGGTTAATCCCTCCTAATTCATCTGTGGTCTCGGTGGTTTATTTCAGAAACCGGGACTTCAATTCGGGCGGGACAAGAGGGCACACCCCAGGCGGTTTCCTGAATAGCCTTCGCCGGGCCGCCGCTATGCCACGATAGACGAGATCCCGTATCGGTTGAGGCAGCAACCGCATAATGCGACCCGTTCCGGCCCAAATAGGGTTCAGCCGGAGCAAGGTGTAGATGACGGCATCGGAATAAAACAGCTTTTCAGATTCCGGGGGCAGGAGGACGATGCTATCGGGAAAGGCATCCGCTTCCTCAGCCGAAAACGAATTCCTGAACGTGGCCCCGGTCAATGGAGCAAATTGAAAGCGTCCTTCCGCGTCGCGCTCGGCCACAAATTTGACCCAGGCATGGCAAAATCCACAATTTCCGTCGAAAAAGATTATGGGGTTTTGCGGCATTTGATCCTTCCAAACTGAAGGAGGCATCGGTCATTTCAAACCCAAATTCAACCCGTGCCGCTCCCCGAGCTTGTAGAACCAACCAGCATTTTTTTATTGTCTGCTCCCGGGGGTCTGGAAAAGTTTTTGTTTTGGTTAACCAAAATATTTAAGAAGGCTAATCAAGACATGTCGGCCCCGAACCTATGACTACGAGCGATCCATAGCGGAACGTCCTCGCCTTCTTTTCTTCTCATTCACCACAAAACTGCAATTCTTTCTTTAGGAAATCTCATCTCGATGGTGCTCTTCCTTCCTGGAGTGTCCAAAACCCAGCTCCGGGCAAACCGGTCCTTCCTGGCCGGGTTGGCCCTTGTCCCCTGCCCCATCCTTCCCGGCTTGTATGCGCAGTCCGAATCATCTTCCCAAAACCCCGATCTCCCGGAACCCAACCAGTTAGCCGTTCCCGATGAAACCTTCTCCCTGAATTTTGCCCTGGACAGTAGATATGTAAGGGAAGGCCGCGCCGTCCTCAGGGATGACGGAATCGCTTCCGTTGCCATAGATAGGTCGATGCCCCTGGAAGTCGGTGGGGAATGGAGCTTCTCCAGTTGGTATGCTGAGGGCATTGATGTAGACTTCGCCGAGCTGAACCTCTCCCTCGGTTACGGTTTTTCCATAAAGGAAGTGGATTTAGCTGTTGGATATGCCAGGTCGGCTTTTCAAGGTCACGCGCACGAGGATCTAATCCTTTCGGATCCCGGCCAGGGGGATGTCCTTGTTCGGGTTCACGAGCACGAGT
>JAABVD010000196.1:0-1579 GCA_014529615.1 Opitutia bacterium
GCACCCCGGCCAGAAAAAGGGCTGCCAAAACTTCCCGATAACGGGTTCCCGCCTTGATACGGAATGCCACCTCCTCCAAGAGACGGGAACGAGGGGTCTCCTCCAACAAACGGACCAAGGGCTCGATTTCCGGGCTGAATTGCACGAACTTCGAGGGTAACCTTGATTCCGCCGCACCTAAGCTGGGAATTCCGGGATGAATGCCAAGATCCCCCCATCCCCATATGGCTCCGGTGGCTGCACAGGTTTTGAGAAACTGACGGCGATTCGGCTTGGACCTCACGACCCGTCCATCTTCGTTTTGATCGTTTCCCATCGCAAGCACCAACCATCTCCTATGGGCCCTATTTCCCCCGCAGGGTCGGTCGCTTTGAAGGGACTATACTGAGATGATCAGGTTTTCGTGATCGTGATAAACCATTCCAACATTCCACCATTCCATCACTCCACCCTTCTCCCCGCGCCCTTGGGCGCACCCTCTCTCCTCCTCTTTGCGTCTCTCTGCGCCCTTTGCGAGAGTCATTTCTCAAATCCTGTCCATCCTGTTTATCCATGTTCAATTCCCATTCAGCCTTCAGCCGTTTTCCCTCCATCGCGATTTAAACAAAGGTTGATCCGTTTTTTAAAACGCACTTTCCTCAATGCAATCAACATGCCCCGACGTCGCTCCAGATCCAGAATGCGGTCGCGTGAAAGCAAACACACCGATTTGCATGTCCCCATCCCTCGAATGTCCCAAGAGGAGCTTTGCCGGAAGATTTCCGCCCAATCCGACATCTGCGTCCTCCTTCTCGATTGCATCGAGGATCCGCACAACCTGGGAGCATGTTTGCGCACGGCGGACGCCGCTGGGGTCACCGCCGTCATCACTCCTAAAAATAAAGCGGCCTCCCTTACGGAGACCGTCCGGCGCGTGGCTTGCGGTGGGGCGGAATCTATTCCCTTGATCCAGGTGACCAACCTGGCCCAGGCCATGAGGAAGCTGGAAGAGGCCGGACTCCTTCTCGTCGGCACATCCGACCGGGCTTCCCGTCAACTCTATGACCTCGACCTGACCGGGCCCGTCGGCATTGTCATGGGTTCGGAAGGCAGCGGCTTGCGTCGCCTGACCATGGACACATGCCACGAGGTGGTAAAATTGCCCATGCACGGCGCCGTTCCCTGTCTCAACATTTCGGTAGCCACCGGGATTTGCCTCTTCGAGGTCGTGCGCCAGCGCATTGCAGCCGATCGGAATGACATGGCCAAAGGGTAGCTGCTGAGGGACCTTATGCAATCGTTCGCATGGATGTATTGTTGATCCACCATCTGGCTTTTACGCCAACGGGGTTCCACAATGAATCAATTCCAAGGCATTTTGGATATGATTTGTGGAACCCCGTTGGCGTTCGATATTTTTTGTCTATTCCAACCCAGTGTGCGCTACGCGACACTGGGCTTTGGAGTGGAACTGCGTTGCAGTTCATTGAAGTGTGAACAAATTAATGGAACACCACTATTACGAAACTGTAGGAGGGGCTTTACGCCCCGATCCTCCAAAAGGCCCCACCGCAATCGGGGGATAAACCCCCTCCTACAG
>JAABVD010000196.1:1619-6582 GCA_014529615.1 Opitutia bacterium
AGGCTTTGGATACCTGAGTAGTTACGCCTTTTTCAATTTTTTCGATCAGAATTGAGATTGGGGTTAAATGGCGGACAGGAATGTCCGCCCTCCGTTATTCTTCCCTCTTTGCGTTGCTTTGCGCTCTCTGCGAGAGTCAAATCCTCCCTCCTCTCCTTTTGGGTCTTTTGTGCTTTTTGTGGTTAATCCCTCCTAATTCCTAATTGGCGCGCCCCGGCGCGCCTATGCCGCTCCTACAAGGACATTCATCAACGGAAACCGAACAATAGCTGGAGGATGGATTCCAACTCGGGACCGATGGTGGGTTTTCCATTGCGTATTTTTAGCAATTTCTTGCATCGGTTGTGTGCTATCAGCTTGGAATCGTAGCTTTGCAAGGCCACTTTGCCGTTCGTGGTGAGATCGCCGTTGAAAATCAACGGGGTCCATTTTTTGGGAACTCCATACCAGGTAAAATCGATTTTCCAACCCGCCAATCCGCTCCTCGGAATGGAACCGTTGAGCAGTGTTGGATAACGTCGCAGAAAGTCCGGGACCTGCCCTGTCCCCACCGCGATGGAAAATGCGGTGGCCTGGTTTTCCAGAACGGAGCGAAAACCCTGCCCCTTACCCCATTGCAATTCTTCAAAAAAAGCAGCCGGATCGATACCCTTGAGATTAATGCCGTTGTAAATTCCGTGGAGGTTGGTGGTGGGGAATTCCTTCCAGTCATACCAGCTCTGAAAGCGATCGGTTAAGAGCAGACCAACTTCGAAGTGCAAATGAGCCCGGCTTCGGGGAATGGGATAGGAAGCCGAGCGTCCCATAGTGGCAATTTTTTGTCCAGCTACAACCGGAGATCCCCGGCCGATTCCGCGTTCTATGGATCGCAAATGGGCGTATAGGCTGAGAAAGGAAATTTCCCCATTCGAGTGTTCTATCACAACGTAGCGTCCGAATGTGGATTTGTTGGGTTGCCCGTGAGCATAGACCACTCTCCCCGGGAGGATGGAAAGGACCGCGTCGGTGGACTCGCCCCGGGAGTCTCGCGAAAAAGACTTCAAATCGATGGCCTCGTGAAACTGTGTGCCTTCCGAGCGCACGCAACCAAAATTGCCGGATTGGATTTCGTTGGACTCGGTTGGCTGCAACAAGGCGTAAAAGGAATCCCGCATGTCGAGTGGGGGATGCTCAGTGGGCCATTGCAGATTCAATTTGCCCGTTGCCATTCCGCACATGGCGAAGATAAGGGACCCTATCGCCTTGCAAATCCTTTTGGTCATCCCGGTTCCGGAATAAGAAATCCTGTCAACGGGTTCAAAAACCATTTTCATGTCCCTGATTTATTGAAGCTTTCAACATTTTACCCGTCAAGGAGGTTTTACAGGCTTCCAAACCCTCCCGAGGACCGGAATAAATCAGGTAGCCCCCATCATTGCCTCCCCCAGGGCCGAGATCCACAATCCAATCGGCCAGGTTGATCACGTCGAGATTGTGCTCAATAATGATCACCGTATTCCCCTTATCCCTCAAAGAGAAGAGCAAATCCATGAGCAACTGAATATCGATCCAATGCAGTCCGGTGGTGGGTTCGTCCAAAATATAGAGGGAAGAGCCCTGCTCCCGGCGACTGAGTTCGAGGGATAGTTTAATGCGCTGAGCTTCCCCGCCCGACAAGGTCGTAGCCGGTTGGCCCAGTTTGATATACCCCAATCCCACCTTTTCCAGAGTTTCCAATTTTCCACGGACTTTAGGAAATTTTGCGAAAACCCCCATGGCTTCCCGTACCGTCATGTCCAGGATGTCGGCTATGGTATATCCCTTGAACCGCACTTCGAGGGTTTCGCGGTTGTAGCGCTTTCCATTGCAACTCGGGCATTCCACATAGGTATCGGCCAGGAATTGCATATCGAGTTTTATCATGCCTGCTCCCTGGCAGCGTTCGCAACGCCCGCCCCTGACGTTGAAACTGAAACGGCTGGGTTTGTAGCCCCTCACCTTGGAAAGGGGACATTTGGAAAACACCTGCCGGAGCTGACCGAACAGCTTGACGTAGGTAGCGGGATTGGAGCGGGGGGATCTCCCAATGGGGGACTGATCCACCCGCACGGATTTGGTAAAATGCTCCAGGCCCAGAATGCGTGTGTGTTTTCCGGGTATGGTTTTGGCGCGGTTCAACTTGAAAGCTGCGGCGTTGGCCAGGATATGGTTGACCAGGGTCGATTTACCGGAACCCGACACCCCGGTCACGCAAGTCAGCAACCCCACCGGAATGGATACCTCGATGGACTTCAGGTTGTGTTCCCGCGCTCCCTGAATCTCGACCCGACGCTCATCGGCATACCGAACAGGGCTGTTCTTGAGCACTTCCAACGCACCGGACAAAAAGGGTCCGGTTCTCGATTTGGTGGATTGTTTGCATTCCTCGGGAGTTCCCACAAACATCAGGCTCCCGCCCTCGATTCCGGCTCCGGGACCCAGTTCAATGATGGTATCGGCATGCCTGATGGTCTCCGCGTCATGCTCGACCACCACTACGGCATTTCCCCTGTCCCTCAGTTCCAGCAACATTCGAATGAGTTTCGCATTGTCGTGCGGGTGCAGACCGATGGTCGGCTCATCCAGTATGTAAATCACCCCAACCAGTCCCATGCCCAGTTGGGTGGCCAAGCGCACCCGCTGGGCTTCGCCGCCGCTCAAAGTGCTGTATTCACGATCCAGGTTGAGGTAACCCAAGCCCACTTCATGGATAAACCCCAACCTCTGCTCCAGGCCTTTGACAATTTCCTCCAGAGGTTCAACCCGCTTCCAGGCTGGAATTTGCCGGGATAGCCAATCACGCGCCTGATCGATGGGTTGAGCCATGAATCGATCAAAACTTAGCCCGGCAATGGTTACGTTGCGCGCCCTGGAATTCAACCGCCTCCCCTTGCAATCCTCGCAGCGTTGACTGACCTGATAAGCCATCAACCGGGCGCGATAACCGGCGCTGCTCGATTGGCGAAAGGTTCGGGCCAGTTCGGGTATGACCCCCTCAAAGGGAGCTGGCTGAGGCTTGCTGTTGCCCGGTCTCAATTTGAAGAGGTAGGTCTTTTCCCCCGATCCCCAGAAGATGAGTCGCTTTACCTCATCATCGAGGTCGCGCCATCGCATCAGGGGATCGAATGGAACCTGATCGGCGAGCTGTTTCAACTGCGCATTTCTCCGGATGATCATTTTGCGCGAGCCGATCCGCCACGGTTTTACCGCCCCCTTGCGCACCGACTTGTCCGGATCGGGAACCAAAAGTTCGGGAACAAACTGAAGGGTCCTCCCCAGTCCATCGCACTTCCGGCAGGTTCCTTCCCGGTGGTTGTAGGAAAAATGGCGCGGGGTAATGGCCTCGTACAGTTTCCCGCATACGGCACAACTCAGGTTCCGACTCAAAGGAAGTTCACGCAGGGTGGCGCCGCTACCATTTTGAAACAAAAGAAGGGCTTGATCGTTTCCTTCCCTAAAAGCCAACTCGAGCGAGTCCGCAATTCGACTGCGCTGCTTTCGATTAACCACCACCCGGTCGATGACCAGATCGATTTTTAACCGCTTCGTTCCCCTGGGGATCAGATCCGGCTCGTTCAGCAGTTGGATTTTTCCGTTCAGTCGCACCCGGGAAAACCCCCGTTGCCGGAGTTTGGGGATTTCCTCACGTGCCAGGGAGGTCTTCTGATCGAGATAGGGCGCCAAAATGAGCATGCGACTTCCCCCGGGTTCCTCTTCGATTCGCTTCAGGCAATCTTCCAGGGAACGGCGTACGATCCCGCCACCGTCCTTGGGGCACCGGGCCACTCCCTTTACGGCCCAGAGCAACCGCGCATAGTCGGCGATTTCAGTCACGGAACCCACCGTGGAACGGGGAGTGTTATTAGTTCCGCTTCTTTGCTCGATCGCAATCACGGGGGACAATCCGCGGATGTAGTTCACGTCGGGACGTTTGATTTGTTCCAGCAACCGCCGAGCATTTATGGACAGGCTATCGACGTACTTGCGGTAAGCTTCCGCGTAGAGCGTATCAAAAGCCAAGGAGGATTTTCCGGAACCACTCACCCCTGTGATAACGACCAGTTGCCCGCGCGGGATCGACACATCGATATTGCGCAGATTGTGCTCCGAGGCGCCTTTTATAAAGATCGATGGGGGCAGTTCAGATCGAGCGGTCATCTTTGGGATGCTAGAGCCGCATGGTGCAGGCAAAACCGCCACTATAGACAATGGAAAAGATGCTACAAGAACCAACCTCTGGTTGCCTTTTTTAAAAACCTCCCTTAACTATCGGTGGGTTAAACACTGATAGCGAAAATTTCCCACTGAAATGATTGCGGATCCCATTTTATTTATCAAACCGGGTTGCCCCTGGTGTCGCGCGGCGGTGGCATTTTTCCAACAACACGGCGTCTCGGTCGATATCCGCGACGTCCTGTCCAATCAGGAGGATTTTGAACGGATGCTCGAGGTAAGCGGTCAAGCCCTCACCCCTACCCTCGAGTACGAGGATTTCGTAGTGCCCGACTTCAGCACGGATGAGTTGCTCGATGCGCTGGAACAACGACCGGATGTCAAAACCATGCTCGGGCTGAACGGGGAGGTTGGTTCCTAACCCTATGAGCGACCCATACTCCCCTCAACCTCTACTATCACCCTACCAAAGAAAAGTCGTCGCCTCGGCGATCACGGGTCTGTCGCTGCTACTACTATTCCTACTGGTAATCGGGATCATCCTGGTGGCGGGAAAACTCCTGGGAATTTTTTCCACGGTCATCTGGCCCTTGGCCACTGCCACCATTCTGACCCTGCTCCTCAAACCTGTGGTCACGACCCTGCAACGGATAACACGTCTCAACCGGCTCATATCCATCATCCTGCTCTACCTGCTGGTCATTTTGCTGCTCCTGAGCACAGCCCTGCTGGTCCTTCCTTTCCTCGTTTTGCAAGCCATAGCTTTGTTCGA
>JAABVD010000197.1 GCA_014529615.1 Opitutia bacterium
GTTCTTTGTAGTCGCGGTCCCACGAGACAGCCTCACCGCAATCGCGGCGTAAAGCCGCTCCTACAGCTGAAAACCTTTCCTCTGGAACCTGCCTCAGAAGCCGGACCTTTCTCCTTCAGCCTTTTTTTCGATCAGGATCAAGATCAAGATCAAGATTGAGAGCTATCCGTGCTTATCCGTGAAATCCGTGGTTTCTTTCCCATCCATTCCATCATTCCTAATTTCCTCCCTTCTCCCTCTGGGAGAGGGTGGCGCGAAGTGCCGGGTGAGGGTTGCAACGCATTACCTGATTCGCGCGCCTTGGCGCGCTTCCCCTCTGTGTTCTCTGAGTCCTCTGTGGTTAATCCCTCCAAGAATTCAAATATTTGAAAGGCCAATCCAATCGAAAAAGTCCGCCGTTTGTGTTACGCGCCACCCGTGGCAATTTGATACATTTGGTCGGCGCAATCCTTGATAGCTCCTTTGAGTCCGGGGTAGGGGGTTCCATAGGAATCTAATAATCCGGAGTGCTGCCGGTATTTTCTCCCCCACACCGGCAAATTGTTATCGGCATCGACCAGACCACAGTAATGCCAGCCGATGAACTCGGGTCGGGCAAAGGCCTTGTTAAAGAAGTTTTTCGTCCACTCGATGCGCTCCTCCAAGGAGGTGGCGATGGGACCGAATGGGTGTGGCATGAACTTTGTGACCATGGTATAGGCGGAATCACCGTTGATGATGGGCTGATCAACCATTTTCGACCAGCGATCCAAGCCAAATTCCTGAACCTCGTACTTGGCGTACATCTGGTAAAAGAGAATGTCGGTATACTTGGTTGTGGTTTTCAGGACCGTATCCACGCTATCGGTATTGGCATTCAGTTTGTCGCCCACAAACAGGTGGTTCGGATCGTGTCGGCGTATGGCCTCGAAGGCGCATTGATAATAGCGGTCGACCGCAGCCAGCAGGAACTCGGTATTGTCCCGGGATTCATCTGGGTTGGACAGTTGGGTTTCAGGGCGCCAGTTTTCCGCTGAAGCAAGCGCATCGAATGATTTAAAGGTGGTGCTGTAAGTGGAATTAAAATCCTGGATACGGTCCCGGTAGAGCTTCCTCATGATCCGAACGTAGGCTTTTTTCCCCGGAGCGTCCGGGCCCAGATTGCGCAGGCGCCGGGGCCATCCCATACTCCTCAAAGCCCGACGCTTTCCGCCAATGACATCGGTTCGCTCGCGACAATCCTCTTCCGTGAACAGGGGACAGTCGTTCATGCTGTATCCGAGTAGGTAAGGATCATTTCTCTTGGGAGCCGCAATCTCAGCGGCCAATTGGTCGCATCGGGACTCGTAGTCCGGGGAGAAGACATCCACGAAATTTTCATCGGGGATTTCATTATACCAATGCGAAATCCTGATGGCCTGGAAGGGCTGCATATAGGGTATGGTCGGCTCGGGATTGTTTAGAACCCCGAGGTCATTGTGCACCCCAATGGAATTAAAGCCGTAACCGGCACAGGCTTGGTGGACCCAGTCACGCGCGGCCGGATAGAATTGCTGGTTATCCCTTATATCTTTTATACCCAGTATTTTCTGCCAAGCCTCGCTGTTGTGGGTGGACCGCCACCAGACAGGGTGGAAATGATTGATCCCGAAACTGAGAAAGGCGTTGCCTTCCGGAGTTACCATCCACCACCGGTCGTCCTTCTCCAGGCGAAAGAAGCCGGTTGCCTTGAATTTCCTGCCGGTCCAGCCTCCGTACTTATCAAGAGAAGTGGCTTCCGCCGCGCCCAGCTTCGAAATCAGGCCACCGCTGGCGGTTGTAAGGAGGAGGGTTTTAAGTGCGTCTCTGCGATTCATAGCGTATGGGGGTAGGGTGTTGATTCCTGTTAATCAAATATAGTATGCTCTCAGCGACTATCATATGGGAATGAATTTTTTTTGGGAGTCGACATTGGAACCGGGAGCGCCCATGCCGGGTTGTTTGACACGGCAGGCAATCCCCTCGCTAATCACGTGGAGACGATCCTGATCTCCAAACCGCAACCTCGTTTAAATTCATAGAATTGGCTCAATGAACACATCACCCTTAACGGTTACGCTCATCGCCAATGGTGATCTAAGGATCTCAGCCAACCAGAACTGCTGGGACGAACAGAACAAAATGGAGCAATCTCTGATTGGGGTCATCGAATCGATGGGCGGCAAAGTGGAGCGAGCTCACGATTACGATCCGGTTGAAAAACATGGATTCATATCCAGTCAACGCCAAGGCATGGATGTCTTCGCAAAGATCAATCGAACATCCCCCATTATCGTCGCGGAAGCAGTGTGGCAGTACTCGCACCATATTCTAGCAGGACTGATTTCTCATGAAGGGCCAATTCTGACTGTGGCAAACTGGAGCGGCAAATGGCCGGGTCTGGTAGGCATGCTCAACCTCAACGGTTCCCTGACAAAGGCAGGAGTGAAATACGCTACTTTGTGGAGCGAAAATTTCGAAACCGATAGTAGATTCCAGCAAAAGCTCAAAGAATGGTTGGAAACCGGGTCGACAACCCACGACACCAGCCACGTCGTCCCGTATTACTCAGGCAAGACCAACAGCCGCGCAAAAGAAGTCGCTAATCTGATAGCCGAGGACCTCGACACCAACAAAGCGATAATGGGGGTTTTCGACGAGTTTTGCATGGGAATGTACAACGCGGCCATTCCCGACGAGCTTCTCTTTCAAACCGGAGTATACAAGGAACGGCTCAGTCAAAGCGCCTTGTTTGCGGAGATGCAGACCGTCAGTGAGGCCGAAGCCGAGGACGTCTTCTCATTTTTGATACAAAGAGGTTTCAATTTTCACTTCGGCAACGACGATGCTACCGACCTGACAGAGAGACAGGTGATCGAGCAATGCAAGATGTATGTCGCGACATGCCGCATCGGCGACAGTTTCGGCTGTGACGCCATTGGGATCCAATACCAACAGGGACTGAAAGACACGTGTCCCGCCTCCGACCTGGTCGAAGGAATGCTCAACAGCACTGATCGTCCACCCGTCAAAAACAGCAAAGGAGCAGTTATTCTCGAAGGTGAAACCTATCCGCATTTCAACGAGGTCGATGAATGCTGCGGGCTCGATGCTCTCTTAACCAAACGTGTTCACAATGCGCTGGGTCAACCGACGGAAACAACCTTACACGATTTGCGATGGGGAGATGCGGACAGGTCGGGCACGACGGACGATTACGTATGGGTGTTCCTGATCAGCGGTTCTGCACCCGTTGAGCACCACATTGGTGGATGGAGTGGCAGTCACGGATACCGGCAACCTGCCATGTATTTTCCCAAAGGCGGTAGCACCCTCCAAGGTACTGCAAAACCCGGCGAAATCGTCTGGAGCCGCATATTCATTGAGGACGGCAAGCTCAAGATGGACCTGGGCCGGGCCAAAGTAATCGAATTACCGGAAGAAGAGACCCAGCGCCGTCTGAATGAAACGACCCCCGAATGGCCCATCATGCACGCTGTTACCTATGGAGTCAGCCGCGACCAGATGATGGCGCGCCATAAAGCCAATCACATAAACGTTGCCTATGCCGAGAGCGCTGAGCAGGCCGACCTGTGCCTTTCAGCAAAAGCCGAACTCGCCCAAAAATTGGGCATGGAAGTTTTCCTTTGCGGCACGAAAAGCGACGGATCAGCCTACTGAAAGTCCGACCTATGCCTGAGATTATCTTCATTACCGGAGCCAATCGTGGCATTGGACTGGGGGTAACCCAACATCTAATCGATGCCGGCCATACCGTGATTGCCAGTTGCCGGCAGCCGGACGAGGCCGTAGCGCTGCGCGAGATGCAAAAAGCCTCCGGCGAGCAATTGATCCTGTTGCGTTTGGACGTGATCGATGAGGACTCCGCCTTGGAAGCCGTGGCAGGGATTGGGGATCGAGTGGACCGGATCGATGTGCTATTCAATAATGCAGGTGTATCGCCAGGTTGGGACGGAGCCGTTCTGGAGGAACTGGATCTGACCCAATTTCTCCCAACTCTGGAGACGAACATCGTAGGCTCTGTCATCGTGGCGCGCGCCTGTTTGCCATTGCTGCGGCGGGCGAAGTCACCCCGTGTCGTCAATGTTTCTTCAGGGGCCGCTTCCCTGTCCAAGGCACCCTCGAGAATGCATATGGCTTACGCGGTCAGCAAGGCGGGGCTGAACATGGTGACCCGCATGATGGCGAAGCAATTGGGGCCGGAGGGAATAACCGTTGTTTCCCTCCAACCGGGCTGGATCAAGACCGACATGGGCGGGCCGGAGGCTGATCTGGAAGTCGACGATGCCACTTCCGATATTGCTGCCATGTTGGGAAGGATAACGGCCAAGGATAATGGGGATTTTCTGGATCGTTTCGGCAAACGCAGTGACTACGCCTGGTAAATGCCATCCTCAAGGTTCGAGAAGTAATCCGCATGTCCCCTGAAAAGGGGTCAAACGCGCATGGCGCTTTATTGTTTCCATTGATCCTGAGTAATTTAAGCTGGTAGGGGTGAAATATCAATGCTCCTCCCGCATACCCAGGCCCTTGGGTGAAAAAGTAGAGGCCTTTTCGGTTTACGCGGATCTGGAAAAGGGCCTCAGCCCCCATACCGTAGAGGGATACTTCAGCGACCTGGAGCAATTCTGCGGATGTTTGGCCTCACTCAAGATCGAGGATTGGAGCAAAGTCGAGGCGGAACATGTTTCATTGTGGATAAGTTCTTTGTCCGGAGATGGTTACGCGGTTTCCAGTTTGGCCAGAAAACTGAGCAGCATTCGGATGATGAGCCGATTTCTCGTTCGAGAGGGCCTGCGCAAGGATGATTTTTGTGAATGGTTGGCCGGGCCGAAAATGGTGCGTAGTATTCCCCAAACCCTTTCCACACATGAAGTTGAACGTCTTCTTGAAGCGCCCGATCTCAAAACCCCATACGGGATCCGGGACCGCGCAATTTTGGAA
>JAABVD010000198.1:0-2989 GCA_014529615.1 Opitutia bacterium
CTTTCGGCCATCGCAACCTCGTGCGCTACAATGCTCTCTGCCATAAAATATGATCTGAAGGTGGAGGCGGTTCCAGGTCGACTTTGGAAACAGCCTTTTCAGATCGCGCTCGGTTTGGACCACGTTTTTTCCGGAAGTGAGTTTCCAGCGCTGGGCCAAACGGTGGATATGGGTATCTACGGGAAAGGCGGGCATTCCGAAGGCTTGGGATACGAGCACGGATGCGGTTTTGTGCCCCACCCCCGGCAAAGCTTCCAAATCCTCCATGGAGGGCGGAACCCGGCCGGAATATTTGTCCACCAAAATTCGAGACAAGGCGGAAATGGCCTTGGATTTTCGGGGAGCGAGTCCACATGGCCTGATTATGGCCTCGATCGCTTCGACGGGCGCCTGGGCCATGTCATGGGCATTATCGGCCAACTCGAACAGTTGCGGGGTCACCTGATTTACGCGGGCGTCCGTACATTGCGCCGAGAGCACAACGGCGATTAATAGCGTATAGGGGTTGTGGTGTTGGAGGGGAATGGGGGTTTCCGGATAGAGGCGGTCCAAATATTCGGAAATGTAGACTGCGCGTTCGGATTTTTTCATTTCTTGGGACTAGAAAGAACATTCTCATTGAGTCCTTGGAAACAAGGTTAATTAAATGGTTTCTCGATTTGATCCCACCCCTGCCCTAATGGCCACGACCGCAGAACCCATCCCCGCCTTGAACTTTCATCCCGGGCAACTGCCCAGGGAACTGAAACGCCATTACATTTCAGCCTCCGAGGAGGAGATCCAATCCATGTTGGAGGATCTCGGCCTCCACAGGCTGGCCGATCTGTTCGATCACATTCCCCCGGAGGTTAAATTCTCCCGCCCCCCGCTCTTGCCGGGTGAACTGGGGTACGGCGAGTTGGCTGACACCCTGCAACGGTGGTCCGAAGAAAACCACCTGAAAACCTCTTTTCTGGGTGATGGTTTGCCCCAGTTCAAAGTTCCGGAAATCGTTCCCTACGTTAGCGGCATAAGGAATCTGACCACTTCCTATACCCCCTATCAACCGGAACGCAGTCAGGGCACCCTGATGACTCATTGGATCTACCAATGCTGCATGTCCGAGCTGACCCAATTCGAGGCGGTCAACTCATCGCTCTACGACCGCTCGACCGCTATCTTCGAAGCGATCTGCGCCGCCATGAGGATGGCCCGAAACCCGGACACCGTAATCGTATCGGAAGGCATTTTCCCGGGGGATCGGGAGGTGATCGAAACCCTGTTGCAGGACACGCAACTGCACGTGGCCTGGGCGCCCCTGGATCTACAATCCGGCCGGACGGATTGCGGCGAAATTGAAAGAATTGCCGAATCTCTGGGGAAGCGTCTGGCCGGGGTCGTCTATAATCAGATCAACCATATGGGTATTCTCGAAGACGTCGACTTGCTATCGAATACCGCCCATGACCTCGGGGTAAAAAGCATCGCCGTCATCGATCCCATGTTGCTGGCCCGGGGGGGATTGAAACCTCCATCCACCTATGGCCGATTTGGCGCGGACATGATCGTAGGAGAGGGGCAGCATCTCGGCCTGGCCCCGAATTTCGGAGGGCCCGGCCTGGGGCTTTTCGGGGTGCGCCTGAACCGGAAGGTCAAAAGGGATATCCGCAAATCTCCGGGGCGTTACGTGGGCAAGGCCTTGGATATGAGCGGACGGGAATGCCGGGTCATGGTCCTCTCGACCCGGGAGCAGCACATCCGTAAGGAGAAAGCCACTTCCAATATTTGTTCCAATCAGGCCTTCATCGCCACCATCGTGGGAGCCGCGATCCTTCAGCGCGGGGACGAAGGCATGGCCGAGGCGTGCCAATCGGCCCGTCGAAACGCTCATTATGCCTTCAGACGCCTCTCCCAACTTCAGCACGTATCCTTTCCCTTCCGGGATGCGCCGTTCTTCAACGAATTCGTAATTGAAATACCCCACCCCGCCGATCAACTCATGGCCGAGGCCAGTAAGGCTGGATTGCATATCGGGGTCGACGTCACTCCGCGCCTCGAGGGCCGAGGGGGAAATTTCCTCAAGCTATCCTTCAGCGATCTTCACTCCTTCGAGGACGTGGATCGGTTGGCCGGTTTTCTCAGCGGACCGCTGGGCGGCGCCACTCGGGGGGAAATGGAACCCGCCCCGCTGCCGCCGGATCAGATTCGCCAGACTTCCCTGCATTTGCCCGAGGTGGCGCTGGACGAATTGAAGGCTTATTACGATGGGCTGGGACAACTGAACATCAGTCCGGATGACACCTGCTACCCGCTGGGGTCGTGCACCATGAAGTACAATCCCCACATCAACGACTGGGCCGCCTCCTTGCCGGGATTTGCCCATACCCATCCGCAGGCCCCTATCGAAGACGTCCAAGGCAATCTTCGGGCGCTCTACGAAATCCAGGAATGGTTCAAGGGAATTACCGGTTTGGCCGGGGTTACTACCCAACCAGTGGCCGGAGCCCAGGGGGAACTGGTGGGAATAAAGCTCTTTCAGGCTTATCACAGGAACCGCGGCGATACCCAACGCGACGTCGTTCTGATTCCCCGAAGCGCTCATGGCACTAATTTTGCCACTGCCACCATGGCGGGATACGTCACCAAAAAGATGGTCGGCTGCGAGTCCGGGATCGCCTATCTCGAAGCCGATGACACCGGTCAGATCGATATGGATGGACTGCGGAACTACCTGAGCCGCCATGGGCAGCACGTGGCCGGGATCATGGTGACCAATCCCAACACGGGTGGGATCTTCGAAAACAATTTCCGGGCCATGGCCGACTTGATTCACCGGGCCGGCGGACTGGTCTTCATGGACGGAGCCAATATGAACGCCATCGCCGGATGGGTCGATTTGGCGGCTCTCGGAGTTGACGCCGTTCACAGCAATTTACACAAGACCTGGACCATTCCGCACGGCGGAGGTGGTCCGGGCGATGCCATCGTGGCGGTGGGGGAAAAGCTGGTC
>JAABVD010000198.1:3318-10191 GCA_014529615.1 Opitutia bacterium
GCCTTTCCGGAGGTTTACGGGATGATGTTCGAACCCACGGAAAGTTACTCCAAAACCGAATTGGACCGCTTTGCCCAAGCGGTAATAAAAATTCTGCAAATTATCCGGGAACACCCCGAAATCCTGAACAAAGTTCCCCTGTTTACCCCGGTTGACCGGGTCGATGAAGTGGCCGCGAACCGCCAATTGCAATTGCAGGAACCTCTTTCCGGTCTGCCCAAAATCCCGGTGAACCGGATCCCGGCCCCCGAACTCCAAGCTCATTCCATCGATGAAATTTACCGTAAAATCCTAGATCAGGTTCAGGAAGAAAGGAATTAGAGGCGCTGAGATGCTGAGGTTTTTTCAAAAATTAAACATGGATGCACAGCATGGACAGGATTAGGAATTGACTCTCCCCAAGCTCGCAATGGTCAAGATCCAGCATCCAGCATCCAGCATCCAGCATCCAGCATCCAGCATCCAGAAATTAGGGTGAGAGATCACGATCAAGATCACGATCATGATCATGATTACATGGATGTACAGAATCAGGAATTTGAGGCACTCGGATTCGGTTCGCTCGCTATGAAGATTGTGAAATATTGGGGAAAGGGGACGTCATGCGGGTCCTGATCTGTTTTGATAAATTCAAGGACTCCATGTCGGCCCAGGAGGCGGGGGCGATCGTCCAAGCCGCCCTTGGCGAGGTCCATGCCGAAATGACAACCGAAACTGTGCCTTTGGCCGACGGAGGGGACGGTTTCTGCGAAATAATGACCCGGGCCCAAGATGGGGTTCCGGAAAGGCATGCCGTGGGGGGATCATTGGGTGAACCGGTGGAAGCCCAACTCGGCTGGGTCGATGGGGCCGGGCTGGGAAGGGCAACTTTTGCCCATCTGAAACTCGGGTCAAGTAGCAGGATCGCCATCATCGAAATGGCCCAGGTTACAGGACTGCAGTCGCTGCCCCCGGACCGGCGCGATTGCTGGAAAACAACCTCTTCGGGGACGGGAGAGCTCATTCGGATTGCGACGGAAAGAGGGGCCGACGCGATTCTGCTGGGAGTTGGCGGGAGCTCGACCAACGATCTGGGTCTGGGGGCGCTCGAAGCCTTGGGGCTGAGCTTTTGCGCCCGGGACGGCCAACCGCTACGGCCCATTCGACCTGAACTGTGGCCATCCGTCGATCACATGGAGGGAAACCTGCCCCAAAACCTTCCTCCCATCAAAATAGCTTGCGACGTGCAAAATCCATTGTTCGGCCCACAGGGAGCCGCCGCTATTTTCGGGCCCCAGAAGGGATTGAAGCCGGAAGACTTCGACCGGATGGAATCGCTGGGAAAAAAGATGGCCCGATTGCTCTGCGACTATCTGGGCAAGCCTTGGGAATTGACCGAGATTCCGGGTAGTGGCGCCGCCGGAGGAATTACTTTTGGTCTCAGCGCCGCCTGCCAGGTCGAACTGATGCCGGGTTTCGACCTCGTTTCCAGGTGGCTGGACCTGCCGGGCAAATTGGATCGATGCGATTGGCTCATAACCGGAGAAGGCAGGTTCGACCTCAGTTCGCTTCAGGGGAAGGGCCCGGGGACCCTGGCCCTACAGGCCTTGGCTCTGGGAAAGAAAGTCTCCATTATGGCCGGGAAAATCGAGGTGACGGCGGACGCATTGCCGGGCGGGGGCCAAAACCTCGATCTCATGGAAATTTCCCCCAGGGATGTCCCCCTGCATCTGGCCCTCGAACGGGAGCCGGAGAACCTCAGACACGCGGTTTTGAAGAACTTCTGAAGGCCAAGGGCCCGTCTTCCAGTTAGGCGCGCCGAGGCGCGCCAATTAGGAATTAGGAATTAGGGAAAAGGAGAGAGATCATGATCAGGATCATGATCAAGATCAAGATTGAGAGCTATCCGTGCTTATCCGTGAAATCCGTGGTCAATTTTCCTCCATCATTCCACCACTCCATCATCTGGCTGTTACGCCAACGGCGTTAAACTCCAAAGCCCAGCGTCGCGCAGCGCACGCTGGGTCGCCCATCGCCCCTATGATTGAACCCCAACGGGGTTCCACAAACCGTTGGGGTTCGTGGTTTTTGTCCGTATCAACCCAGTGTGCGCTGTGCGACACTGGGCTTTGGAGTGGAACTGCTTTGCAGTTCTTTGTAGTCTAGTCGCGGTCCCACGAAACAGCCTCACCGGACGCACTACGCGGGACGTGTTATCAAAGTGTAAACGGCTTAAACCTTGCAAAATTGTAGTAAGACTGCAATAATACAAGGATGTTTAAAAGAGAAGCCTATGCAATCGTACAAGAGCGCCTGCGTCAGTTCGACAGCGTAGCATTACTCGGACCGCGGCAGGTGGGCAAGACGACACTGGCGCACCAGACCGCGGAAAGATGGAGCAGCGGGGCGAAATATCTTGATCTTGAGAATCCGGCTGCCCGTCGTCTGCTTGACGATGCGGACGCCTATTTCTCCCGGCATGCAAATAGCCTGATCATCCTCGACGAAGTGCATCGTGTGCCGGAAATCTTCCAGATTCTTCGCGGGCAGATAGATCAGCGCCGCCGCACGGAAAACAAAGATGGCAAGTTCCTGATTCTGGGGTCTGCTTCAATGGACTTGCTGCGCCAATCAGCTGAAAGTCTCGCGGGCCGGATCAGTTTTATGGAACTACAGCCGTTTCTGTTCAGGGAAGTCCTGGCTAATAGCGAAGTTTCCAGCGAAGGGCGGACGGCCGCGCTTGATGCGCTCTGGCTGCGTGGCGGTTTCCCGCTAAGCTATCTTCGTGAAAATGATACGGTCAGCCTGCGCTGGCGTGTCGATTTCATTCAGACTTATCTGGAACGCGACCTGCCGCAGTTCGGATTGCGCATTCCCGCCGACAGATTCGACCGCTTCTGGCGAATGATAGCCAATGACCAGGGCGAATTGTTCAATGCGCAGCGCTACGCCCGCTCTCTGGGCGTAGGCGGGCATACGGCTGCCCGTTATCTTGACGTACTTCATAAGCTGCTGATGCTGAGGATATTGCCGCCATGGCATGCAAACACGGGAAAACGGCTCGTCAAGTCCCCTCGTCCATACCTGCGCGATACCGGCATACTCCATGCCCTTCTGAATCTTGGCGCCACAGACGAATTGCTTTCGCATCCGGTGGCCGGTAGAAGTTGGGAAGGGTTTGTGATCGAAAATCTCGTCAATGTTGCCGGTGACAGGGCGCGGTCATACTTTTACCGCACCGGGGCAGGGGCCGAAATTGATCTCGTTCTTGAACTCGCGCCCGGCCAGCGCTGGGCAATCGAAATAAAAATGTCCAGCGCTCCATCGGTCGACAAGGGATTCTATAT
This sequence comes from Opitutia bacterium, assembly GCA_014529615.1. GTDB lineage: Bacteria > Verrucomicrobiota > Verrucomicrobiia > Opitutales > UBA2995 > JAABVD01. The sequence goes on from JAABVD010000198.1 coordinate 6,645, forward strand.
CGCCGCGGACGATCTCGGTGCGGACCGCCGAATTCTGGTCTACCGGGGAAACGAAAACTTCCCCATGCGACATGGTGTGGAAGCGATGTCCTTGCTTCAGGCCATGAACGAAATCAGCGCGGCCGGTCAAACATCAGGGAGAAAAACAGGTTGTTCATGAACCGTTTGTTAGCGCCGAAGAAGTAGGCGCAGAAGTTTGACCTCAGTTCACTAAAGAGAAAGGGGAAAGATCCGGGGACCCTGGCTCGACAAGCCTTGGCTCAGGGAAAGAAAGTCTCCATTCTGGCCGGGAAAATCGAGGTGACGGCGGACGCATTCCAGGGCGGGGGCCAAAACCTCGATCTCATGGAAATTTCCCCCAGGGATGTCCCCCTGCATCTGGCGCTCGAACGGGAGCCGGAGAACCTCAGAAGTGCAGTTTTGAAGAACTTCTGATGGCCAAGGACCGTCTTCCACTCCTGCCTCTTCCAGGTAGGAGCGGGTTTATCCCGCGATTGGCTGAGGGCCATCTCGATCTGATCGCGGGATAAACCCACTCCTACAATAAAAACCGCAGTGGAAACCCAAGCACCCCAAAAGGACTCGAAGCAATCGCGGGATAAACCCGCTCCTACGGGAAGTCATCCATTTTCTCAAAAGGAGCGATTTGGGTAACAGCGCCTCAAGCCCTGACGCCTTGTCGGCTAGTAAAAGATTGCTCTTGGGGGGAACTTCCCGCTTACTGACATGCCCAAAGAAGGAATGATGTTCAAAGGGATCCCCATGGTGAAACATGCAATGCGAATTGGCTTGGCCGGCATTGCCGCCTGCCTGTTTTGTCGCCCGGTAGATTTGCCGGCTACGGACCAACCGGAAACGCTCCTGGGCATTGACGTGTTGCAAGCGCAGGACTTCAAGGCGCTCAAGGGGAAGCGGGTCGGTCTACTTACTCACAAGGCCGGGGTCAATGGCCAAGGGTTATCCTCGATAGACGTGCTGCACGAATCCCCCTCGGTCGACCTGAGGGCGCTTTATGCTCCCGAGCATGGGATCGACAGTGTGATAAGGGCCGATAAAAAGTACGGTCACAGCATCCACCCCAAGACGCAACTCCCGGTCTATTCCCTCTATGGTGAATACCGCAAACCGATTCCGCAGATGTTGACACCCATCGACGTAATGGTGGTTGACTTGCAGGATGTCGGGGTTCGGTCCTACACCTACGTCGCTTGCATGAAGTTGACCATGGAAGCCTGCTTTGAGAACGGCAAACCAGTGGTCGTGCTCGATCGTCCCAATCCCCTGGGAGGCATTAAAGTGGACGGACCGGTTCTGGAAGATAAATGGAAAAGTTACGTCGGTCCCTTTCCCACTCCCTACGTCCACGGTCTGACCATCGGCGAAATTGCCCGGATGGCCAAAGGCACTCCCGGATGGCTCGATACGGAGGACAGGGTCCGGCAGAGGGGAAGATTGTTCGTCATTGCCATGCGGGGATGGCGCCGGGACATGCTGTGGCCGGCCACCGGGTTAAAATGGGTGGCCACTTCGCCCAATATTCCCGATTTGTCAGCCGTTATGGGGTATTCGATGACCGGTTTGGGCGCTCAAATCGGAGGCTTCAAACACGGCATCGGCACCCCCTACCCCTTCCGATTGCTCACCTTTCCCGGGGTGTCCGTCAATCGCCTGCAGAAACGACTCACCCAACTGAAAATACCGGGGCTGCAGTTAAAAGAAATAACTTTCAATCGGTCCGACGGACGCCGGGGCACGGGGGTTTACACAACCGTTACCGATTTCTCCAGGTTCAGACCTACGGAACTCAGTTTCCACATGATGAAGCTATCCGCGGAATTTCGGGGATTCAATCCATTCCAGAAGGCTTCCTACTCCATGGAACGGCTTTTCAACAAACATGTCGGCTCTACCGACTGGTGGACCTCTCTGCAAAACCATGGAGAGCGGGTCAACGTGGAAGGGTTTATCGGCAAATGGGAAAGGGAGGCCCGGAATTTTCGCGAGGCTTCCCGACCATTCTGGATCTACAAGTAGTTCCAGGGACGGAGCGAGGGAGTCAGACAGAGTTTCTGAGATGTTGAGGGGAGAAAGGGACAGAGATGCTAAGGTACTGAGTTGCTGAGATGGAGAGGCGCAAAGGTCCCAAGGCACGCAGGCACAAAGGGAGAAGGAAGGGAAGGAGAGAGAGAATTAGCGTGAAGGATCACGATCAAGATTATCACAGAATGGGGATTGGCGGGTGAGGAGGACAAGGCAGTGGGAAGGGGACCCTTATTTTTGCCATTGGGGCGACCAGCAGGTAGTGCGGCCCCCGACGGGTTCCCGCACCAATGGGCCTCTGGTTTTGGGGCAGGCGCCCCCTCCCTTCCAACGGCGCCGGAAAAGCCAGGATTCGGGGAACTCCCCCCAGTGATCCCCCACAATCCGCAGGGACTGTCGGCACACCCAGCGAAGGCGTTGAAACAGGGCCTTGATTTCACCGTCATCGAGGGAGCCGGGGGTACGCCGTGGATCCAGCCTGGCCCGCCAGAGAATTTCATCGGCCATCCAGTTGCCCACACCCGGAAAATACCGCTGCATCAGGAGAAATGATTTCAGGGAGGTGTTGCGATGGCGTTTCACGGCCGCCTTTAAACGACGCAGGGTAAAATCCCGGGACAGAATCTCAGGGGGGAGACGGGTCCACCAGTGGGGCGGATGGACCGAGACTTCAAATAATATTTTACCAAATTGCCGCGGATCGGAAAATACCAGCCAACCGGCCGGCAAGGCCAGCACCAGATGGGCATGGGGGTCCGGCAGAGGATCGGCCGCGGAAAAACGCAATTTACCGGTCATGCCCAGGTGGACCCCCAACCAGGCGCCGGGCTCGAATTGGAACACCATCTGCTTCCCGTGGGCTTGGGAAGCCTCCAGACGCCGTCCCGGAAGGCGCCGGACCATCTCCTTGACGGGACAGTCCCGAAAATCCCTCACGCGAGAGTTGATCCGGACCGCTTTGATGGTTTTCCCCAATCCCGGATTCCATTGTTTGCGATAATACTCGACTTCGGCCAACTCGGGCATGTTCACCCCAATCCTGCAGGATGATATGAGGGTGGCAATAACCGGTTTTCGTAACTACTCAGGTCCACATAGCCTGGATCGTCGGAAAGTATGAATCAGGAAGGATTAACCACAGACGTGGGGGAGAAGAGTTCAGAGAGAGGAGGGCGCACTTGCAGCCCAATAATCGTGATCCTGATCGTGATCATGATCTTGATCTCTCTCCTTTTCCCCAATTCCTAATTCCTAATTGGCGCCCTTGGGCGCCTCCCCTCTCTCCACTTTGTGCCTTTGTTCCTTTCTCCAACCTTTTTTCGATCACGATCACGATCATGATTGAGAGCCTCCACCACTCCAAAGCCCAGTGTCGCGCAGCGCACACTGGGTTGAAATGGACAAAAACAACGTACCCCAACGAGGTTACACAAAGAATCTCACAAAATTCGTAGCGAACGAAGGTCGAACGTTGGTGCGGGTTTCCTGAGCGCAATAGAAAAACATC
>JAABVD010000006.1 GCA_014529615.1 Opitutia bacterium
ATGATGCCTACACTTTTGAGGCAAGAGGGGATTCGGAGGATTCGATTCGTCTGACAATGGACGTGAACAAGGTTATTATTAAGGATAAGCTGGCCTTGAGAGTAATCCGATTGTGGGACGATTTTAATACGTATCGCAATTCCAGTGCGGGTGAACAAGACAGGTATTTCGTTACCCTCACCGCTCGACTCTGGAGGGGGTCCAACATACAGGCCTACTATGAGGACGTGAACATAAAGAAATCCCTTCCGCGGAACGTGGTCGCTTATGACGGTGGGGTTACTGCCTACATGGACCATGTGGCATCTGGCGGAGATCGCTTTTATGACAATTCACAGGGTACCGCAATCCTACCCGGATGGGAGGGGTTGGTCCAGAAATACAACAATAACCGGGATCATTGGGTGTTACAACCCGACAATATGGTTACGAACATAGGCCCAGCTTCAGGTGCAGGGTTGAATACGGTGCGAACCATTGATCCCAGTACCCAAGCGCCGCAACCATCAGACCGTTTCAGATGGAGTCTTCCAGAAGACAGTCCCCTTGTCTCCCTCGAACACAACCTGCATGGTTTGACCTCCGGGCGCCATATGTATGGTGATATCAAAGGTTTGATTGTCAGCCAAAGCATAACCGAGGATCTGGCTATCGAAGTGGGTTATAATCAAGAGTCCGGATTTACCGATTTTTGGAACATGGCCCAGCCACATGCGGCGGTTGTCCGGGTCGATCCCAACCTGTTTCTGCCCGACGGAGAGACTCTCAATCCTTGGAGAGGCTACATGTATGTGGATCACTGGGGGCAAAGTACTACCGACTATAATGAGATGGAGGGTTTTCGAACCACGGTGAGTTATAACCTGGATCTGACGGATATGAGCAAGTTTCTGGGCCGCCATAATATCATGGCCCTGTATACGGATGATTATTATGGCCGTTTCTGGAGCTGGATGCGCACCAGGACCATTCCAGCCGATCGGGTCGATTCCTATGTCTTCAATGCCGGATCGGGACGTGGCCAAGGGCAAACCATGTACCGTTGGTATATAGATCCGAATACCTATGAAATGGTCAATCCATTCGATCCGTTAGAAGGAGGTCCACAGCCGGACGGCACATTTGTTTTTGCCCGAGGCAATGCGCCGGCTGCAGGGTTCACTTGGAGCAGCCTGAACAAAAGAGAGGGAGCAACGGGCGCCATTCAAAGTTTTTGGTGGGACGACCGCCTGGTTACAACCGTCGGCTATCGTTATGGTTGGTTTCAAAGTGGTGGAGCTACCGTTGATGTCCTCAGCGGCACCCCGGACGTCCAGTGGGGTTTCCAAAATATCCGTGATGTCGACCGGTCCAAGGACTGGTATGGGGATGAAACCACTGAAGATGCCATCAACTATGGCGCGGTGCTGCATTTGACGGGGGAAGACAGCAGGCTTGGAGCCTGGAGCCTGTTTTATAATTTTGCCGATATTTTTAATTCTCCCACTCCAAGTCACTATCCCGATGACAGAGGTATTCCCGCCGCCATAGGTGAAAGTTATGATTTTGGGATAATCTGGTCGGGCTTTGATTCCAGGGTAGGCGCCCGGATCAACTTTTATAATACCGAAAGCGCCAATGTTAATAACTGCGGCTGGTGTCAACAAATTCGAAACAGAGTCGTAAATATCGAAAGGAGAATAGGATCTCCCGGCGTTCAAATTTCCCAAGCTGAGAATCCATATAATGAACTTCTTTCCGCAGGTCGGATCACTGATATAGATGGAAATCCATTATCAGCGCCCGTTGCATTTGATTCCAGCACTTTTGCCGTAGGCCAAGTGTTGTCCTATTGGCACATGACGGCTGACAGGACCTCCGAAGGTTTGGAAATAGAAGCCTGGGCCAATCCGACGGAAAATCTTACATTTCGGTTCACCGCGGCAAATAATGAAGCGACCGATGTGAACGGTCTGAAGGGTTGGGATACGTGGATCAACGATCGCTACGATTATTGGCTCAGTTGGGCGCAATGGGAGCAAAACGCTTACCTGGACGGGGGCACACAACCGTTGAGCCAGGGCGGAGGTTCGGTTACGAATGAATTCAACATCCTGGCTCCCGCTTATGTGACAATCTCCAATTCCGACGGTGTCAGGGTCAGTCAAAATGCCGGATGGCGCATGAATCTGATCGGCAGATACACCTTTCGGGAGGGTTTTATGAAAGGAGCAAATGTGGGTGCCATTTATCGCTTCAGGGAAGCCCCGGTGATTGGATACCTCAGTCTTCCTTCGCCCACTCCATTTTCCTCCTGGCCAGGGCAACCGGCTCAGTTTACCGCCCCGAGTTTGACTGATCCCGTAATTGCGCCTAATCGTAAGGACTTCGACCTCTTTGGCAGTTACCGGGGCAAATTGACCAATAACATGGACTATTTTGTCCGACTGAATATTCGCAATGCGTTTAACGATACGGACGTGATCCCGCAGAGAGCCCGAACAGATGGAACCACTGCGGTATACACCTTCAAACCGCCGAGGACCTATATTTTGTCGATTGGTTTAACCTATTGAATTGAGTGCAATCAGAAGTTAGTGGGACTTCAGTCTGCAGGGGAAAGGTAACCTTCAGATTGGGCATCCACGATCCGCCTGTGGTATCGGACTGCTTCATTAATGACCTCAGTCTGAACGAACTCGCTCGTTCTGGGGCGGGTCATCTTGACATTTATACGGAAATCCCGTAGTTATGGCAAAATGAAGACAACCTTGATTCTGAGCGATAAACTGGTTCGTCGCGCAAAAGCACGTGCCGCTTTACGTGGTCAGCCACTGAGCCGATATGTTGAAGAAAGCTTGGAGCGGTCCTTGAATGAGGATGAGGATTCCGCCATAAGTATTGAGGAATGGGTGGACAAACTTCCTCGGTTGTCAAAGCAGGTGTGCGAGGAGTTGAAAATTGTACTGGAAAATGATGATTTTCGATCCATCGATCCTGCAATGTGGAAATGATTTTCGACACCAACGCGCTTTCAGCCCTGGCGGCCAGGGATGCCGAATTGATCGATACGATTCGCCACGCTCCCCGACTTTCGGTGACGTTGATCAGTCTGGGCGAATATTATTACGGGGTTGGCCTATCCCGGAAGAAAGAAGAACTCATAGGCTGGTTGGATTTGTTTCTTGAAAGGGCTCAAGTGCTTACCCCGGGCATGAACACACTTCAGTTTTATGCCGACATTCGCAATGAACTGAAACGAGCGGGAACTCCCATACCGGCAAACGATTGTTGGATAGCCGCGTTGGTTCGACAATATGGGATGCAGTTGGTCAGCCGCGACCGACACTTCGATTTGGTCAAGGGGGTAAAACGGTTGGATTGGTGAAAAGGCTGGAACAGGCCGGGTAGGAACCGGGGAGATCCTTCTTCACGCATTTTCGTCGAGACGCAGCAGGTAACCGTCAAGCTGGACATCATGCTTTGGCCGGCTCAGATCGCCCTGCGGAAATCGGTCAAGGGCAAGGCCTGTATCTTGTCATCCAAAGCATAGCTTCTGCTTCCCGGATAGATGACATACAACATATCCAGTTTCAGGTCTTCCATGGCGATACGCATTGATCTTGAGATTTTGGGGGCCTCTACGCGTTTGAAATCAACGCCTATGCGTTCGCCTTTGAAAATAAAGAACAGGTCGAGTTCGGAGCCGCTGTGTATGGAATAGAAATACGCTGCGCGCGGTTGAAATATTCGTAGCGCTTCCTAGGGGGGAGAAGGGCACAAAGGTCCAAAGGCACAAAGTGGGGAGAGAGATCAGGATCAGGATTACGATCAGGATCAAGATCGGAGGGGAGAGGGGATAGGCTGAAGGTTAACCCGCATACCTGCCTCAGGAGTTGGAAATGCGGGTTGAGTGCGCGTATCCTCTCATAATACCCATTCAAAAATGTGGTTCAATGGATGATTTCGTCTCCCCATAATTTGCTCAGGAATTCTCTCCAGGGCAAAATCGCAATTTCGTCGACTTCGCGTCTGGTCGATTCCTGGCATACAATGATACAGGTGCAGGGCTTGTAGGATTCCCGAAACGCCTTGATTCCTCGAAAATCCCTTCGGTCAATTCTTCGGCTACTCTTAACCTCGATGGCAACCTCGCCGGCCCCCAACACGTAGTCGACTTCCAAGCCTGATTTCGTGCGCCAGAACCTGATGGGAAAGTGCAGCTCGCGGTAACTGTTGTAAGCTGCCAGTTCCATCAGCATCAAGTGTTCGAAGGCTTTCCCAAATTCTGCTCCTTGTCGCTTTTCCAACTGCCTTCCCGAGAGACATCCGGCAATCCCAACATCGAACAGATAGAATTTCGGGGATTTTGTGATGATCTGCCGTGTCGTACGTTTGGTGTATGGCTCGACCCATCTACCCAAGTGCGTGTCCACAAGAATTTCATAATAGGCCCTGACCGTCTTGGCGTCGATGCCACAGTCCCGGGCGATGTTAGAAAAATTCGTGACCTCGCCGTGAGAATAACCCAAGGCGTCAAAAAAGCGGGTAAAGGCCGGTATATTTCGCGTCAGGCCTTCATCAAAAACCTCCTCCTTCATGTAATCGCGGGCATACGCAGCCAAGGATCGGTGGTAGCGATTTTGAAGGTAGTGATCGGGTATCAAACCCCGGTTCAAGGCCTTCAACAGGTCGAGTTCACCGACCTCCACAGACACCAGGGGATGCATTTCGAAACGCCAAGCCCGGCCACCGAGCAAATTGGCTTGGCCCCGCTTCAACTTTCGTGCGCTAGACCCACAAAGAACGAACTGAAGTCCCCTGTTTTCGATGAGCCAGTGAACTTCGTCGAGAATAGTGGGGACTTTTTGGACTTCGTCGAGGATGATGGGATGCGCCAACTCTTCCGCCTTCCTGGCAAGTAACTGCTCTCGCAGAAGGAAAGGGCGTCTATGGAAATCGATAAAGAGGTCCGTTTTCAGGAAATCGTAAACGAGGCTATGAGGATATTTCTGCTGTAAATAAGTGGACTTGCCCGTCTTTCGGGCACCCCAAAGAAAAGCCGATTGTTCAGTTGGCAGATCGAGATCCAAGATTCTGGAAAATTTTACCATTTAATGTATTAATTCCTGTTTTATCCAACTATTATGGAATGAATTCCTATTTTAGCAATATGGTCAAGCGAGATCTTTTTGATAGGCACGAAGGCACAAAGGCACAAAGTGGGGAAGGCGCGCTGGGGCGCGCGAATTAGGAATTAGGAATTGAATGGAGTTTCTGAGATTCTGAGTTGCGGAGATGCTGAGATGGAGAAGATTAACCACAGAGGGCACAGAGATGGAGAGGGAGAAACCACGGATTTCACGGATGAGCACGGATGAGGGGCTGAGGCCCACCCCCCACCGGCGCGACTGTGGGCTGGCGCCCTTGTCTTTCCGACTCCCCCTCAAGGGTGGAGTGATGGATGGGCGCTGGTGCGGACTTCGCTGGATTCGCCTGCCCGTGCACCGCACAGAAGCAGGCGACTTTGCAGGGTGTCGATCAGGCTTCGCCCAAGGGCTACGGCCGGACAGGCACAGCTTCATCCGCCTGTATCCGTGCAGCGCACAGGCAGGCGCCTCTTTCCGAAGCCCACTCCAGCACTCGATCTCCATTCGCTCGCGACGAATTTTGTGAGATATGCGGGTTAATAAAAGTATTTCAGGCTCAGTGAGACGCCCCAAAAGGTTAAATTGTCGGCTGAAATCTCATAACGGACGGGCAGATTGCCTCCCGGCTCCCCAGGAGGTCCGACGGTAGATCCATGGCCCCTCAATGGCTTCCACTCGTTGTCGCCGTCTTGAAAGTTTTCAAAGGCATCCCCGTAGCGCAATTTGATCCCCGCATAAAACCCTTCGCTCAATGCATAATCCAGACCTGCCAGCAACTGGTACCCGACCAAATTGTCGGACAGAATCTCGTTGGCCAAGGATGCCGTGCCGGCCGCATCCGGGTTTCGCCCCAGTATTATCAATTCGTTCCTGTCGTTTGTCCTTATGGAGGCCGCCGAATAATCTATTGTCGTATCCGTCAGACTGACCCCAACACCCAGGAAGGGCGTCACTTTCGGCATTTTCGCGGTGTGGAAATCATAGTAGAAGTTTACAAAAATGCTACTTGCACGAAAGTCACTGATTTTTTCGCTTCGCTCGACAAACTCCTGCTGTTTTGGGTCGCCAATTACCAATAGAGGCAAACGTTCCCCGCTATGCGCGCGGATGAAGTACTCGGTTTCGATGCGAAAGTTCCGAAAGGCATAGCCGAGATGGGCTCCCGCTAGAAAACCTGTGCCCAGATCAAAGCTATTCGGACTTCCGGGCAAGGCGGTGGGGTTGCATTGGTCCAGCGGGTAGGGCACATTGGTTCCATCCTCGAAAATGAACGCTTCCAACCATTGATCGCAGTTGGTCGGAATGCCGATATTGGTGCGGGTGGACTCGAGATCGCCCGGTAGGGACACTCCAACATCCGTGCCAAAATAAAATCCTCGACGGGCCTCGTTGCCGGTCTCTGAATCTGCCGCAATTGTCGTAAGCAGCAGCATAAAAGTTGCTAAAACCGACGAAGTAAAATCACATGTCTTCCTGATCCCCATCATATTTTCTTTAAAGGAATTTTCCTAGAATACGGTAAGACCCAGCCGATTTCAATGAGAGTTAACCATTTTTCCCCCATTAGAGAGCCATGAGCAGGATTGGCAAAATCGCCGCCCAATTATTCCGGGTTCCGTTGAAGGAGCCCGTGCATGACGCCAAACACGGCGCCCATACCCATTTCGAGTTGGTGACTGTCGCTGTGGAATTGGACGACGGAAGCCGGGGCACCGGTTATACGTATACCGGAGGCAAGGGGGGCCAAGCCATCAAGGCCATGCTGGACAATGATCTGATCCCGGATTTATTGGGAAGGGATGGTTCGGACGTGGAAGGGATAAACGAATTTTGTGGATGGCACGTCCATTACGTCGGCCGGGGGGGGATAGCCTCTTTTGCAATTTCTGCCATCGACATTGCCCTGTGGGACATTCGTTGCCGAAGGGCCGGGAAACCGCTTTGGCAAATGGCCGGCGGGAAGGGGAGTGATTGCAAGGCCTATGGCGGGGCCATCGATCTCAATTTTCCGTTACCCAAGTTGTTGAACAACCTCCAGCGTTTCCTGGACATGGGTTTCAAGGCGGTGAAGATAAAGATCGGCCGGGACAACCTGGATGAAGACATGGAGCGCATCGAAGCCGTGAGAAGGCACCTCGGGGATGGCATCACCTTCATGGTGGATGCGAATTATTCCATGAGTGTGGCCAAGGCCATTGAATGTGCCCGGCAATTTGAACCCTACAATATCTACTGGTTTGAAGAGCCAACCCTGCCGGACGATTACCTGGGGTATGCCCGAATTGCCCAGGCCACCGGTGTACCCTTGGCCATGGGGGAAAACCTCCATACCATCCATGAGTTCGGCTATGCCTTTGAACAAGCCCAACTTTCTTATATTCAACCGGATGCCTCCAATTGCGGCGGCATTACCGGTTGGTTGAAAGTGGCCGAGATGGCTCGCCAAAACGGACTGCCGGTTTGTTCGCACGGCATGCATGAATTGCATGTGAGCCTGGTCTCGGCTCAGCCGAATGGCGGCTGGTTGGAGTACCATGGTTTTCCCATTGATGAATATACCACCCGGCCGCTCGTGATGGATAACAACCGGGCAGTTGCTCCGGGCCAACCGGGAATCGGAGTGGAGTTTGACTGGGACCTTCTTGAACCCTACAAACAGGGGGGAGGCGGGCTGGGGCGCACGAATTAGGGGGGAGAAGGGCACAAAGGTCCAAAGGCACAAAGGCACAAAGTGGGGAGAGGGGAAAACCACGGATTTCACGGATCCCGCTTCGCCCAAGAGCTACGACAGGAGGCGCTGGGCACGGATCCCGCTTCGCCAAAAAGCTACGGCAGGACAGGTTGGCCCTCAATCTTGATCTTGATCTTGATCGTGATCTTGATCCTGATCGAATGGCTGGGAGAGAGGGATTAACCACAAAAGTCACAAAAAACACAAAAGGGTCAGAGGGGAAGGGTTAGGAATTAGGAATGGGGAGAAGTGGAATGGTGGAGTGGTGGAGTAATGGAGCAATGGGAGAGATCAGGATCACGATCACGATCAAGATCACGATTGGCGAGATGGGGTGATGGGGAGAATTAACCACGGATGGGCACGGATCCCGCTTCGCCAAAAAGCTACGGCAGGACAGGTTGGTCCTCAATCTTGATCTTGATCTTGATCCTGATCGTTATCTATCCCCCTTCTCGCAATAGTCCATCCCTATTTCCCTCCCTTCTCCCTCTGGGGGAAGGCCAGGATGGGGGTTGCAACGCAATATATCCATGAGGACATTTGTTCAAGATACCTGAGTAGTTACAGATGAAGATAACAAACCTCGAGACCTTCCACCTGAAGGTGCCTTACGACGAGCCCGAGATGAGGGGAGTTTTCTGTGATTTACTTTACCTTCGGGTCGACACCGATAAGGGGCTCTCCGGGTGGGGACAAGCCTGGAGCATGAAATTGGCCGAAGCGACCCGGTTGGTCCTCGACCATGCCGTGGCTCCCTTGTGTGTCGGGCAGGCCGCACTGGAGACCGGGGAGTGGATGGAATGGCTTTGTAAATCCCACGGCAACACCCGAAGCGGTCCCTTTACCTTTGCCGTATCGGCGTTGGACATTGCTTTGTGGGATTTGCAGGGGAAGGCTGCGGGCCGGCCCTTGCACCAGATTATGGGTGGAACGACCAAGACCAGGATAGGCGCCTACGCCAGCCTAATTTTCTACGGCGATGCGGAGCGCACGGCTGAAAAATGTCGGGAGGCGGTCGGCCTGGGATACCAGCACCTGAAACTGCACGAGGAGGCGTTTGAACCGGTCCGAGCAGCCCGCGAGGAGGTTGGGAGCGAAGTGAGCATTCGCCTCGACCCGGCCGCTACCCGCCCATGGAATGCTGTAGAGGCAATGGAAGCGGCGCCCCATTTTGAAGCATTTGACCTGTTCTGGTTAGAAGAGCCCATATGGCCGTCGGAGGATTATTACGGCTTGAGAGAACTGTCCCGGAAGACCGCTGTTCCACTGGCAGCGGGAGAAAATTGCATTGGCGCCCTGGATTTTCGCCAACTACGGGAAATAGGAGCCGCGACCTACTTGCAGCCCAGTGTCATAAAGATTGGTGGAATAAGCGAGACGCTCAAAGTCATTGATTATGCGGAAGAAGTCGATGCCAGGTACGCGCCGCATTCCTTCTATTACGGGCCGGGTTACCTGGCCTCTTTGCACTTGGCCGCCGCTTGCCCACAGGAACCTCTCATAGAGCATCCCTACTTCAGGTTGGAGGCCTATCCCTATGGGGAAAAGGCCCTGGTCGAGAGGGGCAGGGTAGAGGTGCCCATGGGCGCCGGATTGGGCTATGACCCGTGTCCGGAATTCCTCAAGGAATACCTCGTTTAAGGCGCGCCAAGGCGCGCCAATTAGGAATTAGGAATTAGGAATTAGGAATGGGGAGAGAGGGATTGACCACAAAAGTCACAAAAAACACAAAAGGGTCAGAGGGGAAGGGTTAGGAATTGAATCTCGCTCAGAGCACCAAGGCGCACGAATTAGGGGGGGAGAGAGATCACGATCACGATCGGAGCGGAATGGGGAGAAATGAACCGCGAATGGGGAGGAATAGCCACAAAAAGCACAGAAGGCACACATTTCCCAGACCGTGTACTTTCCTGTAATCTTGAACTCGATCGTGATTTATCACCTTCTCCCAATCTTGGCGTTCTTAGCGTCTTGGCGAGAGGTTATCCAGGGGCGCCATCCAAACTCAGAGAGCAATTATGGCTTTTTCAGGGGCGACTCAATAGTTGATAATGGACCCTTTACGCCCTTTTCGGTGGGAACGGGCCCGGTGGAATCCAGTTCTCGGAACTGGGATGGAAGGGTGAGGTCGATGAGGGATTTTATGGATTTGTTCAACGATTCGAGCAAAAGGCGCCCCGCTTCCGAACCCATGTCTTCCGGAAATGCGCTGGCGCAGGTAATAGTGGGATTTTCTTCGCTGCAAACATTCGTCATGTCTATGGCCGCTATGCTCAGGTCCTCCGGAATACGGTATCCGTTTTGAAACAAAAAGCTGATGGCCCCCCGAGCCATCATGCCGTTCAGGCAAATCCATGCCGTGGGAAGGTCCCCCTCGGATGCTTCCGCAATTTGCTTGGCTGCCTCGAATCCCTCCTTGCGATCGGCGCCCTTAAGTTTGGTGACGAATTTGTCTTCGATGGCGAGATCATGACGCTGGAGGGCTTGGACAACCCCTCGATAGCGATCGTGGTGTCTGCCCATAAACCTGTTGCCCCCCAGCCAAGCGAACGTGGTATGGCCAAGCCCGCAGAGGTGGTCGACCAGCATGGACGTGCTCTCTCCCTCGTTTGACAGAATCGAATGACATTTTCCAGGGGCTCGGGCAGAAATATAAACGATGGGAAGACCGAGTTTAATTACCCCTTCCAGAAAGGCCGGTTGGACTTCTCCCATGATGGCAATGCCCCTGATCTGATGGATAACTGTCCCCGCCGTAGAGAGGCGTTCCACCATGATATCGTCCTCCGAACCGATAAAAACCGTCTTTATCCCGTGCTGGTCGAGGTGATCGTGCAGGCCTTGGTGTATGTGATTGAAAAAATTGCTCTTGTTGGCCAACTTGAGGGGGGACCGCAGTATGTAGCCAATGGTTTTGGCCTGCGATGTCTCCCGGATAGAATCCATGCGCATTCCCCGGGGAGAGTAACCGTGGTGGATTGCGTAATCCCATATTCGTTTACTGGCGGTCTTGGATATTCCTTTTTTTCGGCCGTTCAACACCATCGAAACGAGGGCTTGGGAATAACCTAGTTCCTTGGCAATGTGCATTTGAGAAATGCGTCTATGGGCCGGATTCGACATTCCAATGGTGGATGAAGAGCATTTTTCTGGCGCTTGCAATTCATAATTATAAATTAAGGGAATCATGGTCCAGGATTTGTCATCGAAAATGCGTGCTTCGCTACACACTTTGGGTTGCCGGTTGAATCAATCGGAATCCCTGCTCATGGGGGACCAACTGGAGCGGGCCGGTTACCGATTGGTCCCCTTTGGCCAGCCTTGTGATTTGGCCATCATCAACACCTGTACGGTCACCCGATTGGCCGATGCCAAATGCCGCACTGCCATACGCCGATTAATCCGGGAAAATCCCGGCGCCTTTGTGGCGGTAGTGGGGTGTTATTCCCAAATTGGTTACAAGGAAATCGCCCGGATTCCCGGGGTCGATCTGATTGTGGGCAATGGTGAGAAATTGAATATCCTACAATACGTCTCCTTGGGAAAGAACGAGCATCCCGTCATCATCAGGGATCGCATTACCAAGGAGGACTTCAGTATAGAGTTTGTCGGTGAGAGGCCTTATCCCAGACGGGCAAATCTCAAGATACAGGACGGCTGTAGTTTTGTTTGCTCCTTTTGCATCATTCCGAAGGCGCGGGGTCCGGCCCGTTCGCGCGATTTGTCCAACCTATTGGAGGAGGCCAGGGGTCAAGTGGCCCGGGGCGTTCGGGAACTGGTCCTGAGCGGGGTCAATCTGGGTACCTTTCGTAGCGGGGAGGGGGATCTTGTAACTGTGGTGGATGCGTTGAATGCCTTGGATGGCCTGGAGAGGATACGGATCAGTTCCATTGAGCCGACCACGGTCCCACTCGAGCTGTTGGCAAGGATGAATGATCCCTACCACGCCCTGCTTCCTTTCCTCCACTTACCCCTTCAATCCGGATCGGACAAGGTTTTGAGTTCGATGCGCCGCAAATATACCGTCAGGGAATATTTGAGTTTTGTTCACCGAGCAAAGGAGTTGGTTAGCGGTTTGTGTCTGGGGACCGACATCATGGTGGGATACCCCACCGAGGGGGAACGGGAGTTTGAAGAAACCATGCGGACCTTTGCCGAAAATCCCTTCTCCTACTGCCATGTTTTTCCCTTTTCCGAACGTCAGGGCACGTTGGCGGCGCGAATGAAGGTGCGTCACGACGTGGCGGTAAAGCGGATGCGGAGCGCAAAATTGCGGCGATTGAGCGAAAGGAAGCGCTATGACTATTACCGATCCCATCTGGGCCGGGAGGCGACCGTCCTGTTCGAGGATCCCAGAGGGAACTTCTGGCCGGGTTATACGGATAATTATATTCGGGTGGTGGTTCAATCCAATGAAGACCTGCGCAACCGGATAGGCCGGGTTCATCTGGACCGGTTGGCGGGAAACGTAGTGGAGGGCAGGCTGGTAGAGGTGGTTCCGGATCAATTGACTGCGAATGGGAGGTCTTCGGCCCTGTCCGCCGGATGAACCAACCATGGAGGGGAATCGCGAGATACTGCTGCTTTGGGATATCGACGGAACCCTGTTATCGGCCGAGGGAGCGGGGCCCCAGGCCTTTGAGAGGGCGCTTTGGCTGCAGTTCGGAGAACGTATTCAATTATCCTCCATCGATTGGCCGGGCAGCACGGATTTTGCCATAGCTTACGCTTTGCTGGAGAAACTAGGTTGGGAGGTGAATCGGAAAAATGCGCGCAATCTATTGGACAGTTATCTGGAAGAACTGCCCGGGTTGTTGGAATCCACCCGGACCAAGGCCAATCCCGGAGTTTTGGAACTACTGGAGGTCTTTGACCGGGAATCCGGTGTTTATCAGGCTTTGTTGACGGGCAATATACAGCGTGGGTCGCAACTTAAATTGGGCCATATAGGGGTGGAACACTATTTTTTGTTTGGGGCTTATGCCGACTACAGCGATCATCGCAACGACCTAGGTTTTCATGCCCTCGATCTTGCCAGGAAGCGTTTGGGCAAAGATTTTTCGGGCGACCAAGTATATGTCATCGGAGATACGCCCAAAGATATCGAGTGCGGCAAGCATATCGGAGCGCACACGGTTGCCGTGGCCACGGGCCACCACAGCGTGAAGGAGTTGGCCAAACACCAGCCTTCGGTGGTATTGGAGTCCCTGGCAGATCCGCGCGGGTTGCGCGCCTATATCGGCGACTGAAGGGGGACACCACTCTGGTTCAGCCCCCGGGGCCTGGGCCGGATGAATCCGCATCCGTTTGCCGGTCAGGTCCGTTTCCGGGCGATTTCTCCACCGATATCTGGAAAATACACCAGAAGAACAGGCTGGAAACCGTTCCGACCGAAAGCATCATTACGAGCCATCCTCCCAGGGTCATTCCGTGCCTTCCTCCCTGTTCAATTGACGGGTCCAGGACTTGGCCGCGGTGGCTGTGACAAAGCCGATAAATATGAGAGCGAGGAGAATGAGCCCGACACTGAGTCTGGCCACCAGGTTGGGCGGGGTTCCCTCGTCACCGATCAAGTCCACCACGTAATTGGATACCCCGCTTTGACCGACCCCCAGGACGTTGTAACCGATAAAAAAGAAGAAAATAACCAGAAGAAACAATGGGGTGACAAATTTCATGATGAATTGGAATAGGCGTGGAACCCGGATGGAGGCGCCCAAGTGAATTTCTTTCCAGCCCTTCTCCATGCCCACCACCCAGCCGAACATGATAATTTGAGTGGTGGCCAGGACGAAGATCATAAAAGTTCCCATCCAGAAGTCCAAGGTGTCCAGTGCCTTTACATTCTTGCTGAAATATACGACAAAACTGCTACCCAACGCGGTAAAAAGTCCCAGGATGACTACGGATTGTTTGCGGTTTATTTTCAGGGCCTCTTCCAAAAATGCAACGACCGGCTGGAGCATGGAGAGGGAGCTGGTCACGGCGGCCAGAAAGAGCAGAAAGAAGAAGAGAAACCCGAAGAGATTGCCGAAAGGCATGTTGGAGAAGACCATGGGCAGGACGTTGAAGCCCAATCCAAACGTGCCCATACCCGCCACCCCGGCTATCCCCAGAAAGGCGTAAGCGGCCGGAATGGAAATCAGCCCGCCCAGGGAGACTTCGCAAAACTCGTTGGCGCTGGTGGCGCTCAGGCCACTGAGCACGATATCGTCCGTCTTTTTCAAGTAACTGGCATAATTTATGATGACCCCGAATCCTACCGAGAGGGAGAAGAAGATTTGTCCGGCCGCGGCCAACCAGAGTTGGGGATTTTTCAGTTGCTGGAAAATTTTCTTTTCCACAATGCGCAGGTTGGGACTGGCCGCAGCCTCGCCCATCCCGGTCTCCACCACCTCGGTCCCGACCAGTTCCTTCAGGTCGGACCAGGTTTCCATTCCGCTCTCATCCTCAGTCCTTTCCTGCAGGATTACCTTGGTTGGATTCCACAGGTAGCCGAGTCCGTTGAGGATGTTCTGGTTGGGCTTTGCGGCATCGGGGGTACCCAGGGTGAGAACCCGCACGAGGATGACCAAGGCCAAGACCACGAGCGCCGGCATGGCATAGAGGCAAAACAGTTCAATGCCCTTGGCGATGCCACGGTAGATCAGAATAAAGTTCAGGGCGAAGCAGATGACCAGGAACATGCCGACGTGATCAATTCCGAATCCGACAGCCGATCCATCTTCCCCTGCGCCTATGAAATTACTCCAGAAAGCCCCCGATTCAGCCACGGTGTCGAACTCCATCACCCCCCGGACGAACCCGAGCGAATATCCCAGGCACCAGGATTCGATGTAGACGTAGTACATGTATATGATCAGGGGGATGGTCACGCCCAGAATGCCAAGGTATTTCCCCCAGGGGCGCCGAATGATCAGGTTGAAAATCCCGGGGCTGGAGTGGAAGCCCCGTTGTCCGCCCATACGGCCCATGGTCCATTCCGCCCAGCAAATGGGCAGGCCGATGAGGAGGAAGGAAATGAAGTAGGCCAGCATGAAGGCCCCTCCGCCGTATTGGGCCACCTGACCCGGAAATCTCAGGAAATTACCCAGCCCCACCGCGCTTCCGGAAACCGCAAGGATGACGCCGATGCGGCTGTTCCAGGAATCTTTGTTGGGCATGTGGGCAGAGGAATGGAATTGAGAAGAGGCGCACCCTAGCCGGTTCAGTGGCATATTAAAAGCACAAATCCCTTGCTGAGCTGTCCGTGGCTCGGTTGGAATGATAATCAGTGAATCGCATAGACCGCTACATCTTTTGGGAATGGTTGCGGGCCTTTACCCTGTCCATTGGCGCCACCATGGGTTTGTTGGTGATTTACGACATGTATGACAACCTGGGGGATTTGCTGGATTTCAAGGCGCCGGTGGGGCAGATCCTGTTTTATTTTGCCTTGGTAATTCCCACCTTGCTGCCGCTGGTGTTGCCCATCGCCTTTCTGGTATCTCTGCTCTTCAGCCTGAGCCGGCTTCACGGCAATAATGAGGTCGTGGCCATGCGGTCCTGCGGCATGAGTTTCTGGCAAATAACCCGATCCCTCTGGTTGGCCGGGTTGTCGCTTTCCATCATCCTTCTCTATCTCAACGCCAAGGTGGTTCCCTGGGCCGTCGAGGAGGCCCGATTGATCTGGGATGACCTGGAGTTGCAGTACCTATTGGAAAGTGAGGAGCTGCAGGAAGTGGGATTGCTCTACAACGTGGCCTTCGAAAATCCGACTGAGCGGAGGGTCTGGTTCATGAACCGCTTCAGTAAAATATCTTTCCGCGGTTATGGGGTAACTGTTTCCACTATGGACGGGGAGAACCGCGAAATTGACAAAATTCAGGCCAGCGAGTCCTATTTCGACACGGATGACCGATCCTGGACGTTTTATCGGGGCAGGGAATTGAAATTCGACGTGGAAACGGGAGATCTCATTCAGTCAAAACCATTCGAGCAATTGAATATGACCGACTACCACGAGTCACCCCGCTTGATGATGGCCCTGGATAAACGGCCCAAGGACCTTTCCCTTTCCGAATTGCGCGCCATCATGAACTATTTCGCCGTCCACGAT
The DNA here is from genome assembly GCA_014529615.1 of Opitutia bacterium. GTDB lineage: Bacteria > Verrucomicrobiota > Verrucomicrobiia > Opitutales > UBA2995 > JAABVD01. Next base: position 15,962 of record JAABVD010000006.1, read on the forward strand.
ACCGGAAAAGTGACGAGCTACCGGGTGCGCTACCATTCCATTCTGGCCGGCACCGCCATTTGCTTCATCATCGTGGGCATCGCGGTACCCTATTCCGTTTCCGGGGTCCGGGTAAACGCCATGGTGGGGGTTTGCAAATCTGCCGGTTTGTTTTTTTCCTATTATCTCATCGCCAGGCTGGCCGTTCTATTGGGCGAACAGGGTTACCTTCCGGCGGTCTACGCGGCGTGGATTCCGAATGTGTTCATGGCCTTTCTGGCCGGTTACCTCTACCGAAAATTGTGAGAGGGCGGCCTTTTTCCACGGATTGGTGAATGTTGTAGCGATCATGCTGAGAACTCCCGTGGCCGGGGCGGTAAAAACCAGGTTGGCAAAGTCCCTGGGTGCGGAAGCGGCCCTGGGGAGTTATTGCCAATTGGTGGAATTTCTCTTGCAACGCCTTGGCCGCCCTTGGCCCATTCACATCCACTATACCCCCGACAAACCGGATGAAATGAAAAATTGGTTGGGGGATGCCTACGCATACATCCCGCAAGTGGGAACTGACCTGGGAGAACGACTTATCCACGCCATGGAATTGGAATTTGACCGAGGAGTGAAAAAACTGATTTTTCTGGGGGGGGATTGTCCCTACGTGGATCGGGCCAGGGTAGAGGATGCCTTTCGGGAGCTGGAGGATTGCGACGTAGTTATCGGCCCCGCCACAGATGGGGGATATTATCTGGTCGGTCTTAAGCGAAACCTGCCCGGGCTCTTTCGGGGCATTCCCTGGGGAAGCGGAGGGGTATTGTCGTCGACTCTGGCAAAATGCTTGGAGCTCGGGTTGAAGCGTTCGCTCTTGGCGGAGGAATCGGATGTGGACGACCTTGCCAGTTGGGAAGAGGCCCGGGAGTACCTGGCCAATCCGCCCTAAGCCCGCACCAGTGCCGGCCTTGTCACGCCGTAATACATGAAGGCGGATATTCCGGAGCGCAGTAGATGATTTGTGAGATATGCGGGCTAAAACTCATAGGGTGGCAAGGTTTCTCCCGGAGGGGCGACGGTAATGCGGAAGGATCGTTCCCGACTTGTCCCATTCGACACATTTTGGGAGACTTTTTCCACCGAATTACAGTCCTTGCTCAGGTGGGCCAGGAAAACCTGTTCCCACCGCGGGCCTTCCAGGGTGTCGAGCAGTTCCAGGGCGGCCTCGTTGGAGAGGTGACCGTGGCGCCCGCTGATGCGCTGTTTCACCGGCCAGGGTCGCCTGGGGTCTTGGGCCAACATCTGCGTATCGTGATTGGCCTCCAGGACCAGCACGTCCACTTTGCGTATCCGCTGCTTGACCAATTCGGAGACGTAACCCAGGTCGGTCACCCAAGCCAGGCTGCGTTTTCCATGCAATGAGGTGTCCTGGCCATTTTTAAAGATTAAACCAACCGGGTCGTAGGCATCGTGGGGGATGGAAAAGCTGGTAATCTCCAAATCCCGAAAGGCGAAGGTCGATCCGGTCTCGAACAGTTTCCAATTGGGGCGGCGCACCAATTTCGATTGCACCGCCTTTGCGGTTGAGCGATTGGCGTAAATCTTCAGGTGCCGAAACCGGCACAACCCGCGAATGCCGGCGGAGTGGTCGCTGTGTTCGTGAGTCAGGAAAACGGCATCGACGTGATCGATCGATTCACCCACGGATTTGAGCAGGCGGCACAATTGCCTGCCCGAGAAACCGGCGTCGATGAGGACCTTACAATGTTGGGTAGCCAGGAGGCTGCAGTTGCCGGAGCTGCTGCTTCCCAGGATGGTGAAGCGCATCGCCATGGGCATTTTGTGAGACATGTGGGCTAAATGTCGAACCTTTGCTGGGAATCGATGTTTTCTTTGAGGGCGAGATGGTTTAATCCGATGGCCTGAAAGCCCTTTGGGGTGAGGGATCGACCTTGTGGAGTGCGCTGGAGCAGGCCCTTTTGGATGAGGTAGGGTTCGTGGACTTCGGCAAGGGTGCCTTCTTCCTCGCCCAGGGCCACGGCCAGGGAATTCAAACCGACGGGGCCGCCCTGGTAGTTTTCGGCAATGGTTCTGAGCAGGCGTTTATCCATTTCGTCCAGACCGTTGTCGTCGATTTCGAGGAGTTCGAGGGCGGCCTTGGCCATTTCCAGTGTAATTACTCCATCACCTCGCTGCTGGGCATAATCGCGGGCAAACATGACGAGATTGTTGGCGACGCGGGGCGTTCCACGGGCTCGACCGGCAATTTCCTTTGCCCCATTCGGGTGGGTGTCGATATCCAAAATATGGCAGGAACGCAGGACAATTTTGGTGAGATCGCTGTGGTCATAGTAGTCGAGCCTGGTTTGCAGGGTAAACCGGGAGCGCAACGGAGCGGTAAGCATTCCCATTCGGGTGGTGGCGCCCACCAGGGTGAAGCGGGGAATATTGAGCCGGACACTGCGGGCATTGGGACCCTGGTCGATCATGATATCGATCCGATAATCCTCCATGGCGGAATAGAGATATTCTTCCACCGTCTTGGAAATGCGGTGGATTTCGTCGATAAAGAGGATATCGCCGTACTCGAGGTTGGTAAGCAGTCCGGCCAAGTCGCCCGGTTTCTCGATAATGGGACCCGAGGTAATGCGCACCCCCCGTTCCATCTCATTGCCCAGGATCAGGGCCAGGGTGGTCTTGCCCAGCCCCGGAGGTCCGCTGAAGAGAATGTGACTGAGCGCGTCTCCGCGTGCCCGGGCCGCGCCCACAATGATCCGGAGTCGTTCCAATGTTTTTTCCTGGCCGGTGAAGTCGCTGAAATCAAGGGGCCGGAGCTTATTGTCGCTGGTAGTATCCTTCTCGTTGAGGGAGGTTCTAATAAAACTCATCCCCTTGGGGGGAATTTCCGAGGTGGAATTTTCCACGGGTTTCAGGCGGCTTGGGGATTCAATTCCTTGGGCATTTCGCTTTCGGGCAATCGATTCATAATGGCCCCGACCGCTTTGAGTTTTCCCTCGATGTCGTCATAGCCGCGATCCAGATGGTAAATGCGCAACACCCAGGTTACGCCTTCCGCCACGAGCCCAGCCAATATGAGGGCGGCGCTGGCGCGAAGATCGGAGGCCATGACCGGAGCCCCGGAAAGGCTGGTTTTTCCCTTGATGATGGCGTTGGGACCTTCGATGGCGATGTCGGCTCCCATGCGTTGCAGTTCCGGCACATGCATGAAACGGTTGGGAAATACCTTTTCGGTCACGATACTGAGCCCGGGAGTAACCGACAACAGGCTGCTCATCTGGGCTTGCAGGTCGGTAGGAAATCCCGGATGGGGATGGGTCACCACATCCACCGGCCGCAGAGGGGAACTGCTTTTCCGCACCGTAATACAGGTTGGAGAATCGATTTCAATGGAAACCTCTGCTTCGCGCAGTTTATCGATCAGAGCAGCTTGGTCGGCCACGCGCATGTTTTGCAAAGTCAGTTTTTCCGCGGCCATGGCGCCTGCAATGAGATAAGTGCCCGCCTCGATGCGGTCGGGCAGTATTTTAAAGGTACATCCGTGTAGTTTATCCACCCCGCGAACGATTAAAATAGGACTGCCAATTCCCTCGATGTCGGCGCCCATGGTTTTGAGCATATAACACAGATCCACGATTTCCGGCTCACAGGCGGCGCACTCGATAAGGGTTTTACCCGGGGTCAGTACGGCGGCCATGAGGACGTTTGCCGTGCCGGTCACGGTACTGCCGTGGCGTCCACCCAAAAAAATGTGGTTTCCCCGGGCCCGCGATGCTTCCAATTGAACGTAACCATTCTCAATGTTGATTCCCATTCCAAGGCCGGCAAACCCCTTCAGGTGCATATCGATGGGTCGCGGTCCAATGACGCATCCACCCGGGAGGGAGACTTCGGATCGTTTAAGGCGTCCGGCCAGCGGCCCCATCAAACAGACGGAGGCGCGCATTTTTCGAACCAGTTCGTAGGGGGCTCGCGGGGCGACATTGGCCGCAGTTATCTTCCAGGTAGTGGCCTCGGTTTGCTCCACCTCCGCCCCGAGGTAATGCAGGATTTTTCCCATGAACCGTATATCGCTCAAATCGGGCACATTCTCCAAAATACAGGGTTCCTCGGTCAGCAAGGTGGCGGCAAGGGCGGGCAGGGCGGCATTTTTCGAGCCGCTGATGGGTATGGAACCGCGGAGGGGGTTCCCCCCTTCAATACGCATTACATCCATGGTAGCATCGGTAGGGTAGGGACATTGGGATTAGGATGAGGGAGGATTTTTTCGGGAGGCGGCCGAAGGGGAAGGGTTGGATGGCGTCTTCCTTCCCGTCAAGTTTTTTTGTGGGTGGGACCCACCTCGCGGAGGACCACCTCGACGACGCCTGCGGCGGCGGGGTGGTCGGCGCTTGGATTGGGTATCCTGGCCGGCAGTTCGTTTCGAACCACCCCCTTTTTGGGAGGGGCGGTTTGGCCGATTTCTTCTTGGCTTGTTAGGTCGGTAATTCTTGCTTCGTCGCCGGTTGCGGTGGTGCTTCCGTTTTGGCCTTTCCGGTTCGGGCTCTTTGATGCCGAACAGAGATTTCAACCGGGACAGGATGGAGGCAAACAGGCCTTTTGGGGCTGGGGGTTTCCCGTGGCGTGTGGCTTTGGAGCGGGCGGGGCCCCGGTGGCCGCTACGACGATCGGACCTTCTCCTGTCGCCCTTTTTACGGGGGCCTCCGGAACCGCCGCGGTTTCGATGACGCTGTTGACCCGAACGGGGTGGCCGTTTACCTTGGCCCGCTTTGGCATGGGGGCGGCGCCTTTTACGCGGAGGCGGTTTGGAGCGTTCCGGTTTTTGACGATCCTCCGACCCGGAGGCAGGTTCCTGTGCCATCGGTTTGGAAGGGGGTTTGATCGGTCCGGACCGGGGTTTCCGGTATGCACTGTGGTAACGCGAGCGGCGGGCCCGCCTGGGCACGGCCGGTCGGTCCAATCCGGTTCGGCTTTTTTTTGCGGAATCTGCCGGTTCGCTTTTTTTTGGATTGTTTCCAGATTTTAACTCGTAGTCGGTTTTGGAGTCGACGGGTTTAAGCTCTTCAAATTCGGGCATGGTAAGAATGCTGTTAGAAGTTGTATTGCTGCAATAGGAAGCTCGGAGGCACTTGCGGGAGGCGGAGATTCATGGAGGGAGAGGGAAGCTTCAGGATGGTGTAGTTGGGTCATTTTGACGCCTATCCCTTTATCTCTTCGGTGTCCATTTTGCATGCGTTTTGGTTTGGTTCCCTATACTTCGCCGCGCGGGGGAAGGGGTCAAGCCAAACCACGTATGGGGAATTGCTCCGAATAGGGGAAGCATTGAGAAAGGAGGAAGAAGGCGCGCTGGGGCGCGCCAATTAGGAGGGAGAAAGGCACAAAGGCACAGAGTGGGGAGAGGGGATAACCACGGATGACACGGATGGCCCTCAATCTTGATCGTGATCGTGATCGTGATCCTGATCGAATGGCTGGGAGAGAGGGGGAAGCGCGCCAAGGCGCGCGAATTAGGAATTAGGAATGTGTTAAAAATGAAACATCGACGATTGTTCAAGGTACCTGAGTTGATACCTCCAAAATTCCTAATTGCCTTGCCCAAAGGGAGAGGTTTTCCGAATCTGTTCCCTATGGACAAACTCGAGGAAATTTTTCAATTACAGGAAGGGCTGAACAGGCGGATCGGAGTCGATACCGAGGGCATGTCGGAGGAAGAACAGGTCGAGTGGGTGCTCAATTACACGCGGGCAATGCAGCAGGAATTGGCCGAGTTGACCGATTCTGTGCCTTGGAAATGGTGGGCCAAATATCAGAAATTCGACCGGCAAAACGCCAGGGTCGAAGTGGTGGATTTGTTTCATTTCCTGGTTTCATTGGGGCAGGTGTTGGGTATGAGCGCCGACGACATTCATCGAGCTTATGTCAGAAAGAACGTGGTCAATCACCAGCGTCAGGAATCGGGTTATGCCTATAAGGACGAGAGAGACTCACGCCACATTTGATAATTTTTTGGAGCCCGAAGGGAGTGATTGGGGTCCGAGTATTGGTTGGAAACTGCAAAATTTTATAGTGAAACCGTTTTGAAGATGATTGGCAAATCGCTCACGGGAGGTTTGCTTTCCGCCGCTTGGGTTATGGCCGCATGGGCGAGCAGCCCGGTCCTGTTCGGGCAACAGGCCGGTGCAGTCGATGCCATCACTCCCCTGATTGGTGAGGCCGAAGCGGAGGCCTTTGAGGAAGATCAGCGGAGGACCTGGGAGAGAGCGGCGGCAGACTCCGCCCTGAGGACGGGTTTGGGCAATATTGCCATCGGGTTCTACGATCGCCTTCTGGAAAAGGCTGATATCGCAGACGGGGCAACCCATGAAATGGAGCTCAATCGCATCACGGCCTTCATATCTCTGGGCCGACTGGAGGAGGCCAAAGCGGCTTTGGAGAAGTATCATGGGAAGCGCGCCTCAAGATATCACCTCCGCCGAGCCCTGGTGGGGCACTTTCTGGGGGAGGAGAAGGAGGCCAAAGTGGCTTTGGAGTTGGTGGATGGGCAGGCTTTGTTGATGGAGGAAAGGGCTTGGCACCTCTTGATCCGAGGATTGTTGCAACGAAGGATCCTGGAAGGGGAAGAAGGAGAGGCTCTCCTGGAGCGTGCCCGCCAAGCCGCTGTTTCCACTGAACAGAGGGCGCAGATTGCCCTCATCATTTACAGGACCTTGTTGCTGGAATCGCGTCGGATCAGCCCGGATCAACTGAAGCTTTTGCGAGAGGAGATGGATTCCCAAATCGTGGAAGGCAACAGGGCGGGTTATCAGTTTGCCAAGCAATATGCCGTGGCCCTCAACGCGGCGGATCGGTCAGAGGAAGCGGTGGAGTCTATTCGGGAGACGTTGCCCCTGATTTTGGAAGCGGATTACGATTTGCGGGATGAACTGTTGCTCCTGCAGGGAATTCTGTCGGGGCGGGCCACGGAGGGCGGTCGGGACGCATTTCAACGCCTTTTGTCCACAGGTGTGACCACCGAACTGCGTTTGCACGCTTTGCATGCCCAGGTTTTATCGGCCACCACCTCGGGGGCCATAGAGGCATTCCTTACCTTCACAAATGAACTCCCCCTGGCCGGTTTGCCTGGAGTCCTGAAAGATCAGGTGCTCTACAGCCGGGCTCAGCTTCTCTACCGGATCATGGAATACGAGGCATCGGAAAATGAGTGCCAAACCCTGCTGGCGGAAAATCCCGACGCCGAACTGAGGCAGTCCACTCTCCGGTTGCTCGTATTGATTGCCTTTCAACGGCAGCGCTTTCGAACTGCGGCCGGATTTCTCATACAGTTGGGAGAGTTGGTCGGGACTGATGGCGAACGCAATCGCATTCAATTGTTGGTGGCAGATTGCTTTTTTCTGGCCGAGGACTATCGCAATTCGGCGGATTCCTACGGGGTTGCAATAGACCAGTACCAGAGCGACCGGGGGGTCGTTCTCTTTCAATGGATATTGTCGGAAATCAAATCCGGCAATTACGAGAAAGCCATTGAGCACATCGGTGCCTTCAAGGAGGACGGCAGCGTGGATCCCGCGCAGAAATGGCGGGCGCTTTGGAATCTTCTCTCGGCCATGCAGCGGGTGGGGAAGAAACCCGAGGCCTATCAACTGCTCAGCGATTGGCTGACCCGGGAGTCGAAGGAAGTGCTGCCCGTTTCCCTCTGGGTTCGTTTATTGTGGTTAAGGTGTCAACTGACCCTGAAAACGGGCCGGTACGACATGACCCCCGCGGTGGCGGGGGAAGTTTACCGGGCCCTGAGCGAAGCCAAAGGGCAACTGGATAAAGGATTGGGTATCGAGATCACCAGCCTCACCCAGGTCATGGAGAGCCAGGCATTGGTTTTTTCCGGCCGCGAGGAGGAGGGAATGGAATTGCTCGAGGCTGTGCGTCGTGATTTCCCCAATACGCGAGCCGCGGTGCAGAGCATCTTTGCCGAAGCCCGGTATTTTGCTTCTCAGAACCTCATGGTCGATGCCCAGCAAAGATTGATTCAATTGGCCGATACCTATCCCGACAGCGAACTTGCCCCGGTGGCCTTGTATGAGGCCGCCCTCCATGCCCTCACCCGGGGGACCGATTCCACCATGAGGGAAGCAAGCCTGGTGTTCGAGCGGATGGCGGACCACTATCCCGAACATCCCCTGGTATTTTACGGGCGGTTGAATCAGGGCAATCTTTTGCGAAGCTTTAATGATTTTGGCGGGGCGGAACAGGTCTTCGAGCAATTGCTCATCGCCTTCCCGGAGCACAAGGACAGCGCGGTCGTGCTCATGGCTCAAGCCGAGTGCATTTTAGCCCAAACCGACACTTCCCAGGTGAGGATCGACCAAGCCATCGGAAAATTCGAGCGGTTGGCCGAGTTGCCCGACCTGCCCATTGATCTGCGGGTGGAAGCGGCCTGGAAATGGGCTTTCGCCTATCAACGCCGGAACAATCCCGAACGGGTGATCCAGATCTACTGGTTGACCATCAATCAGTTTCTCATCGAGGAGGACCATGCCCGGGAATTTGGGCCCACCGGTCGTTACTGGATGTCCCGAATCGTCATTTCTCTGGGCGAGGCATTGGAGAGTCAAGGAGACCTGGAGTCGGCCCGCCGGGTTTACGCCCTCATAGAGGAGCGGGGATTGCCTTTTCAAAACCTGGCCCAAGGTAAACTTGCCCGAATGGGTCAGAAGCAAGGATAGGGATGAATGGATTTAATCTCAGTTTAATGGAGAATGGCGGACCGATCATGTGGATTTTGCTCCTCATGAGCCTGGTCGCATTTCTCGTTTTCGTGGAGCGGGTCTTATACCTGCATCGCGGACAGATTCGATCTTCGGAATTTATTGCCGGAATAAAAAATGCGGTGCGCAAGCAGCGTTTGGTGGAAGCGCTCACCCTCTGTGAGGAGACACCGGGGCCTCTGCCCCATCTGGTCAAGGCCAGCCTGCTTCACTTCGAAGAGGACGAGGGAAAGATCCGCTACGAAATCCAGGAGGCGGCCTTGGTGGAGATTCCCGCCCTGGAAAAACGATTGGGAGCGCTGTCCGCTCTGGCCAAGGCGGCTCCTTTGGTTGGTTTGCTGGGAACGGTTATCGGCCTGGCCCAGACCTTTTTTGAAATGCAAGCGGCCGGAAACTACTCGGATGCCACCTTGCTTTCCCAGGGCATGTGGCAGGCGCTGCTGACAACGGCGTGGGGATTGGCCGTAGCCGTTCTGGCCTTTCTCGGATATCATTTTTTGCACGGCCGGGTGCGGGCTTTGGTCCTGGACATGGAGTGGGCGGGAAACGAAATGCTGAAATTTATCGTGCGCGACCTGCGCGGCCAGGGGTTCGAGTTGGAACCTGCTTCCCAAGAAAACCGCCATGTTTAGCCAACCGCTCAATCTGGGAAGGTTCATTCAGACCAGGGCCGATTCGAAATTGGAGGTCGTACCTATCCTGGACATCCTGATCATCGTATTGTTTTTTGGAATATTCAGTTCGGCTTTCGTTTTTCCACAGGGGGTGGAGGTGGATTTGGAGTTGACCGAAGAATTGGTCGGCGGCATGGAGGTCGCGGCCGTTCTGACGGTAAGGCGGGACGACATGCTTTTGTTTGAGGGCCAAAACTTGAAGCTTTCCCAATTCAAGGAAAAGGCGGTCGCTTTTTTGAAGGGGAGAGAAAAGGCCGCATTGCTGGTGCGGCTCGATCCCTCGATTCGGGCCCAAACCGTTTTCGATATTTTTGGACAAGCCAAACAAGCCGGATTTACTCACGTGCTAGTGGCCGGGGAAAATCGGGCCATCGAATTGCCCACTTTTCATTGAGATGGGAAAACCCCGGAAATCGACCCGTTACGGGGGGCGGTTAACGCTCATTTTTGCGATGGGAATTGTAGCGCACCTGGGCATTTGGTCCCTATTTCGCGTCGATCCGAAACACGACCAACCCGAACCCGGGCGAGGCGCCTTTGTCTTCCATCAATCCGGGGATCAACAATTGCACGGCGAACTGCTGTTGGGGAGGGCCTTCCTCTTCGATTCGGAGCCCATTTTTCTTCCCACCTCTCGCAATTATTCCGGCCCCGTCAAAACTGATGCCAGCCTTTGGGAACCGGAGGTGGATCTCTCCAAACCTTTCGGCCCCGATATCCGTCTGGACGATTCCATTTTGCTGGCGGAGGCCCGGTCGACGGCTCGGGTGGCGCATCCGGAGGAACTGCTGCAGAATCTTTCGGGAGATTTCTTTTCGGAATTCGGGGCGGTCAAACCCGTTTGGCCTTCCGTGGAACAAAACGGACTCTTTGACCAAGCCACTGATGCAAAGGGAAACCTGGTGGTCGAGTCGTTTCTATCCCTGGTATACAGACCT
>JAABVD010000199.1 GCA_014529615.1 Opitutia bacterium
CCGGCAGTCCAGCGACCCGCCCGAACAATACCGTGCCCAGGTCGAAAAATACTTTGAGCGATTGGCTGAGGAGGGCAGCGGCAATTCCTGACCGGGATACAGGGGATGCAATTCGACCTTACATTTTCCTGGGCGTGGATTGGGCTGGCTACGGTGGTGGCTTCCCTTGGGCTGGGCTGGAGCCTGCTGAGGTTGCGGGGATGGATTCCCAAGAAGCATTTTATCCCGCTGGGATTGCTGCGGGGGTCGGCCCTGCTGTTCCTGGTCTTGGCCTTGTTGAACCCTTACACCGAGCGAAAGGAACCCGACCCCAGCGCCTTCGAATTGGTCGTCTTGGCCGATTCGTCCGGGAGCATGGAGACTCCGGACACCCGGGGCTACAAAACCAGGGCCGACGCAGTGGAGGATATGATTCGATTTGGGGAGGAAACGAATTTGTTTACCGGCCCATTGGCGGCCTACCCCGTCAATCCCCTGCTTTTTAACGAAGAAGCGGTTCCCTGGCGCCCCGGTGGATCCTACAGGGCGGCGGGCATGAGCGCCCCGGGGGAAACCCTGGCCACCCTGTTGAAGCGGGACCAATTGAGGGCGAATTCGCTCGGGGGGGTGGTGCTAATTTCGGATGGCAATGAGAACAGCGGAATCCAGCTCATTCAAACCGCCAAACAATTCCGCAATGCCGAGATTCCCATTTCTGTTATTGGGGTGGGGGAAAACACACCTCCCGGGGATGTGGAGGTCCGCTTTTCCAATTCGGAACTCGAGGCCGAGGTGGGGGATGCGGTGACCCTCTCCGGCCAGGTGACGAACCGGTTTAATTTCCCAAAATCCGTCACGGTGCAACTTTATCGCGGTGGCCACCTGTTGGAAGAAAGGGAAATCAATCTGGCGCCGGGGGAGACAAGGGGGATGGAATTTCAAGATGAAGCGGAATTCGCGGGGGTGCAGACCTATCGGATGCGGGTGGGACCTTTGGCCGAAGACACAAATCCCGCCTCAGACGTAGACTTTGCCACCCTGGTTATCCGAAATCCCGAGGAGTATGAGATCCTTTTTCTAGGATCTCAATTGCACTGGGAGTTTCGATTCCTCAGACAGGCATTGCGGGAAGACCCCCGGTTCAAGCTGGACAGTCTGATCAGAACCGGTCCGACGTCCTATCTTCAGCGCCTGACGGGTGAGGAGGGAATGACCCCCTTGTCGGAGATCCCTCAGGAACCTTCCTTTTATCACCGTTACGAAGCCGTCATTTTGGATACGCGGCTCGTCCCCCTATTGTCCGGACAGGTTGTGCAGGCCTTGCACAATATGGTTACCCGGCGCGGGGCGGGAATGCTGGGGGTGGGTCCCCTGAATGATTTGCCGGAGAGTTTGGCTTCCATGCTGCCGGTCAAGACGGTGGAATCGATCATTTATCGGGACAAGCGGTTTCTGGAACTGGAGGTCGATCCCGTATTCGCCAGTGGACGAGGGGGTGTCTTATTTCAGAATCCCAGGCCCTACTTGCCGGAAAACACCCCGGTATATCTGGGTACGGATAAAAGTCGGGGTGGGCGCACTTCGGCCCGAACGCTGGGAAAGGAACATCCCATATTGGCGGTTCAGGCTTATGGAGCGGGCAGCACGGCCTATTTGGGTACCGAAAATACCTGGCGTTGGCATATGGAGTCGGAAAGGGGCCAAGCGCAACACGCCCGGTTTTGGCAACACCTGCTTTTTTGGTTGGCCAGCGGTGGCAAGGAACGCATGGATATGCCTTTGCAGGGTTCGGTGCAATCACTGGAATCCGAGGTGGATTTGGACCTGAAGGTGCGCGCCCAGGATTTCGGCCCCGAATCGGAGGCCCGCGTCACGGCCCGAGTGGAACAACCCTCGGGGGAATCCGCCGAGATTCTGCTCAACCCCTCCCTGACCCTGCCAGGGATTTACCAGGGCGATTTTACTCCCGGCCTTTCCGGTGAATATCAGGTGCGTTACGCGGTAGAATACGAGGATGGCGAACTGCTCGAACAAGATGCTTTCTTCGCCGTTTCACCAACCGGACCCGAATTGGCCGATACGGAATTCCGGGAATCCCTGCTGCGAGACGTGGCCAGGTTGACCGGGGGATCCTATGCGAGTTACCGCGACTGGAAGAAACTCGGGGAGGTCCCCGTGGCGGATCACATTCCCGTGGTGGTCCACCGATATTATTGGGCCCGGGGATGGCCCTATTTCCTGGTGTTGGCCCTGTTTATTTTGAGTGAATGGTACCGGAGGCGCATGTTGGGGCTGAAATGAGGAGGTTGAAAACCATTCCAGGCCATTTTTTTCGCATGGCGAGCTTTGTTCTTCTCTGGGCTTTTGCTTCCGTTGCCCAGGAACCGGGTGAACCGTCCCGGGATGGCGGTCTCTTAACCCATGATGAGACGATCTGGAGGGTCTTGCAGGACCTCGAATCAGACAATGTCGATACCAGGGTGGGATCCATCATGTTGTTGGGGAAGTACCGGGCTCCGGAGGCGTTGTTGGGGGTAGTATCCGGTTTGTTTGATGACCACGTCAGGGTGCGGCGGGCCGCATTGGTTTCATTGATTGAAATGCAATCCTCCATGCCCCCATCCGCAGTTGAGCCAATTCTACTGCTGATGTATGACGAGGACCGGGAGATCCGCCGCATGGTATCTTCCAGCCTGGGTATGTTGGTCAATTTGTGGAACACCTATTTCCAGGGCAATGAACAGGTTCCGGTCCGGCAAATGTTCCCCCTGGCCATTCAGCAAGGGTTTATCGAGGCATTCCTCGATGAGGACGTGGTGGTGCGCCGCAATATGTTGAGCGATTATTTCTTCCTCGGTATCCAACTCCCCGAGTCGACCCTGCTGACACTTTTGGCCGATGAGGATGATCTGGTCAGGCTGGAGGCCTTGCGATTGGCCGGGCGTTTATCGCGTATTGCCGCCGTCCTCCAACTCGCCTCCCTGCTGGTGGAAGATCCGGTTCAAAGTATTCGGTTGCTCTTTGCCAACATTTTGGGCAGCCATGACATATCCGGAGGCATCGAATGGCTGGAGATACTGCTTGAAGACGGGGACGATGAGGTGGTCAAGGAGGCGGAATTGTCCCTTTTCCGGATTCGTCCCCATGCCCGGGAGGCCCTGCGCCTGACCGAGCACCTTATGACCGGGTCCTTCAACCAACAACAAGGCTTGGTCTTTATCCAGTCCTTGTCCCAGCTCAAGGAACAAGGCCGGCCCTTTCTCGATTCCATCCTCGAGTCGGGAAACCCCACCTACCGTTTGGCGGCCCTGAGACTATTTTTAGCCTACGCGGATTTCCAGGTCGACACCGGAAAGTTGGCCGGATTGGCCAATGACAAGTCCGAGAGGGTGCGGCTCTACCTGGCCGGTTATTTATTGGCCAACCGCAAGAAGGTCCCCGCCGCCCTGATTGAAGACCTCGCTTTCGCCCGTCATGAAAAGATGCGCGAAACCGCCCTTATCCTGACCCGTGAACTCCCGCAAAACCGAGCCGAAATGCTGTTGTTGGATTTTCTGATCGATGAGACGCCCCGGCTGCGCGCGCAGGCCCTGGATGAATTGAAACTGAGGCAGTACAGTGATATTCGAAATATTCTGCACCTTTCCCTGGCGGACCCGGACGGTTTGGTGCAGCGCCGCTCCGTGGTCCTCCTGATAGGCCTGAACGATCCGGAGGAATTGATTTATTTGAAATCTGTGATGGAAAAGGATCCGAAAAGTCCGCTTGCCCAATATATAAAAGACCAAATGCTGAGGCGTTTGGGAGTACAGCTCTAAGGATGAATCGTTTTGAAAAAATTACCTTGCTCATATTGGTGTTGATGCCGGGACTTCCGCTGTGCGGAATAGTGAAAGTAGGGGAGGAAGCGGACCCGCCCAGGCTTCCCCCCAAGGAGGTTCCCTACCTCAAGGTCGTTCAACTGGTTCAGGGGGACGCCATGCAGCGCCAATACCCCGATGCGCTGCCCAGCCTGCTGGAAGAGATCCGCCAACGGACAACATTGAACCTGGACCCGTTTCCATTATACATTGATTCCTTTGAGGATGAGGTCATTTTCGAGCACCCGCTGATCTATGTAAACTTTGCCGATCGGGTGGATTGGACTTTTACCCCGGGGGAAATCAAGAACTTGCGGCGCTTTATCGAGCGTGGCGGTTTTCTGTTTTTGGATGCCGGTATAAATGCTTCCTTTCTCAGGGGGAACCTTCGATACGGGCAGATGCACAGCTTTGCCGATTGGGAGGTTTCCCCCCTTATCGAAGACGCCTTCAGGGATGTGTATCCGGAAAAACGATTTGAACCTCTCCCTCGCAGTAATCCGTTTTTTAAATCCTATTATGCCGGTCTGCCTGACGCCACGCCGTTGCCCGAGGCTATCCGCACCTTTATCGTCAACGAAAAATGGCCTCAGGGCACTTATTCATCCATGGTCCTCAAATACGGGGACCGGGTCGCCGTCATGGCCATGCCTATTATGGCCATGGGATGGGGGAAAAGTGAATTCGGCCAATGGAGCACCCGCATAGGTTTCCGCGTGCGGGAGGGGGCCGAAGGATTGTCCGATCGTTTGAGTGAGGCGGCCTATGGTGGGGAAAAATATGAAACCACCCGTGAGGACGGGCGTAGCGACACGATTTATTGTGAGATCCCCGGCACTCCCGCCTGGGTGGAGGAACCCTCGGGGGATTGGCGGGTTTTTCGCTATTATCACAGCCGGGAAATCAGCGATTATGCCCACACTTTTTATACGCGCCTCGGGGTGAATCTTTTCGTTTATATTTTCAGCCAATAACCTCGGAGAAAGGCACAAAGGCACAAAGGCACAAAAAATCTTAACGAAATTGGCGATCTTTTCGAGAGCTAATCCAGAAGAAAGTTT
>JAABVD010000200.1:0-4885 GCA_014529615.1 Opitutia bacterium
AATCCGTGGTTAACTTCCCGTGAGTCGCCAAGAAGAGCAGTTCGAAAGGATAAAGACCCGGGTCCATACCGATTCGGGAGAAGCGGCCCGCATCGTCGCGGCCGAGATCGCGGAATTGATTGAGCGGAAAGCGGGATCAGGCGACCAGGCCGTGCTCGGATTGGCCACGGGTTCAACCCCCCTACCCGTCTACCGGGAACTCGTTCGCCTGCACCGGGAGGAAGGATTGAGTTTTGGCAATGTGGTCACTTTCAATCTCGATGAGTACTATGGATTACCGCCAGACCATCCTCAGAGCTATCACCAATACATGTGGCGGCACTTGTTCGGCCAGGTGGATATTCCAAAAGAGCAGGTTCACATCCCATCGGGTATGGTAGACCGGGCTGAGGTATTCGATTATTGTGCCGACTATGAAAGGAAGATCGAACGGGCCGGCGGATTGGATTACCAAATCCTGGGGATCGGTCGGACGGGTCACATCGGATTCAATGTACCGGGCTCGACCAGCGACTCGAAAACGCGGCTGATCCGGCTGGACTCCCTGACCCGCCGCGATGCGGCACGGGATTTCCTGGGGGCGGCCAATGTGCCCCGTTACGCCATTACCAGGGGGGTGGGAACCATTCGAAAGGCGACGCGTATTGTCCTGATGGCCTGGGGGCAGGCGAAGGTGGAAGTCCTCCGGCAAGCGGTGGAAGAACAGCCCACCGAAAATCTTCCCGCCAGCCTCTTGCAAGGGCGCCCCGATGTTCGGTTTTTTGTCGATCAGGCGGCGAGCGAAGCGCTAACCCGGTTTCGCATTCCCTGGCTGGTCGGTCCGGTGAGCTGGACGGTCCCCACGATTCGCTCAGCCGTTCTCTGGCTTTCCCGCGCGGTAAAAAAACCCATCCTCAAACTGCAGGATTCGGATTACAACGAGAACGGTTTGGGCGATCTCCTCACCGAGGTGGGCGCTGCTTACGATCTGAACATCAAGGTCTTCAACCAGACCCAGCACACCATCACCGGTTGGCCCGGCGGGAAACCCAACGCCGATGACAGCAATCGGCCGGAGCGGGCCAAACCCTTTCCCAAACGCGTCGTCGTATTTGCCGCCGAACCCGACGAAGACGTTCTTTGCATGGGCGGAACCATCCACCGCCTGAACAACCAGGGAAGCGAGGTCACCCTGGCCTATTTTACTTCCGGCAATCTGGCGGTGCCCGATGGCATGGCCAGGCAAATTCTCTCTTTGATGAATGAGCTTGAACAGGAACTGAACCTGAAAGGCGCGGATGGGGTCAGCCTCGGCCAGGTCGCCGGTGTCATTCTTAAGAAATTACAGGCCAAATCCCCTCAGGAGGATGACTCTGCCGATATCCGACAGGTCAAGTCCCTGGTGCGGAGAAACGAAGCCCGAGATGCATCCCGAAATCTCAAAATGGCTCCCGATCGCTTGCGTTTTCTGGATCTCCCCTTCTACGAATCGGGGGGGTATCGTAACTTTCAGCCCACGGAAAAGGACGAGAAAATCGTGGTGGAACTGCTGCGGGAAATTGAGCCGCACCAAATATATGTCTCCGGGGGCTCGGCCGACCCGGGTTCCCTTTCCGGTCTTTGTTTCCAGCTTTTCCGCAAAGCCCTTCAGGCGGTCGGTGGGGAAACCTGGCTGGAAGAGTGCTACCTATGGAGTTACCGGGGTATTGGGCAGGAGTGGCCTCTCAACGCCATCGACATGGCGGTGCCGCTCAGTCCGGACGAGTTGGCCCTGAAGATCGAGGCCAGTTTTCAGTACCGTTCCCAGAGGAGCCAGTTCCCGCTCAGGCATTCCGGCCACAAGGAGATCTGGCAACAAACCGACGATATCAATCGTTCGACGGCGGAGGCCTACAACGACGTGGGCATGGCCGAATACGAGGCCATCGAAGGATTCAAACGGCTCCAACCAGCCGACCTCTTCTAACCTCCGTTTAGATTTCAAATAACTCCGGAATGCTCAAGCTGAACAAACCTGAATCCGATATCTGGCTAAATCCGAAATTTGATTTGGATGAAGCCCTGATGGCGACCACTCACCTGGCCATCGGCGCCCATCAGGATGATCTGGAATTCATGGCCTATGAAGGTATCGCCGCCTGCTACGGGCGGGAGGATTATTGGTTTACCGGGGTCACGGTAACCGATGGGCGGGGTAGTTCGCGCATCGGTCCATATGCAGACTATACCGATGAAGAAATGCGCCTGACCCGTCGCCGAGAGCAAAGAAAGGCGGCGCAAATAGGCCGGTACGCGGCCCAATTTCAACTCGACTACTCCAGCAAAGAGGTGAAAGCCACCGCCTCGGATGCAGTCGTCCGGGATCTGGTCGCCATCTTGTCAACCATGCAACCGCGATTCGTTTACCTTCACCAGCCGGCGGATAAACACGATGCTCACGTTGCCGTGCTGAGCTGCTGCCTGAAGGCCTTGAGGCAAACGGCCGGTCATCACAGGCCGGAAAGGGTGACAGGATGCGAGGGTTGGCGCGATCTGGACTGGTTGGCTGACTCCGAAAAAGTGGCCATGGACTGTGACCCGCACCCCGAACTGGCCGCGGCTCTGATGGCGGTATTCGATTCCCAGATTTCGGGAGGAAAACGCTACGACCGGGCCGTAACGGGAAGGCGTCACTCCAACGCGACCCATTTCGATGCCCACCATACGGATCAATGCGAGTCCATTGCCTGGGGCATCGACCTGACCGAACTGGTTGCAAATCCCGATCTATCCATGAAAGACTTTATCCTGAATCACATCAGCATGCTGGCCGCCGACGTGGAACAGCGCGTAGATCGATACGCATGATGCAATACCCGGAAGAAACTTTGAAAGGCATCCTGGTTGACTGCGGGTTCATGGGTGGTGTGCACGCCCAGGTTTACAAGGTCCTCCCAGACGTGGAAATTGTAGCGGCGGTGGACACCAGGGCCGCATCAAGCGAGGAAAAACTGAAGTCCCTGAACTGCCCGGCTCCAGTCCATACAACCCTGGAGGAAGCTCTGGCAGAGCACAGTTGTCACTTTGTAGACATTTGTCTGCCCACCCACTTACACGAGGAATTTGCCGTTCAGGCGATCCAGGCTATGCAGACCTGAGTAGTTACAAATTCAAAATGAACCGCACCTATCCAATCCTGCTAATCACGTTTTTCAGTTGGGCCATTATCGGCGTTGGAACCGGCCGGGGAGAGCTTCCTTCAAAGCCATCTGCGGCGAGTCCATCGAAGCCGAACATCGTCTACATTCTGGCCGATGATTTAGGATACGGGGAATTGGGCTGTTATGGACAACAGAAGATCGAGACTCCCAACATCGACGAATTGGCGGCTCAGGGAATGCGTTTCACTCAACATTATTCCGGCTCCCCTGTTTGTGCGCCGGCGCGTTGCGTGCTCCTGACCGGGAAACACACCGGTCATGCCCGCATTCGCGGCAATGACGAATGGAGTGAACGGGGCGATACCTGGAACTACGCCAAGATGGTGGAAGACCCCAACCTGGAAGGTCAGCGTCCGCTTCTCGCCGGCACCATTACCATTGGGACACGACTGCAATCGGTGGGATACAAAACCGCTATTATCGGAAAGTGGGGCCTGGGAGCGCCCCTGACCGAAGGCATACCCAACAAGCAGGGTTTTGATTTTTTTTATGGTTATAATTGCCAGAGACAGGCTCACACTTTCTACCCGAAACACCTGTGGAAAAACCAGGATAAGCACTGGCTGGACAATAAATTGGTCGTTCCGGGAACAAAGCTGGATGAAGAAGCGGACCCGCATGATCCCAACAGTTATGTGCTTTTCACCCTCCAGCAATATTCCCCCGAACTGATGCTCAACGAAGCGGTCGGTTTCATTCAGGAAAATAAGGACAGACCTTTCTTTCTCTACTTCGCCTCCCCCATTCCCCACGTTCCCCTCCAGGCCCCAAAAAGGTGGGTGAACTACTATCAAAAAAAATTCGGCCCGGAGGACCCCTACCTGGGTAACAGGGGTTATTTCCCTCACCGCACCCCGCGCGCGGCTTACGCTGCCATGGTTTCATACCTGGACGAGAGTGTTGGCGTTCTGGTCGCCACTTTGAAGCGGCTCGGACTTTTCGAGAACACCTTGATTCTTTTTTCCAGCGACAATGGACCGACATTCAATGGGGGAAGCGACTCCGCTTTTTTTGACAGCGCCGCCCCTTTCAAAAGTGAGCGAGGCTGGGCCAAAGGATACGTCCACGAGGGAGGTATTCGCGTTCCCATGATTGCCCACTGGCCCGAAAAAATTGCCGGTGGGCAAACCTCGGATCACATTTCGGCCTTCTGGGACGTCCTGCCAACGCTTTGTGAAATAGCAGGAGCAGAAACTCCACACGGCATCGATGGCATAAGTTTCTCAGCCACCCTTTGGGGAAATGCCGAGCAACGAGAGCACTCGTTTCTTTATTGGGAATTCCCGTCTTATAACGGGCAACAGGCCGTTCGATTGGGAGAGTGGAAAGGGATAAGAAAGGATATCTTTGACGGAAACCTCGAGTTGGAGCTTTTCAACCTGAAAGATGATCCGAGGGAGCAGAGCAATGTGGCCTCCGCCAACCCCGCCATCGTCGCACAGATCGAAACCATCATGAGGCGCGAGCACTCCCCGGCTTCCCTGGAAAAGTTCAAGATGCCTCAACTGGGGGATTAGGGATAAGAGTTCAGAGTTCAGAGTTCAGAGAGAGGGGGGGTAGCGCGCCAAAGCGCGCGAATGAGGAATGAGGAATGAGGGGGGAGATAGGGGCAAAGGCACAGAGGCACAAAGGCACATAGTGGGAGAACGGAGGGCGGACATTTCCCCCTGTCTGCGTGCGGTGAGGCACAGGCAGGATGTCCGCCA
>JAABVD010000200.1:5096-9732 GCA_014529615.1 Opitutia bacterium
ATCCGTGCCCAGCGCCTCCTGTCGTAGCTCTTGGGCGAAGCGGGATCCGTGAAATCCGTGGTTAAAACTTTCTTCTGGATTAGCTGTCGAAAAGATCGCCAATTTCGTTAAGATTTTGTGTGCCTTTGTGCCTTTTGTGGTTAATCCCTTTTCATCCGTGTAACTTGTCCTGCCGCAGCCCCCAGGCGCAGTAAGATCCATGTTTCAAATTCGATCACGATTACGATCAAGATCACGATCAGGATAGTAAGGCGGATTCTCCCATCTCCACTTGCAAAGTAGCGCCGAACCACACGAAAATGGATTCCTCATTGGTATTGTATCGATCACCGTCGATAAACTCGGAGCTGGAACTGTTATGATTCGCATAGGCATAGTGGGCTGCGGACGAATCCTGGCCGCACATTTGAAGGGCTATCGAGTCATTCGGGAAGCGGGAATCGATAACTTCCGCATCACCGCGCTCTGCGCCCGCCGGATAGAAGACGCGCAAATGTATGCCAAGCGCGGTGAAGGCCCGCCCCAGCGTCCCCCCGTCAGCCAAGCCCCAGGCGATCCCCTGGCCATTGGGGATGAATACGTATCCGACTTTCAGGATGATGTGGATGTGGCGCTCTACCATGATTATCGCGAGATGATAGCCGATGGGCCCATTGATGCGGTCAACGACTTTACCACGCATGGGATGCACCACCTCGTAGCCGATGCCGCCTACAGATGCCGCAAACACCTGCTCACGCAGAAACCATTGGCCGTTACCGTAGGCGCCGCCCGCACAATGTGCCAACAGTTTGAATCCGCCGGTCTCACCCTGGGAGTGTTTGAGAACTGGCGCTATAAGGACCAGGCGCGCTACCTGCGCTGGCTGATCGATGCCGGTTACCTTGGAACCCCACAGATGTTTCTATTTGGCAATGTGGGCAACTGGTGGACGCCAGACAAGGTGGTGGCGCACACTCCCTGGCGGCACGTCAGGAAATTGGGGGGCGGAATAACTCTCGATCTGGGGGTGCATCAACTCCATTTGGTCCGCTACCTCCTGGGTGAAATCACCTCAATCGCCGGAACCACCGCAGTCATCGAACCCAAGCGGCGCTTTTTCAATTCAAACGGTAAAGCGGAGACCATGGATTGCGACGCGGACGATATTTTCAGCGCGTCCTTTACCACCGACAATGGAGCATTCGGCACTCTGACTGCTAGTTGGGCCGGACACGGTGGGGGCGTCCATTTCGGTGGAGGACCCGTGCTCTACGGGAGCAGGGGGCGCGTCCTGGGCGATACCTTGACTTTGGATGACGGCTCAACCCATCCCATACAATCCCTCTACCGGGAGAATTGCCGGCCTCCCCGCCAGGCCCGCGAATTTCCACTCGGTATGACCAACGAGTTTGCAGTCGCCCAACTCGATTGGCTGAACGCCATAAACGGAGGACGGCAGCCCCAAGCCAGCGGACGGGAAGGATTGGCCGATCTGGCCTCTGCATTTGCCATTCTGGAGTCCGATCTGGCTGGCCGACGCATTGCCGTCGAGGACGTCATCAGCGGGACCATATCAGAGTATCAAGCGCCCATAGCCCGACACTTCGGCCTACCCAACTGAAACGAAATTCCTTCCCCTTAGATTCATGTCGCAATCAACACCCGCATCCACCCGGGGAAAAGGCATCGATACACGGCTCTGCCTGATGATGTTCATGGAATACGGGGTCAAAGGATTGTGGATGCCCCTGGCCGGCATCTTCCTCGTGGCCGAAGTTTCCGAGGGTGGATTGGGTTTCACAGAATCGGAGAAGGGCATGATAATCGGCATTCCCTTGGCGGTGGGCTCATTCCTCGCCCCTTTTATCGCCGGTCAACTGACCGACCGGATGTTTTCCACCCAGAAATGCCTGGGCATCATGTTGCTTGTTGCCGGTATTCTGAAATGGGCCACGGCGTATCAGACCACCCTGGCCATGTGGATGGGGCTTTCCATTTTTTTCGCCATTCTCTACGTGCCGACCATCGCCTTGACCAACTCGCTGGCCATGCAGCATCTGGGCGATCCCAAAACCCAGTTTCCCAAGGTGCGGGTATGGGGAACCGTAGCCTGGATCGTCGTCTCCTGGGTCTTCCCCATGATCTGGCTCCAGACCAACTTGCAGTTTCAGGCGCTTCCTCCCTTTTTCAAGGGCGACAACGTCCCCGACGTAACCGCACGCATGCTCGACAGCCTGAAATTTGCCGGAGGCCTGGCCATCGTCTACGCCCTGTTCTGCTGGTTTATTCTGCCCCATACCCCTCCCTCGGCCAAGAACCGCAAGAAACTGGCTTTTGTCGAAGCCATGGGGCTGTTTCGCAAGCGGTCCTTTCGAGTGCTCCTGATCCTGACACTGCCGGTGAGCGTTCTCCACACCCTCTACATGATGAATACCAGCCCCTTTCTCAAAGAAAGCGGGCTACAGGCCAGTTACATCATGCCGGCCATGTCGCTGGGACAATTTTCCGAAATCGTGGCTTTGATTTTGCTGGGTAAATTTCTCACTCGATTCGGCTTCCGCAAGATCATGACCTTCGGCATGGCTTGCTATGGCATCCGCTACGCCATTTTCGGAATTCCGGGACTCCCGGTGGAAGTCCATGTAGCCGTTCAACTGATGCATGGGCTTTGCTTCGGTTGTTTCTACGCCGGCGCTTTCATTTACGTGGAGCGCATTTCCCCGAAAGCGATCCATCACACCGCCCAGATCCTGTTCTTCTTCGTCATGATGGGGCTGGCTCCCGCCATTACCGGAGCATTCCTGAACGGCTGGATGGCCGACCTCGCAGGCGCGCCAAACGGTGTGCTCGACCTGCCCTCTTATGTCCGCTTCTGGCAGTTTGCCGCCGTTATCGGCATCGTGTCAGCGATCTTGTTCTGGGTATTTTTTCGGGATGAAACCCAAGGGGATCAGCATGCTGCGGGCAATCCATGAGCTACGACCTGTACTGGGGGGACCTACATAGCCATTGCTCGATCAGTTACGGGCATGGCAGCATTGAACAGGCCCTGGAACGGGCCAGACAACAGCTCGACTTCTGCTCCATCGCGGGACACGCCTTCTGGCCGGACATGCCCACCGATCGCAATCGCTACGCCGAGATCATCGATTACCACAACGAGGGATTCGCCCGCTGCGCCAAAAATTGGAGTAAACTTATCGAATCCCATAAAAGAACAACCGTAGCAGGCGAGTTTGTCGCCCTGCCCAGTTACGAATGGCATTCACTCGAGTACGGCGATCACAACGTGTATTGCCCCCAGGCCGATCTGCCCTTGCGGGATGCTCCCGATCTACCCGCCCTGCGGAAATTGGCGCGGGCCGTGGATGGAATCGCCATCCCCCACCACATCGGTTACCGCAAAGGATACCGCGGCATCAATTGGGATGCCTACCGGGAGGAAGTTTCGCCATTCGTGGAAGTGTTTTCGCTGCACGGATGCTCCCTTGGCGCCGATGCGGCCTATCCCATGCTGCACGATATGGGTCCCCGCGATTTTGGTTCCACGGCGGAGGAAGGTTGGCGAAGGGGGCACAAATTCGGGATCGTCGGCGGCACGGATCACCACGCGGCCTACCCGGGAAGCCACGGGGATGGCCGAATGGGGGTGTTTGCCGAAACATTGACCCGGCAAAGATTGGTGGAGGCGTTCAAAGCCCGCCGCGTCTACGCGGCTACCGGGGACAAAATCGACGCGCGTCTTTTCATCAACGATGCCTGGATCGGGCAGACGGTGAAGGCTCCCGGCGCCAGAAATCTTCAAATTTCCGTGCTGGGCATGGATGAGTTGGACCAGGTTCGATTGTTGAAAAATGGCCGCATTCTCGGGCGCTATTTCCCAACTGTTGAAGGTTCGGATTCCAATCGTTACCGCTTGCGCCTGACCTGGGGTTGGGGACGCAAAACCGAACGGGTAAAATGGAGAGCGAGCCTGGCTTTATCCGAGGGAGCGATCCGGTCCGTCGACACCTGCTTCTCCGGTCAGGCTGTGGTGTCGCCAAAAACAGATGCCGAGGAAACGGCTGCCGATATGGATGGGGAACTTCTGCCCCATGCCGTAACCGAACGGAACAACAAATCCGTCGCCTGGCGAAGTGTGACCAGCGGAAATCTCTCCATGCGCCATGCCACTACTCAGGGAATTTCTCTCGAAATTGAAGCCTCCCGGGACGCAGAAATGCGAGTAATCGTAAACGGTCGCACCTTTCGGCATAAGCTGGCTGAAATCCTGGAAGGGGGGCGCAGCCATTTTCTGAGAGGCTGGCTGACCGAGGCCATCCAGATTGGCCCCGCCGTGCCCCTGAACCTTTGCCGGGTAGAGGAAACGTTGACGGACAAACCGAAAAAGAAGATGGATATCTATCGGCTTGAAGTAGCTCAAAAGAACGGTCATTGGGCCTGGCTGACACCCATTTGGGCCGAAGCATAACCAGGAAACTGTAGGAGGGGGTTTATCTTGATCCTGATCGTGATCGTGATCTCAAACACCATCCCGCGAAAATTTTCTCGAATCCTCTTACTAACCCGCATATTTCACAAAATTCGTCGCGAGCGAACGGAGATCGAGTGCTGGTGTGGGTTTCGCGCCGATGAGCGGGTGAAGCTGGGTCGA
>JAABVD010000200.1:9770-11970 GCA_014529615.1 Opitutia bacterium
CTAACCTTCTGCCTTTATCCTTTATCCGGGAAGCAAAGCCCCATTTCATTCTCATACCTTCTGACGATCCAGGCTATGGAGACCTGAGTTATTACCAAACTGTAATCTATGAGCGAAACCCTTAAAATTGGAGCCCTCGGCCTCATCCATGATCACGTGTGGAGCAACCTGGCAGCGCTGGCCAACTGTGACGGCGCCGAACTGGTGGCAGCCTCGGACTCGAACGAACCACTGACGGCGCGTGTATCTCGCGAATACTGCTGCAGGACCTATGCCACTCATGAGGAACTTCTGGATTCCGAGCAATTGGATGCGGTGTATGTTTTCAGCAGCAATACCGAGGGCGCTGAACTGGCCATCCGGTCCATGGAGCGGAACCTCCATGTCCTGAGTGAGAAACCCATGTCCGCTCGGCTCGGGCAGGCCGACCGCATGCTGGCCGCCGCCGCGAAAAACGGTGTGAAGCTGGTCATTAACTGGCCCTTCGCCTGGTGGCCGCAACTCCAGGCTGCCCTGACCATGGCCAAGGACGGCGCCATCGGAAAACTTTGGGGCGTCAAATACCGGGCCGCCCACGCCGGACCCAAGGAGTTGGGTTGTTCGGAGTATTTTTGCAACTGGCTCTTTGACCGGGAACTGAACGGCGGCGGCGCCATGCTGGACTACTGCGGTTACGGATGCCTGCTTTCCGCGGCAATGCTGGGGCAACCCGAAAAAGTGACCGGCATCATGGGAGGACAAATCAAGGATTCCCTCGCCGTGGAAGACAACGCCGTCATTGCCATGACCTACGGCTTTGGCATTGCCACGGCCGAGGCCTCCTGGACCCAGATCGGCAAATTGACCAGTTATACGACCGCCATCTATGGCACGGAGGGAACGTTGCGGGTAGAACCACGACCAGAAGGAAAACTCTACCTGGCAACGGAAAATGATCCCGCCGGCCGCGAAATTTCCCTTCCCGGCCAAGAGCCCCGCCTGCGCGATTCGGCCACCCATTTTGTCAGCGTGGCCCGCGATGGGGCTGAACCCTGGCTGCTCTGCCAACCCGATCTGTCCCGCAACGCCCAGGAAATAATGGAAGCGGGAATGAAATCGTCCATGCAGGAACGACACATTTTGCTTCCCCTCGATTCTTGAGAATCATGTGTTTTTGTGCCTTTTGCGGTTATTTTTCCTATCCGCGGGAATCCGTGGTTTGGCAGGTATATCGTTCTGATCAAACCCCTCGGGTTGGGGCAAAGGAACAGGGAGTACTTTTGTGTGGCCACGTGATCCTGTCGCCACGAAAATGTGAAAACAGACATGAAAAAATCTATCGTATTCCTTCTGCTTTTCCTCCCCTTATGGATGGGGGGGAATTCCTCCAAAGACGACCCGGCCGAGGGCTGGATTTCCCTGTTCAACGGGGAGGACCTTACCGGCTGGGAGGTTAAAACGGACGCCGCCAAAGGCATCTGGTCGGTCCAGGACGGGGTCATCGATTGCCAGCCACTGCTTCAACCCCGAGGAGACAAGAGCCTGTGGGGAACGAAAAGCTACCGGGATTTCGAGCTCGAGGTGGATTGGCGCATCAAGGAAAAGAAAGGCATATTCAACGTGCCTGTAGTGCTGCCGGATGGGAGCTATGAATTGGACGCTGATGGAAACCGGATCGTGCATCCGCAACCGGGCGCCGATTCCGGGATTTACCTGCGGGGTTCCAACCGGGCCCAAATCAATATCTGGTGCTGGCCCATAGGTTCCGGAGAAGTCTACGCTTACCGAAACAGGCAAGATGACTCCGTAATCCGTGCCGGGGTCACACCCAAGGTAAAGGCGGATAATCCGGTGGGCGAATGGAACAGGTTCCACATCACCATGAAGGGCGACCGACTAACCGTAGTGCTCAACGGCCAAACCGTGCTGGAAAATGCCCGACTGCCCGGGGTCCCGGAAGAAGGTCCCATTGCCCTGCAACATCACGGCGGATACGATGCGGAAAAAGATGAATGGAACGGGGCCTCCAGCCTGGTTCAGTTTCGCAACATCCGTATCAAACCCCTATAAAGTAAACCGGTAATAGATGCTCCAAACCAATTCCCTCCATCTCATGAAGCACGTAATAGCCCGCATATTGCATGAATCTTCTACTGCGCTCCGAAATGCCGGCACTGGAGCGGGCATCGTTAGATGCGCGACTTTGCAGGGTGTCGACCCA
>JAABVD010000200.1:12001-16537 GCA_014529615.1 Opitutia bacterium
AGCACTGTTTCTCCTGTCATTTTTCCTCATCGGCGTCCAGGCTTGGGCAGACCAACATCCACCCAATTTCGTGGTCATTTTCTGTGACGATCTCGGCTACGGAGATCTGGGAAGTTTTGGCAATCCCACCATTCGAACCCCTCACCTCGACCGAATGGCAGAGGAAGGACAAAAGTGGACCCAATTCTATTCTGCCGATCCGGTTTGCACCCCCAGCCGGGCCGGCCTGCTGACGGGTCGATATCCCGTCCGCAATGGCATGAGTTCGGTTGCACGCGGGGTGCTTTTCCCCAATTCTTCGGGCGGATTACCGCAGGAGGAAGTGACCCTGGCGGAAATGTTGAAACAGAAAAATTACGCCACTGCCGCGGTGGGCAAATGGCACTTGGGACACCTGCCCCAGCACCTGCCCATGACCCAGGGGTTTGATTCCTACTATGGCATTCCCTATTCCAATGATATGGACAAGGTTCGAGGCTCCGCCAATTACCAGAGAAACGATCCGGATTTTTATCCCGACACCACCCATTACAATGTCCCGCTGCTGGAGGGTGACCGGGAAATTGAGCGTCCGGCCGATCAGAACACCATTACGCGGCGTTACACCGAAAAGGCGGTTGAGTTTATCCAGGCCAACCGGGATAGGCCGTTCTTTCTCTATTTGGCCCATTCCATGCCGCACATTCCTCTCTTTGTAGAAGAAAATTTCAGGGGAAAAAGCCTTCGCGGATTGTACGGTGACGTCATCGAGGAGATCGACTGGAGCGTGGGCCAGGTCCTGTACACCTTGCGGGAACTGGATAAAACGACCGTGGCCGTATTTTCCTCCGACAATGGTCCCTGGCTCTCATTCAAAACCCACGGCGGGTCCGCCGGTCCGCTGAGAGCCGGAAAAGGCACCAACTTCGAGGGCGGTCAGCGCGTTCCCACCATCTTCTGGGGCCCCGGCAAGATCAAACCGGGTCCTGTAGATGGAATGGGATCCGCCATCGACCTGATGAGCACCTTCGCCAGCCTGGCCGGCGTCCAACCACCCAATGACCGAAAAATGGACAGCTACGATCTTTCCCCTGCATTGCTGGGCACGGGGAAGAGTCCGCGCCAAGAATTCTTCTACTGGAATCGCGGCGTGCTTCACGCCGTGCGTTCGGGACCGTGGAAACTGCACGTTCAGCAACGCGAGCCCATAAATTACGGCAAGGTGGTTTATCTGGATAAACCGGAGCTCTACAACGTGGAAAAAGACATCTCGGAGGCCTATGACGTGGCCGACACACACCCCGATATTGTAGCCCGCCTATTGGAAAAATTGCGTAAGCATGAGTTGGACGCCGAAGATTCCCTGCCCGACCAATTGAAAGCCAGAATCGGGGATGGGGAATAGCCTTTAAAATTAGAGGGCTAACCACATAAAGCACAAAAGGCGCAAAATTGGGTATAGGAAATTACTGAATAAATTTTCGGATTTGGAGTTTTTGGGAACCAAAATTTATCAGTAATCCATGACACATCTCAGTGGCTCTCAAATATGCCAAAACTTGGGCTATATGTTCGTTTTTAATAGTCTGTACGGCTTTCAGTTCTACAAGTATTGTATCCTCCACTACTAGATCTGCTACGTAATCTCCGACAGTTGAGCCATCCTCATCAACGACTGGAACGGATACTTGTTGATCTACTTTGAACCCTAACTTTCTCAATCTGTTCCTAAGTGAGTTTTCATAAACCTTCTCCAGAAATCCATTCTTAAAATAACTATGAGTTAAAAATGCCGTCTCCCTGACCATATCTGCCAACTTATTGATTTCAGATTCATTCATTTTGTGTCTTCTGTGCTTTTTGTGGTTTCATAGTTTCAATTTTTGTATCTAACCGGTAACGGGCGGCAACCTTCCAGCGTTTGGTAACTCTGTCATTTTCAACGATATGCACATGGTCGTAGAGCGCGACCGTTGGACAAATGTGGTTGGGTATACCCAGGTAGGCATCGCCAACTCGAATGTCATCCCATCGGTCTGTCTTCGCCACCAGATGTTCCTCGCTGTGGCCGACGTATTCAACATCCTCCAAACCTATCAATCGCACCCGCGGGTGTGGCATCTCGGAGGCCACTGCCTTATGACCAAGGTCGAAGCACACGTATTGGGGGGCCGGTTTGCTCACCACCCGGGTCAATAGCAGGGCCGCGCAATTGAAGGGAAGATCGGTCAAATGATCCAGATTCTTGAAATCCCAAAGCAAGGTTGTTCCGGGGCTCAACTCCACACCCTCCCGCCGGGCATGAACGGGAAAGGATGAAGAACCTCCAGCGACAATTTGAGGTGGAAAAAAACCAAATTGCTCCAGCCTGAAAATCAATTCCCGAACTGGCGCGAATGCTTTGTCGACCCGTTTTGTCCGCGCATCCACGTCCAATCCAAAAATGTGCCCGTCGTAAACGTGCAGGCCGCGGACGTCCAGAAAAGGCATTTCATGGAGGAGCTTGTAGCGCGCTATCGCTTCCGGCCCGGGTAGTACACCGGTGCGATTCATGCCGACATTGATGTCGAGGAATGTGCCCAATCTAATGGATTCCTCGGCGCAGGACCGATTCAATTGACGGATGATCTCCGCATCGTCCACAACCACCGAAAACATGGCGTCCGGAAACGCCTTGGCCAATTGCGCATACCGGGTAATTTCCGGCCCGACGGGTTGAATCGCGAGTAGAATATCCCCGGCGTTTTCCTTTCCCAGCATTACCGCTTCGGCCAAGGTAGCGCATTTGAATTTGCCAATCCCCGCCTTCATTTGCATGCGAACCATTTCGGCCAGCTTGTGGGTTTTTACGTGGGGACGCAGGCGATCGGCATCCCCGGCGATCTCCAGCATGATCCGAATGTTGTCCCTTACACGATCGGGATAAATAAGCAATGCGGGGGAGGAAACCTGGTCGACCTGTGGAAGCGCTTTTGGCAAGGAGGACATGCCAACCATGATGGCGCCAAAAAACCGATACCACAAGGCCCAAGGTTTCCCCCGAGAAAATAACATGCGGGCTAAAGACGCTATTCCGGACTTCCCAAACCCCTTTGGATCGACCACTCTTTCCCCATGGCTAACCCTTCCTACAACGTCGGAATCATCGGATATGGCTGGGCCGCCACCGCCCATATCGATGCCATCAACGCAACGAGGCAGGCTTCGGTCGGTGCGGTTTATTCCTCCCGTGAACTGGATGCGGGAGAATTGAGCGCTCGCTACGGCTCCGCCATAACGACCTACCGGGACTTGGACCAATTGTTGTCGGATCCGGCCATCGACACCGTCTCCATTACTTCCTACCCCAGTCAGCACAAGGATCAAGCGGTGGCCGCGGCTGGCGCCGGTAAGAACCTGATCATAGAAAAGCCCTTGGCCCTGACCCTGAAGGATTGCAGAGCCATTCAGAGGGCCGTGCATAAAGCCGGGGTAAAGGCCTGCGTCTGTTTTGAAGTGCGATTTATCAGCCAGTTTCAGACCACCCGCAATATCATCGATGAAGGACTGCTGGGCAGGATTCACTACGGAGAGGTCGACTACTACCACGGCATTGGTCCCTGGTATGGGCAATACCGCTGGAATACGACCCGGGAAGAGGGAGGATCCAGTCTTCTTTCCGCCGGTTGCCACGCCTTGGACGCCCTTCTACTGTGCCTGGGCGACGACGTAACCTCGGTGTCGGCCATGACGGCCCAATCGAGTCACGGTATTTTTTCCAAATACGCATACCCCACCACCTCGGTCACTTTGCTGCAATTTGCCAGTGGGGCGGTGGGAAAGGTCGCTTCTGTGATCGATTGCTTTCAGCCCTACTATTTTCACACCCACCTTGTGGGCAGCGAGGGGAGTTTGTTGGACAATAAACTCTACTCCAACAAACTCCATCTCCGGGACAAAAAATGGTCGCAACTTCCCATGGCCCTGGCCGACTCCGGCGACGTGGCGGACCATCCCTATCAGTCCCAGTTTCAGGCCTTTTTCGATGCCCTTGATAGAGGTGAAGACATGCCCCACACCTCCCTGGATCAATCCATGAAATCCTTCGAGGTCATATTTGCGGCGGACAAATCAGCCGAAGAAGGAAGGCCGGTTTCGCTGTGATCCGGAGGCACCTTTACGCCTCGGTCCCAGGGAACCGTCACGAAGCAATCGCGGCATAAAGCCGCTACAGCTTATAACCACAACTCTTCAGCCATTTTTTCGATCACGATCATGATCACGATCAAGATCAAGATTGAGAGCCTCAGTGCCCATCCATCACTCCACCATTCCATCATTCCACTTCTCCCCCTTTGTGCCTTTAAGCCGTTCTCCTCTCTTTTTTTCGATCACGATCAAGATCATGATCACGATCAAGATTGAAGGCTATCCGTACCCATCCATCACTCCATCATTCCAACTTACCCAATTCCCCTCTCTCCCCCATTCCTAATTCCTAACCCGCATGTCTCACAAAATTCGTTGCGAGCGAACGGAGACCGAGTGCTGGCGCGGGTTTTGTGCAGATTTGCGGGT
>JAABVD010000201.1 GCA_014529615.1 Opitutia bacterium
AACGAGCTGGAGGTTTCAGGCTTCTTGTATACATCGCGGTAAATTTGCATGGTAAATTTACCAGAGGCAATGCAATAAGAAAGGAAGCAAGGGCGCTCTTCTCCGACCCGCTTTCTTCAACAATTGCCAATATTCTTCCATGCTAAACCTGCATTTTTCACAAAATTGACATGACATATCTGGTGAATTAAGGTTAAATATTATCTACCCAAACCACATTACCCTAATGATTTCATCCAAGAATCAATTCAGTCGCCGGAAGTTTTTACGTGGTTCGGGCGCCTTGGTAGCGCTCCCGTTTCTTGAATCTTTGGCCAAACCAATGAAGGCCATCGCCGTTACCGGGGGATCGGTCGAACCTATGCGCATGGTAGCCGTCGGCCTGGAGTACAGCATGCATCCGGGTGGGTTCTTCCCCAAGGAGCTTGGAAGAGACTACGAGATGCCGAAGCTCTTGAAACCGCTGGAGGGGTTGCGGGACGATTTTACGGTCTTTTCCAGTGTGGACCATCCAGGGATTAAGGGAGGGCACGGCGCTACTCATACGTTTCTTTCGGGAATTCGGTCCGAATTGGCCGCTGCTCAGCCCGAGGGGAATATTTCCGTGGATCAGAAAGCCGCTGAATTCGTCGGCTCGAACACGCGTTATCGGTCCATTCAATTGAACACCGGGGGCGGTTCATACGGGGGCGGCATATCCTGGAGTCGCAATGGGGTTACCCTTCCCCCTGTGCCCGATTTGCAGGCCTTGTTCGACGCATTATTCGTCGAAACGCCAGAGTCCCGGAAGGCGCGGTTGGCAGAATCGTACAGGCTCAATTCCAGCATCTTGGACGTGGTCCGAAAGGATGCTCATTCCCTGCAAAAGTATTTGAGCAAGAACGACTTGAATAAGCTCGACGAGTATTTTACTTCAGTGCGCGAGGTGGAGAAGCGCCTTTCCATGTCGGAGGCATGGCTGAACAAGGCGAAGCCTGTGGTGGACTACGAATTGCCAAGGCCGCTACCGACGACTTTCTACGATGAGGTGCCTCTCTACTTCGATCTGATGAAGCTGGCGCTGCAAACCGATTCGACGCGAATCATGACTTATAATATCGTCGGCTGGAAAAGTAGTTCAGGGCTTTCAGGGGTCACCAAGGGTTACCACGACCTGCCCCCCCATGGACAAGATCCCGAGAAACTGAGACAGCTTGAAGTCGTCGAACTCTTCTACAGCCGTCAGCTTAGCCGCTTTCTTGAGAGCTTAAAGAACCTTCAGGTGAGCAAAGACGAGTCCCTCTTGGATAAGACAATGGTTCTGTTCGGTAGCGGAATAGGCAACGCCAATTCCCATTCCAATCGTAATCTGCCGCTCCTTTTGGCTGGTGGCGGTTTTAAGCACGGAGAACACAAGGAATATCAGAAGTCGGGCGGCAATCAGACCCCGGCCTGCAACCTTTACCTCTCCATGCTGCAGAGGTTCGGAATGGAAATAGATCAATTCGGCACCAGCACTGGAACTTTAGAGGGAATATCCTAGTTATTTCGCATGCGCGATTCAACTCCACCAATAGTGACTTGGTTCCTTGCGTTCATCGCTTGGAATTGTCCTTCGATCGATGCATCCGATGTCCAACTCGACCCTCTCCAATTCCTGCGGACGCATTGCATCGATTGCCACGGTGAGAAGAAGCAGAAGGGCGATCGGAGATTCGATAGTCTGACCCTTGATTTCGAAGACCTCGATACGGCTTGGGATTGGGAGGAAATCCTGGACATGCTGAATCTCGGCGAGATGCCACCGGAAGATGAACCCCAACCTGGCAGGGCAGAAAAGTTTGCCATGATCGATTGGATTACAGGTGAATTGGAGACTGTTCATACGGCTCGATCTGAAGAAGAGCGCACTCGGCTTCGTCGGTTGAACGCATTCGAATATGGCAACACGATACGTGATCTGCTCCATGTGAATATGGACTCCTTCGATCCGACCGGCGCGTTTCCTCCGGACGAAGAGCGCCACGGCTTCAAAAATCTAGGTAAAACTTTGGTTCTTTCCGATCACCTCTTGGAAAAGTATCTGGACGCGGCTTGGCAATCCATTGATAAGGCGATTAAATTTGAAGAAAAACCCGTGGCGATTGCCGATGTTTTCGTGCCGGACGACATCACGGATCGAAAATTTCATTTCCGTCATCAAATATGGTTCGAAGTCAATGTGAATGGCGAGTACGTCGATGTTGGACATGGGTCCCGAGAGTCTCGGCGATTCCATGCCGATCGATTCAAAGGCGTGCCGGCCGATGGATACTACACCATACGTATCGATGCCACCGCCGTTGGAAGGGTGAATCCTTACGATCCCGATATACTTGGCTTGGACCCGCACGAGCCATTGAAAGCGGCAATTATCGTGACCGACCCATCAGTGGGAAACCCGGGTAATCGCACAAACGCTTCCGACCGCACGGTTGCGGTGATCCCGATCGAAGATGACGATCGCAAGACCTACGAGGTTCGCGCTTGGGTGGATAAGGGCTTTGTTCCGATCCTCGTTTTCGCCAACGGGCCTCGCCCGTTCAAGCGTCTCTTCGGGATTATCGCTGAAAGATATCACAGGGATGTATTACCGAGCAATTGGCGATCGGGTACCGATGATGAGCCTGCGGAGGTTTTGGATACGTATTTATCCGACGTTTACGTGGGACCTCGTCTCCGCATTTATAATATGTCGATTGAAGGGCCGGAGTTCGGGCAATGGCCCCCGAAGAGCCATCAGGCTTTATTCGGAAAAGAGGCGACGCATCCGGATCGAATCGATCCAGTCGCGGTCATCGAGCGCTTCGCTCCACGCGCGTTTCGACGACCCTTGTTGGATTCCGAGCGAGACCGGTATGCAAATTTTTATAACAGGTTGCGTGATGAGGGCAATAGTTCGCTTTCAGCGATCAAGTCGACGCTTTCAGCCATTCTGACTTCACCGCACTTTCTCTACATCGAACGGCCTTGGGAAGAGAGGGACGCTCCGGAACATGCCGATCAATTCAACTTGGCGTCCCGCTTATCCTATTTTCTTTGGAGCTCGATGCCGGACGACGAGCTTTTCTCGGTAGCAGCCCGAGGCGATTTGGCTTCGACACACGAAATGCGCTATCAAGCTTTGCGAATGTTGCGCGACCCCAAGGCGCGAGGTTTCGTGGACCAGTTCACGGACTCCTGGCTACGCTTGAACAAGCTCGGCTCCATGCCGCCGGATGCCGAGAAGTTCAAAGAGTATTACAATCGAGATCTACAGCCTCTGATGAAGGAGGAAACGCGGCTGTTCTTCCAGCACATCCTCGATCAGAACCGTCCAATTGATGACTTCCTCAATTCCGACTATACCTTCGTCAATCGAATCCTGGCCCATCACTACGGGATTGAAGGTATCGCAGGCGATCATTTCCGCAAAGTAGCCCTTTCAGCGGACTCTCTTCGTGGCGGTCTTTTAAGTCAGGCGAGCATTTTAACGACGACTTCGAATGGTGTTGAAACATCACCCGTTGTGAGAGGGATTTGGATATTGGAGAATATTCTTGGCACACCGCCATCGCCTCCGCCGCCAGACGTGGAGCCGCTAGAGCCGGATATTCGCGGAGCCACTACCATTCGCGAGCAATTGATAAAACACCGGAAAGTCGAAACCTGCGCTGAATGTCACCGGAAGATCGACCCCTTGGGATTCGCCATGGAAAGTTTCGACCCGATCGGAAAGGAACGTCATTTCTATCTGAATAGCGAGGGCGAGAAATCCAAGGTTGTGGATACTTCCGGCATGGTGCCAACGGGTCAGGATTTCCAGGATATAAACGAGCTGAAAGCGATTCTGCTAGATCGAAAGCGCCTGTTCGCCAAGTGCCTCACCGAAAAAATGCTTACCTACGCCTTGGGAAGGGAACTCACCTTCGTAGACCGCGGCGCGGTGGTGGGAATCCTTGAGAATTTGGAAAACCGCGGCGGAGGCCTAAAGGATCTTGTCGAGTTGGTGGTGACGAGCGAGGCATTCCAAAAAATCTAAATGCTCCATTGTGAATGCAGGTTAGGCTATGGAGACCTGAGTTGTTACAGGCCATCTATAAATTGCCTGTCCATGGGCTGCCTTCTCCTTATTTCGTGCGCCAAGCAGATTGAAGGCTCTGCTTCGGATGACAAATTGCCAGTTGCTTACCGCCTGACTGAAGCTCGGACCTCCGATGGACAGTATATCTCCTGGAGGGAACACCTCATCGATGGACTGGAAATAAGCGGAGTTCCTCTGAGTGGAAGCGATGGCATTACCATGGGGGATCTCGATAAGGATGGTTATCCTGATTTCGTTTCGGTCCATGAATCCGATGTCGAGTACGACGGCGTCGCCGATGGCTATATTCGTATGGCATTCGGTTCAGCCGATTCGGATCGGTGGGAATTGGTTACCCTTGCCGAGGGGTCGGAAGCAGGGGCAGCGGAAGATTCGGACATCGCGGACTTCAATGGTGACGGTTGGCCGGATATCGTAGCTGCTTGCGAGCTCGAGCATCTCATTTATTTCCAGAACCCGGGTAAAGACATTCGGTCCGGAAAATGGGAGCGTGTGATCCCGCCGATCACTGCCAACCGCGGTTCATTCATACGGGTATTTTCCGCCGATTTCAATGACGACGGAAGACGGGAAATCGTCGCTCCCAATAAGGGAAGCCAGTCTCAACTTGAAGCGGGGAAATCCTTGAATCCCATTTCATGGTTTGAAATCCAAGGCGATCCTTTGGATGGAAAGTGGATCGAACATGAACTCGCACGTGTGGTGATTCCGGAGAATTCCAGACCGGTGGATATGGACGGTGATGGTGACCTGGATATACTCGGTGGCTCTCGGGG
>JAABVD010000202.1 GCA_014529615.1 Opitutia bacterium
TTCCGGCTTGTAGTCGAAAAGGTCCAAATGGCTGGGAGCGCCTGCCATGAAAATGTAAACCACGCGTTTGGCCGTTGGTGTGAAGTGAGGCGCTCTGGGCGCCAAAGGATTCGGTGAACCTGCGGCAAATCCGTCGCGTAGAAATAGTGAGTTGAGGGCAAGGCCAGCCATTCCGACCCCACATCGCTGCAAAAACCAACGGCGGGTATTGAGCGTTGCAATTTCCTTATGTATTTCGTTCTTCATGACGGTCACCCCGAAGTTAATTTTTGGTCAGGGTCTCGTCAAGATTGAGAAGGACTCTGGAAGCGATGGTCCAGGAGGCCACGTCCTTGGGTGTAACTCCTTCCGGTAGATCCGGAATCGTATCCGGATCCTTGAAAGCGATTTTGCGAATATCGAGCCAGCCGTCGGCCAGTCGTTTGCTTTGGGATTCGACCAGGCCAGCTATTTCCCCGGCCTCGAAGCTGGTGGCGGGACGTCCGGTGGTGAGCAGATAACCGTAATTGGCCCGGTCCTGGTTGGTCTGACCCCCTTCCTTCAGGATGCGTTGGGCCAAGCCTAGGGAGGCTTCCACGAAAATGGTTTCATTCAGGGAAGTGAGAGCGGAAAGAGGGGTGTTGGTCCTGACGCGTCCGCTACAGGATTCGTCCGCGTTGGGCGCGTCGAAACTCGTTAAAACCGGATCGGGCATGGACCTCTTTTTAAACAGGTACAAGGAGCGTCGATACCGGTTTTCGTCTTCGGCCGGATACCAGTAATCAGGTACTACATAATTATATTTAATGACTGATTCGGGAACTGGAGGAAAAATACTCGGACCACCCACTTTCTCAGTTAGCAGACCAGATGATGACAGGGCAATATCCCGAAGTACTTCCGCCTCGGTTCGGAACCGTGGGCCACGAGCGAGAAATTGGTTCTTGGGATCTTTGTCCAGTAACTCCTTACTTACACTTGAGTCCTGTTGGTAGGTTTTGCTGGTCAGGATCTTCCTTATCAAGGCCTTTTGGCTCCACCCATTTTCTCTGAAATCCACCGCCAGCCAATCGAGCAGTTCGAGGTGTTCCGGCTTGGGGGCGCGTGTTCCCCAGTCCTCGGGAGTGATTACCAGTCCCGAACCGAATATGGACTGCCAGATTCGGTTCACTTGCACGCGTGCCGTTAAGGGAGCCTCCTCATTGGTAACCCAATACGCCAAGTCGAGCCTGGATGGGGATTTTTTAGACAGGGCATTCAAAACCGACGGAGTGCCTCTTTCAACCTGGTGATTCGGTTTATTCCAAACCCCCCGCTCCAATAGGCGGGTAACACGGGGAAACTCCGCATCGGTGTCCATGGTGTGTAGCACGCTGGTTCTTGCCTCCGGATAACGCGATTCGAGTTCGATTATTTCTGCCAGAATTTCGGCCAAATCTGCCTGACTCCTACTCCATGCCCGAAAGAGCGCGGCTCGCTCTTTGTCGGAAAGATTTTTTTCATCGCAGCCCAAGGCCAAAGTCGCGGCGTAGTCGAAATTCGGAACTGTTGGGTCGAGCGAACCCGTGAGTGAGAAACGATAACGCCCCAGTTGCTGGTTGTCCGGTCCATTTCCGTCGCCTCCGTGACTCTGAACCAGTTCCACCCTGAGTTGGCTCCCCTCGGGCAGGGCCAGGGGTTCCTTGAAGGCCACTACGGCAGCGTACTCGGAATGCCTCAGGATAGGACCGCGGTCAGGCGCCCAGCCCGTCTTGTCGTCCCCATCGATGAGAAAGCTTGCCGGACCCATTTTTCGTTTTTCTTCCCCATCCCGTTCCTCGTCGAAGAAATAATCACGCATCGTGCCTTCTTCCAATTCGAAGTCGGCGCTGGCGCTGCCCAACTCGACCGGTGTCCATTCTTCTTCGCCCGGCCATTTGCGGAAAACCTTGAACTCGCTAATGGCAAATGTTCCCCAATAACTGCGGCCGGGACCTGAGAAAGGTAAATCCCGGTGGGTGAGCGCTTCCAGTCGGATACCGGTTACCATGGGCAGATTGGATTCGCCCTCGGTAATGGAATATCCGTTTACGGTCGGATGACCCAAAATGAGGATGCTTTGGTCAGGCAATTCCACCGGGTGATTGAGGCCTCCCTGCCATAGTTGGGCGCTGGTGTCCCAGGTTTTCCAAATGGAATTGGCTTCACTCTGTTGTTTTTTCCATTCCGCCAATTCGGTTTTCCAATTCGGCCTGATTTGCCGGATTTTTTTCTCCAGTTCTTCGACCCGTGCGCTGATGGATTCGATTTTGCTCAGTTGTTCATCCGAATAAACCCAGGATTGTGCTTCATGGGTTTCGTTAAAAAATGCGAACAATCGGTAGTATTCATCATGGGTGATGGGATCGAATTTGTGGGTGTGGCATTGGGCGCAACGCACGGTCAGTCCAAGGGCGGTTTTCCCAAAAGTGTCCATGCGATCGAATATCCCATCGATTCGAAACTGTTCCGGAATGATGGCCCCTTCCTCGTTAATCATGCCGTTGCGCATAAACCCGGTTGCCACCAATTGTTCCTGGGTTCTGTCCGGCAGCAGATCGCCGGCCAGTTGCTCGACCAGGAACTGATCGTATGGCATATCTTCATTCAGAGCCTCGATGACCCATTCCCGGTAAATCCATTGCTCCCTGGCTTTATCCTTTTCGTAGCCATTGGAGTCGGCATAGCGGGCCAGGTCCAACCAGTGTCGGGCCCATTTTTCACCGAAGGCGGGCCGCTGCATCAAATCGTCGATCAACGCCTCTGTCACTTTGGTTTTATTCTTCCTGAAGGCTGAGACAAAGGAATCGATCTCTTCCGGATTGGGAGGCAGGCCGATGAGGTCGAGGAAAATGCGTCTTACCAGGGTGTAGGGATCGGCTCGTTTGGAAGGCCTTAGACCTTCTTTTTCCAGCCTGTCCATGATGAAGGCATCAATCGGGTGTTTTGAATGCCTCGGAAGTTCTCTTTTTGTCGGTTTCTGCCAGGCCCAGTGTTCATCGTAATGGGCGCCCTGTTCGATCCATTTGTAGAGCAGGTCCTTGTGTTCCGCCGTGAGTCTCTTTTTGGACTCCTTCGGCGGCATCCGTTCATCTCCATCCCTGTGGTTGATACGGTAGATGAGCTCGCTATTGTCGGGATTTCCCGGATCAATAGCCACGGCTCCGACCAGATCGGCATATGCTCCTTCCGGGGTATCCAGTCTCAAATCAGCCTGGCGGGCTTCCCCATCCGGTCCATGGCATTTAAAGCAGTGCTCCGCGAGGATCGGTAGTACCTCGCGGCTGAAATCCACCGTGCCGGACGTTCCGGACAGGGCAAATGGAAAGAGATACAGGATGTTTCTAAGTGTAGGTAAAACCATGACAGCACCCGATAGGGAGAAGCCACCTTGGTTGAATTGCCTGTATTTTGCAACTCCATACGGCTATCCGAATGAAAGGAG
This sequence comes from Opitutia bacterium, assembly GCA_014529615.1. Classification (GTDB taxonomy): domain Bacteria; phylum Verrucomicrobiota; class Verrucomicrobiia; order Opitutales; family UBA2995; genus JAABVD01. The sequence goes on from JAABVD010000202.1 coordinate 3,443, forward strand.
ACTTTTTGACTGATAGGATTTTACTTTGTGTGATATGCCTGAAGTTCGTTGGTTATGTTGGTGTCATTTGTTGGGAAACTACTTCGCATGTTGGGGTTACTGGGGTGTATTCAAAGGCTCGGTATAAAAGGGCGACCGCGCAAGGCCATGGAGGTTGAGGTGAGCCATCCCCTACTGGTGATCACTTTCGGCCTTCTCCTCTCTTGCGGGAGCCCGACGCTTGCTGCCAATTTCAATTTGTTAAACTACGCGGATCCGGCCGTCCACCCCTACGCAGATCCGGCGGGAGGTCGGGACCGGCACCGTTACACGGATGCGCAGGTTAACGAATTGAGGCTCTACGATTTTTACTCCCGGCAAGCGGATTATTATCTGGAGCAAGAGATAGTCCCCGACATTATCCCGGCCTTCCCGGGTATGGACGCCGGCTTAAACAGCCATTGGGGAACGTATCCCCAAGTCCACATTCAAAACGACGCCTGGAGCCAAATGGACAACGGTTCCGCCGTCGGTTCGGTCATGGCACAAGGGGAGGATTTTATGGTGAAAGCTGTCCATCTTCGCCTCCGTGGAGACGCTCGTATGTCGGCAACTTTCGATCCCCTGAGTCTTTCCTATCGCCTGGTTTGGGGCGAAGCATTCCTGCGCTACCCGAGCCTTCGTTGGGGCATTACGGGATTGGTGGAACCTGGCGGAAAAATCATCCTCGAGAACCCCGCTTCCGGTTGGTCCAACCTTTCCGATGACAAAATTGCCTCAACACCTGCAGAAAGCCATTACCACGGTTATTTCCGGCATGGAGATGAAACCCTATTCAAGTATCGGGTATATTCCGCTGAGATTCTCGACCGTCCTGGGGCGCTCAGCATAGCCGGGACTGCGGTTTTCACCCGCACGCTGCAGTTCACCAATGGATCTCCTGGTCTCCGGTTGAACCATTTTCACATCCCCCAAGGAGCAACCAGGCTGAAGCAGGTCCTTCCGCACGGCTTGACCGGAGTCGCATATAAAACAGCCGCCGGCACAATGGGACTTCTCGTGCAGGCTTCGGATGGAATCGGCGATATCAGGATTCGAGAAGGGGAAACGGGTATTCTGATAATTGAAATACCTTCGGGAAAAGCCGGCTCTACGGTTACCCTTTACTCGTGGAATGGGGATCTGGACGCCGAGGTTGCCGCGACGGCAATACGCAAAGAAAAACCTGGCATCGCTCCCCAAATGCTTCGCGGCGGGCCAAGCCAAATGGCCGATGTTGTAACGCTGAAAGGTGAGCGGGGTTCGGGAGGTGGCCCCTACCTGATCGATACTATTCCCGTTCCGTTGGAAAACCCCTACGGTTCGCCCATGTTCCTCACAGGGCTGGATTTCTTTCCCAACGGCGATGCGGCCGTGTCCACTTTCTACGGGGACGTGTGGATCGTG
>JAABVD010000203.1:0-4850 GCA_014529615.1 Opitutia bacterium
GAACCGCCGAACGCCAGCGATTTATAATCGCCCAAAAACCGCCATTCCTCTGTTGTACCCCAACATATGCCCTGCGGAAACTGGAAATAGCCCAGGCGGAGGGACTGGATTTGGCGGAATCCGGGGTGGAATGGATTATCGTGGGGGGTGAACCGGGTGGCAGTGTAGCGGAAATCCGCCAGAGCATTGAAGAGGGATGGCGACCGGCGCGTCTGCTCGACCACCATGGAATGACCGAGACCGGTCCGGTGACTTTCGGGGATGTGGAACGGCCCAACGTGCTGCGGGTCGTGCACGAGGCTTTTTATTGCGAAGTGATGAAGCCCGCCGCCAATGAACCGGCCCAAGCGGGGGAGGAGGGGGAACTGATCCTGACCACTTTGGGCCGGGAAGCGTGCCCCTTGCTTCGTTACCGGACGGGGGACATCGTCAAGAAGATGAACTTGCCCGGAGAAGATCCGGCAGCCTTTGCTCTGGACGGGGGTATCATCAGTCGGGCCGATGACATGGTATGTGTGAGAGGCGTGAATCTCTACCCCAGCGCGGTTGAGGCGGTGGTTCGCTCGGTATCCGGCATTGGCGAATACCGGGTCGAGGTCGATCAGCGAAAAACCATGGCTGAAGTTTCCATAAAATTCGAATCCTCCAATGGAACGGATGATCCAAGCGAGGAATTGCGGGAAAAATTGCGCCACGCCTTTCAGTTGCGGTTCAATTTGTCTCGCTTGGCCCCAGGCACTTTGCCGGTTTTCGAAATGAAAGCCCGGCGCTGGCGAATATTGGGGGAAAAAATTGGGAATGGGGAGGGATTAACCACAAAAACCACAAAAGGCTCAAAAGATTTCCGACTAGCATGATAAAGGCTCAAAAAATCTGCAAAACCTACCAGAGTCCGGCTGGACTGCTACCGGTGCTACGGGATTTGGATTTCGAGGTGGGTGCATCCGAATCGGCCTCTATCGTGGGACCGTCCGGCAGCGGAAAGACCACCTTGTTGAATCTGTTGGGCGCTCTGGACCGGCCTTCCAGCGGATCCATAGAAGTGGATGGGAAAGTCGTCAGGGAATTGGATGAAAAGGCCGCCGCCCATTTTCGAAACCGCTCCATCGGATTTATTTTTCAGCTCCACTATTTGCTTCCGCAATGTTCGGTATTGGACAACGTGCTGGTTCCTCGGTTGACCGGCGCCTGGGAGGAACCTGCCACCGAGACGCGGCAGCGGGCGGAAAACCTGCTGGGAGAGGTGGGCTTGCAGGATCGCATGGAATACCGTCCCTATCAACTCTCCGGCGGCGAACAACTCCGCGTGGCTATTGCCCGTTCTCTGATCAATCAGCCAAAAATCATTTTGGCGGACGAGCCGACCGGGTCGCTCGATCCTGCCACGGGGGAGCGCATCGCCGAACTGCTCATCCGTAGCAACAGGGGGAGGAACGTCGCTTTGGTGGTCGTCACTCACAATCTGGGGTTGGCCGGTCGCATGCAAAAGAGTTATCAATTGGAAGATGGGCGCCTGATCCCCCGGGAGCGGTCGTAGCGATGCAAGTTCGACGCTTCATCTTACAGAGCGTTCTGTATTATCGCTGGTCTTACCTGGGGGTATTGCTGGGCGCGATACTGGGGGCCATGGTCCTGCTCGGAGCCTTGTTTGCCGGGGATTCGGTGACGGCTTCGCTTAAACGCATAAGCGCTATGCGAACGGGGCAGGCCACTCATCTCATGACGGCTGGGGATAGGTTCTTTCGCCAGGCCCTGGCAAGCGACCTTGCCCAAGCGACACGAGCCGAGGCCGCGCCGGTGTTGTTGGTGAAAGGAAGTTCCGTAAATCCTTCCAACCAGCAACGGGTGAATCAGGTTCAATTAGTGGGCGTGACGGAGGCCTTCTGGGGGATGGCCTTGGAGCCGATCGAACTTTCCCTGTCGGCCGAAAAATCGGAAGTGGCGGTCAACGCCTTGGTGGCGGTCCGGCTGGGTATCCGCGAAGGGGACACCTTGATAGTCCGGTTGCAGAAACCGGGCATTCTGGCCGGAAATGCCCCGGTTGCCGGCGCCGCCAGCAGATTGGTCAGCATGAGGTGCACGGTCAAAGCGGTGGTTGGGGATGGCTCCTTTGGCCGGTTCAGCCTGGAGACGACTCAAGTCCAGCGGCCATCCATTTTTTTCCCCATAGCGCTATTGCAGGAGGAGATCGGATACGAGAACCGTGCCAACCTCATCTTATGGAGGTCCTCGGGCCCTGGGGAGGATCGCGAGGCCGCTTTGCAACGGGCCGTTTCTTTGGCGGATTATGAATTGAGTCTGGAATGGCTGGAAAGGGCGCGTGTCTTCGAACTGAAATCCAACCGCGTGTTTATCGATCCGGAGATCGCAACCGCGGTTCAGTCCGAAATCCCCGGGGTACAACCGTTTACGACGTATCTGGTCAATGAATTCAAGGTGGGCGACCGGACTGCCCCTTATTCGACCGCTACTGCGGTGGGGGCGTCCCTGGCCCCGTTTTTGCCCGAGGATTTGGGGGATCGAGAAATCGCTTTCAACCAATGGCTGGCCCAAGACCTGAATGCGGATCTCGGAAATGAGGTGGAGATCACCTATTTCCAATCGGGAGATGGCGGCTCCATAGCCGAGGTGAGGGAACGGTTTATCCTGGGGTCGGTTGTCCCGATGTCGGGATTGGCTGCAGACCCGGCTTGGATGCCTGATTTTCCGGGAATCAGCGAGTCGGAAAGCCCCGCCGATTGGGATCCCGGATTGCCACTCGATCTGGGGAGGATTCGCCCCAAGGACGAGGATTACTGGGACGCCTATCGCGGAACACCCAAAGCTTACATCACGCCGGCGGCGGGCAAACGGTTGTGGTCAACCCAGTGGGGAGATTTTACCGCCATACGCTTTTCCCCGGACCGGACTGACGGACCGGAACTCACCGCGGGGATTCTCCAGGTACTGCGACCGCAAATGAATCAGATGATATGGCAGGATTTCGGAGACAGAGGAAGGCAAGCGGCCCAATCCCCGGTGGATTTCGGCGGACTTTTTGCGGGGATGAGTTTTTTCCTCATTTTGGCCTCCCTTGGTTTGGTGGCGATGCTGTTTCAATTCAGCTTGCTGCAACGCAACCGGGAAAGCGCCCTGCTGGGATCGGTGGGGTTGCCCGGGATGAAGATAATGCGTTGGAAGCTATGGGAAGGCTTGGTCATCCTGCTGGCGGGGTGCTATATCGGATTGCCCCTGGCCATGTTCTACAGCTCCCGGATCTTGAAATTTCTGGAGACCATCTGGGCCGGTGAAGCCACCACTGCCACTTTTGTTTTTCATGCCAAAACCGCCACTATCCTGGGCGGAGGGCTGACTTTTTTAATCCTTTCCCTGCTGTCTCTGTGGCTGGCTGTCCGCAAACAGGCCCGGCCGGTGTTATCGCAACGCTTGGGGGCCAGGTCCGAGGAAAGAATAGCTCCCGGGGGAACCGGGCGGGTAAAGTGGACCGCCGGGGTGGCCGGGGCAATCGGTTTGGGCGCGGTATTCTCCTCCGGCTCGGTGTTGCCGGCTCAGGGCGCCTTTTACCTGGCTGGATTTGCCTTGCTGGTGGCGGGATTGGCGGTTTGTCGCCTGAGGTTGGGTAAACAACCCGGGCTGGATAGGTCCGCTGAAATGGATCCAAACTACTTGGCCCGACTCAATTTATCGGCTCGGCCAACCCGCAGCCTTACCGTGGTGGGATTGATCGCCTCAGCCGTTTTTATGGTTTTGTCGGTGGCGTCATTCAGGAAACACGTGGGGGCTGAATGGCGCGAACCGGGCAGCGGAACGGGGGGGTTTGCCTATCTGGTCGAAACCACCGTTCCGCTTCACCCCCCGCGGGATCGGGAAACGGAAAATTTTGAAATTTTTTCCGATGTGCAAAGCCACCTGAGGTCGATAGCCCCCATGCGTCAGGGGGCGGGGGACAACGCCAATTGTTTCAACCTCAACACCACAACCCTTCCACAACTGCTGGGTGTAAACCCGGAGACCTTTGCCCAAAGGAACGGTTTTCAACTGAACCAACTCGACCCGGATTCGACCGAGTCCGGATGGTCAATATTACGGGCCCCTACGCCGGAAGGCCGCATTCCCGCCCTGGTCGATGAAACGACCATGCGGTGGGCCATTAAACGGAAGGTCGGCGATATATTGGTTTACCGGGACGAAAACGGACGGAATTTTGAGGTTCAAATCGTGGGCGCGGTAAGGGACTCGATTTTTCAGGGATACGTTCTGGTCGATGAACGATTGTTATTGCAGCGGTTTCCTTACCATCCCGGATATTCGCTTTTTCTGCTGGATGCGATTGGGGACGTCGATTTGGAGACATTGAGAAATCAGATCGAATCGGCCGGAGCAGATGCCGGAGCCAGTGTCGGTCTCACCCGGGATATCCTGAAATCTTTTCACGAAATCGAGAATACCTACATCGCCATCTTCAACGTCTTGGGCGTCCTCGGCGTAATTTTGGGCAGTCTGGGATTGGCCATAGTGGTGGCCCGGAGCATCCAGGAGAGATCCGGTGAATTTTCCGTCATGTCGGCTATCGGGATTGAAAGGCGATTATTGGCCAGACTGGTATTTTCCGAATACAGCCGCTTGGTGGCCTGGGGACTGGTCGTCGGTGTATCGGCCTCCCTTCTCTCCATCGTGCCGAACCTCTCGGCGCTCCCCGTTGGGCCGACCCTGCTACTGGTGGCCGGCCTGCTCGCTGGTATCGTCCTTCTGAACCTGATCTGTGGCCGTTTCGCCTTCAATTGGGCCTCCCGGCACATCGGCTCCAATCCAGCCAAGTTGGATACTTAGCCGCGGCCGCAAACGCACAA
>JAABVD010000203.1:4998-6452 GCA_014529615.1 Opitutia bacterium
TGATCTTGATCGTGATCGAAAAAATGCCTGAAAGCAGACAAATGTCTCTGCGCCAACCCTTTGCGTCCTTGGCGATCTTTGCGAGAGTCTATTCTAAATTCTGTCTATCCTGTCTATCCATGTTCAATTCTTCTTTCTGCCTTTTTGTGGCCGAATACTTCTCCCCAATTCCTGATTGGCCCACACTTACATGCGGGCTAATCGTATTCCAGCACCGCTTTGATGACCTTCCTTCCCTCAATTGCGGAAAATGCCTCCGCTATGTCATCGATGGGAAAACGGTGGGAAATGAAGTCCTCACTCCTGAGATCGCCTCTACGCACCCAGTCGCATACGGGTCCCTGGGCTTCTTTTTCGAAGAGGCGGGTGGGCCATTGGTGCACGTAGAGGTTAAAATTATAATCCGCCTTGGCTTGGTCGAGGTGAAGGGGCTGACCGCTCAGAAAACCGTAAACACAAATCGAACCCCCTCGTCTCACCAATGGAAGGGCGTTGGCTACTATTTCCGGCTTTCCCACCGCGTCGATCACGAAGTCCAACTTTTTTCCGCGAACTTTCTCCAATTCCCCAATGTCCGGATGGCCCGGTGAAAATACCGCATCGACTCCGAACTGGAGGGCCTTGGCCTGCTTTTCCGGATGTCGATCTACCAATCCAATCCAGCCCAGGCCAAACAGTTTACCAAACTTGGCAAAGCTCAACCCGACCGGCCCTCCTCCAAAAATCAAAACACTGTCTCCAGGTTGAAGGCGGAAGTCGCGAAAAGCGCCCAACACTTCACGCCAAGTGCACAGCAGGACGGCTTCATCAGGTGAAATATCGGGATCCACCCTGGTCTGGATCTCGTAGACCTCCAGCCAGCCGTGCCCTTCGTCCGCAACCCCATCTGCCACCATGGCCTCGTGGTCGTTGACCAGGGTGTATTCACAGAATCCGCCCCATCCGCTTTCCAATCCCTCCACTCCCAAATCCAGGACCAATCCTCCGACCGTCCGGTCGCCCGGTTTGAAATTGCTTACCTTGGGGCCAACCTCCTGAATGATGCCGCTTCCTTCGTGACCCAAGGCGAAGGGAAAGGCCTCTTCCATGCCGGGGAATTGGCCTCCCAATAGCTCGGAGTCGGTCAGGTTGCAGACACAGGCCCGGTCATTCCGGACCAGCGCCTGATAAGGCCCGGGCTTGGGAATGGGAATTTGGACAATCTCCAATTGCCCGGGTCCGGTGGCGATTACGGCTTTCATTCGGATGGCATGAATAATAAACACACGATATCTGAAGCAAGTCCTATGAAGGGAAGCGCCCAAGGCCGGGAATCAGGAATTGGGAGGGATTAACCACAAAAAGCACAAAAGGCTCAAAAGGATAGGGGGGAAAGAATTGACCACGGATTTCACGGATAAACACGGATGAGGCGCCGTTGGCGCCAATTAGGAATGAGGAATTAGGAATTAGGA
>JAABVD010000204.1 GCA_014529615.1 Opitutia bacterium
ACGAGGGAGTTCCATACCTTTTGGAGCTTGCTCTCTTCAAGGCCAAGCAGGGTCCTTGTATCCAGTTTTTGCTTGGGCGCTACGAAAATACCGTGTTTTCCATAGTTCTCCAGGGCCTTTACGGTATCGAATTTATCCATGCACAGCCGGGCGGAAGCGCTGAGGGACCCGGTAAACGGGATCTTGGCCCCGGCCAGGATTTCCTGGAGTTTGCCATTCTCTCCAATACCCCCGTGAACGGCCAAAAAAACAATGGAAGGATCTTGAATAAATTCCTCCATATTCATGTGAAGGGGAGTTTCCAAAGGGTCAAGGGGCAGAGAGGTGTCCGGTTGGAGGCGGGACCCGATGGCGGTCTGATAAGCAGTCAGGCGATCCATGTCCTTGATGATTTGTCGGCAGGCCTCACTCACTTCTTCCACCGTATGACGCAGGGCGGCGGGATAGGGCAGTTTCCATATGCGGCCATCGATATCGAGCAAGTAAGGTTCGGGGGAATAGGTCGGAGACTTTCGCAGCTTCAACCACACGTTGGACCCGCTCATCAGGGATACCTGGCGCTCGGATGAATCCCCGCCGAATAATACCCGAACGGCTCTCTTTTTCCATTTTTGACCCGAAGGGGAAATTCGGGGAGGCTGGATTCCCCTTCTGCAGCAGGCGCTGTGCAATACGTAGTGCAGGGCCCGACTGTGGCTCCACCCCAAATAGGCGGCTTGAAGAAAGAAGAAACTGTTTTGGTCGAGCCCGCTGGCCAGATTGAAATCGGAAAACCAGATATTTCCATCGGGCAGCAACCAGCCATCCACCCTGACTGCGTCACGCAGATCCATAAGAGTAAAAAGAGCTTCCACTTTTTCCTGAATTTCGGCCACTTCACGGCTACTGAACCTCGGTGGCATGTGATAGAGGACTTGTCGGGTGGGCAGGTATTTGAGGCGGTAATCAAAGAGGGATTGGTCCGCATCGGTGATTTCAATTTCGGTTGGGAGGAGGGAAACCGGTTCTCCCTGTGTATTTTGCAGAATGATGACGGTGAATTCACGTCCCTCCATGTATGGTTCCAGCACAAAACGTGTATCCAGTTTTTGGGCGTGAAGAGATTGGAAAACCTTCAGGGTTTCCCGAGGAGAAGTTACTACCGTAACCCCAATGCTCGAACCGGACCGGGCCGGTTTCAGTATGGCTTTCTTCAAGCCATTTTCCCGGAAAAACTTTTCTATCTTCCCCAGCGCCGGCGCATCCGGATTCTCCAGCAAAAGACTGGGGGGAGTATGGAATCCCTTGCTTCGCAGACGACCGGCAGCCACGTGTTTATCGAAAGCCCGGGAGGAAGACGCGCTGTTGCAGCCGATGAACGGGATACGGTTTGCTTCCAGAAACCCGGCCAGTTCACCCCCCTCCCCAAAGGCCCCGTGGATAACTGGAAAACAGATATCGGCCTCTTGAAGAAGGCCCACCAATTCCCCTTCTGTCAGGGGCGTTCCAATGGAATTGATTTTAAAATCAAAGTCCGAGGGCGTATTGGAATACAGGTGTTTGCGGTCGATGAAGTGGGGGACTTTGTCCAAATTGAAATAAAGGGGAATGATATCCACCCCGTCCAGATGATCATTTACGGACCGGGCTGAATTGAGCGAAATGCCCCGTTCTTCCGAGGGGCCTCCAAACAGGAGGGCTACTTTGAAAGGGGTCATTGGGATCCGAGTTTTCTCAATGCCTCACCGGTGGCTCGGAACAATTTCCATTCCTCCAGCATTTTGGCCCCCTGGGAGAAATAAAATTCATGAGCCGGAGTGTTCCAATCCAGAGCGATCCAATCCATTCGGCCGCAATCCTTTGCCCTGGCTTCCCGGGCCGCGGACAAAAACAAGGCTTTTCCAATACCTTTGCCACGCAACTGCGGTATTACAAACAGGTCCTCCAGATAGAGCCCGGGTTTAGCCAGAAAGGTGGAAAAGTTGAAATAATATACGGCGTAACCAGCCAGTTGCCCGGACCAATAAGCCAGTTTACAGTGGGCATACGGGGTGTGGCCCAACATGTTTTGGCGAATGAGTTCCTCCGTGGCCTCTACCTGGTGAGTAAGGTTCTCATATTCGGCGATGCCTCGAATCAAATCGAGTATGGAGGAAGCGTCCTCCACCCCAGCTTTGCGGATCTTCAAGGACATAGGGACATTAATCAGGTCCGCTTCGCATCTGGCAAACCGATTATAGCTGCGGTCTTCCCTCCATGGGCCATGCCCGAATAAGTTCGATAAAGGCTTGGCCTTCCAATGGCTGAACCCTGGCTTTAAGGCTTTCGGGGGAATCATTGGTTAGCACCGGGATTTCTTTCTGAATGAGAATGGGGCCGGAATCCACCTCCTCATCGATAAAATGGAGGGTGCAGCCTGTTTCCCTGTCACCGGCATCCAAAACGGCTCGGTGAACCTCGAGGTCCATGAGTCCCCGGTGCTTGGGCAAGAGGGAAGGGTGCACGTTAACGGCTTTGCCGTACCACTCCTTGACGAATGATTCGGATAGAATGCGCATGTAACCGATGCAGAGGATGAGATCGGGATTTACTTCCCGCAGGATCCCGGATACCTCGGCGTCGAATTCAGCGCGGGTCTTTCCCAGACTCGAGACAAAATTAGCTTTCAAGCCATGGGACCGGGCCCGTTGAAGGATGATCGATTTCTTCCTGTTGCTGATGACCACGGCGATCTCGGCATTAAGATTTCCCGATTCGATAGCATCGATTACCGGTTGCAGGGAAGAACCGCGGGTTGATCCCAGGACGGCTACTTTTGACCCCTTCATTTTCGCAGAGACCGCATATGGGAGACCCGTTTATCGATCAATTCCCGGGTTCCAACATCTTGGCGATGAAACAGGTTGCCTTCCACTTGGGAGACGAGAGTTTCCGCGATGGCTTCCGCTTCTTCCAGCTCCTCGGCTATTCCAACCACTGCGGCCGTTCTGGAACCGGTGGCGACGAGCTTTCCTTGTCGCAAATCCACTGCTCCGAGAAAGAGATTCTCCGGTTGCTCCACCTGTTCTATGCCCACGGCAAATCCTTTGGCCGGATTGTCGGGATAACCGGCGGGTACGGCGTATTTGCAGACCGAGGCTTTTGGGGCAAATGCAACCTCCATGTTGTGGAGTGTTTCATTTCCTATGGCCTCAAAAATATCGATGATATCGGTTTCCAAAAGGGTTAGCAGGTTCATGGCCTCAGGGTCTCCGAAGCGGGCGTTGAATTCAATGACCCGGCCCCCATCCGCCGTAGCCATGTAACCGCCGTAGAGAATTCCCTTGTAACCATGGCCGAATTTTTTTCGCAGCCCTTCCGCCACCAACTCGTTCGTCGCCCGGGCCGCTTCGATATCGGAAATTTTCAGGAAGGGAAGGCTGTGATCGCGGTCGCTGTAGCTTCCCATGCCTCCCGTATTGGGCCCTTCATCTCCCACATAGGCGCGTTTGTGGTCCTGAACCGGAGGCATGTGCTTCAAGGTTGGACCATCACAAAAACTGAACATGGAAAATTCCTCCCCCATGCATTTTTCTTCGATGACAAAGGAAGCGCCTTTGGCGATGAGTTGTTCGCAGTATTGGAGGGCTTCCCGGTGGGATTGAAGGTGATCCCCGGCCACTTTGACCCCTTTGCCCCCCATCAGCCCGTCCGCCTTAACCACGAATTTTTCCGATAGACTTTGGAGAAATGCTTCAACCCCATCCAAGGTTCGGAAGTGCCGGTAATCGGGACATCCGGGGATGCCGAACTCGGTCATCAGATGCCGGGCAAAACCCTTGCTGGTTTCAATCATGGCCAAATCTCTCCTCGGTCCCACCACGGGAATGTCCCGTTCCCAGAGCGCATCCGCCACCCCGGTTTCCAAGGGCGCTTCCGGACCCACCACGGCGAGAGTGACATCCTGGGCACGCGCAAAGGCCGCCACCGCCTTGGGATCGTTGATATTTCCGAGGGCGAAGGATTGCGAGAGATGGGCAATTCCGGGGTTTGCGCTCGATGCAAAGGTTACCAGGGAATGCGGGCGGGAGGACCGTTTAATGGCCTTGGCCAATGCGTGTTCCCGTGCGCCCGAGCCGACCAGTAACAGGGTGTGAAAGCGATGTCTCATAAGTGTCCCCTCAATGATCTTCAATAGCTTCGTCCCAGACGCTGTTCATAATAATTGATGTAGGCTGTATTGAGAGCCCGGTACCCTCCATGGGTGGGGTATTTGCCGGTAAAATACCAATCCCCGCGATGGTTTGGCAGAACCCGCCGAAGGTTTTCAATTGTCTGGTAGATGATGGTTAAAATCCCATCCCAATAGGCCAGATCGGGCCGAACCATTTCACAAATCTTAGCTGAAATTTCCTCGTCGGAAAAACTATGGTAAATCTGTTTCACCCGGTTGGTCATAAGCTCAACAGGTTTCTGGGCCTGGTTCAGACATTCCTGGTATACCTGGCGTATAAGCCCTTCGCGGTCCTGGTCCTTGAGCAGTGAAATAGCCGCCTCAAAAGGAATGAATTTTACCAGTTGGGACATATCGATGCCGTAGCAGTCCGGATAACGGATCTGGGGGGCGGTGGACACGATGATGATTTCCTTCGGTTGCAGGCGGGCCAGAATTTTTACAATCGACTTCCGCAGGGTAGTGCCTCGAACGATGGAGTCGTCCAGACAAATCAGGGTATCGGTGGGGCGAATACTGCCGTGCGCTAAATAGTAGACGTGGGAAGCGAGGTCGGCCCGGTCCTTTTCCTTACTGATAAAAGTCCGCAATTTGATGTCCTTGAGGGGGACTTTTTCAGTGCGCGGCCAGTTCCGCAT
>JAABVD010000205.1 GCA_014529615.1 Opitutia bacterium
CACGCGCCCGTCCGTCATGCCGCGGATGCGGTTGGTCACGAGATGGTCGAGAAACGGACCCGCTTCCGGGCCTCGCACCGAAACCTCTCCCATGTGGCTCACGTCGAACACACCGGCCGTGGCCCTCACGGCTCGGTGCTCGGCCAAAATGCTGGTGTACTGAACCGGCATGTCCCAACCACCAAAGGGGACCATGTGGGCGCCGGTGGCCCGGTGGAAGGCGTGCAGAGAAGTTTTTTTCAGACGGCCGGGCATAGGGAGAAATCCCGGATATAAGGGTGCATTCGATGGGGTCAAACCTGAATGGTGCTTAGTTAAGCGAATTTACTAAAAAATATCGAATCAATCCCAAGGCATATTGGATATGCGGGTTAACATCGAATCTCACAAAATGCGTGCTGAAATCAAACGCTTGAAATTTTTTCCGAAATTTTTCATGCTGCTAGCGATATGAAAATTTTTTGGCCCGAGCCGTTGGGATTTACTGATTCAAAAAGTAGCTGACCCATTTCTCCGGTTTTTCCATTTTGATAACCGCATGGGCTCTCGGCCAAACCATTCATGACTCCCTTAATCCTTGCTGTAATCCTGACCGTCGTCATTTCCGCACTGTGTTCGGTTCTGGAGGCCATGGTTCTCAGCACTACTGCCGCCGAAGTCGAATCCCTCAAACAACGAGCCGGGAATCGTGGAACCTTGCTGGGGCAAATGATCGGGGAAATCGACGAAACCATTTCGGCCATATTGACCCTGAACACCATCGCCAACACGGCGGGCGCCACGGTGGTGGGCACTCTCGCCGCCGCTCAATTCGGCAGCGCCGCCGCTGGCATTGTGGCAGGGATAATGACGTTCCTGATTTTGATTTTCTCGGAAATAATTCCCAAAAACCTGGGGGTTGCCTATCGCGGTTGGATTCAGCCTTACTCCGTTTACCTCTTGTGCTCGATCCGGTTTTTGATGAAACCGGTCACTTTTTTCACACGCAAATTTGTCCGCATGCTGGTGAAAGACCAGCATGGGACCAGCGAACAGGCGGAAGAGGAAATCAAGCTGTTGGCGGAAAAGGGCGCCAAAGAAGGAAAGCTGCGTCACGCCGAGGCGGATGTCATCAGCAACGCCCTGACCCTGGATGACGTGGCTATCGACGACATCATGACCCCGCGAACAGTGGTATTCGCTCTGGAAAAAAACGGGACTGTGGCCGAGGTTTTCAAGGGGTATGAAAACATCCCCTTCGCACGCATTCCCGTTTACGAAGAAACCATCGACCAGGTCATTGGCATGGTGCGCAGACGCGACCTTTTGCAGGCCATGGCCGCCGATGGTCAGGACACAAAAGTTTCCGAATTGATGCTACCGGCCCACTTTGTGCCCGAAACCGCCAATGGCGCCGATACGCTGCAACGGCTTCTTTCCAAGCATCAACAATTGGCCATAGTCGTGGATGAATTCGGCTCCGTTACCGGGGTTGTCACCATGGAGGATATCATCGAGCACATCCTGGGCCGGGAAATTTTCGAAAAGGACGATGTGGCGGTCAACATGCGGGAATTGGCCAGGGCAAAAAATGCCCGGAAGCTGGGCAAGGGGCAATAGGTGGTGACATCGAACCAGGCCAGATCACAGGAATGACGGTCTCGTATCAGGGTTCTCAATACTGGCTCCACGATTGGGATCCGTTCGTGGTCCAATTTTCCGAAACCTGGGGCATCCGCTGGTACGGATTGGCCTATGTCGTGGGATTTCTCACCGCCTCGTGGTTGTTGGGGTTTTACTTCAAGCGCGGGAGGTCGCCCATGGATCAGGAACGGCGCTTCAATGCCCTGGTCGTTCTCATTCTGGCCACCTTGGCCGGCGGCCGTATCGGATACATGCTCCTTTACGATTTGAACACCCTGCTCCTGGCCCCCTGGAAGATCTTCAAGGTCTGGGAAGGGGGAATGGCCAGCCACGGGGGGATCGCCGGCTTGGCCCTCGCGATTTGGTATTTGGCCCGCAAGCACGGCTACTCCAAATCGAAACTGGCCGATATCGTGGTTACGTTGGGTCCCCCCGGCATATTTTTTGGCAGGCTGGCAAATTTCATTAACGGAGAGTTGTGGGGGAAAATCTCCACGGTCCCTTGGGCCGTCGTATTTCCCACAGCATCTCCCCCCGGAGTTCCCCGCCACCCCAGTCAACTCTACGAAGCCGCGCTGGAAGGCCTGTTTCTCATCATCTATCTCCAGTTGCGTTTCTGGAGGAGTTCCGTTGTCCGCCGTTATCCAGGGCATTTATGCGGGGAATTTTGTCTGCTTTACGGCCTGCTGCGCATTGTCGGAGAACTCTTCCGAGAACCGGATGCCGGGTTGATACTGGGTATGAACAGGGGTATTTTTTATTCCCTGTTCATGATTTTGGCCGGCCTCGGCATTATCTACTCAGCCCGAAGACGATCGGGTTCACAACCCCCCGGATAATGGACCCGGCCCGGCCATCCCCCATGGCTCTAAACAGTGGTGGCATCCCGTAAAACCGCGTTCTTCAGGATCACGATCACCCCGTCGCGCACGAAATAACCGTCCCCCTTCGACCCGTCTGCATGCCCATCCGGGGAAATATGGACGTTGTCCCCAATCCGCGCGTTCTTATCCAGAATGGCGTTGCGAATGACGCAATTGCGGCCCACCCCGACATCGGGGCGGCCACGGGCGCGATTGGCTTCGATTTCATCGGGGGTTTCGTAGTAATCACTACCCATCATCACGGTTCGCTCCAGGGTGGATCTCTCCCTGATCATGGAACGCACCCCGATGGAGGATTCTTTCAATTGCGCCCCGCGTACGATACACCCGTCCGCCACGATGGCATGATCCATCACACAATTATTGATTCTCGAGGCTGGGAGGAATCGGGCATGCGTATACACCGGGAAATCGTTCTCAAAACAGTTAAAGGAAGGATACTCCCGAGTGAAGGAAAGATTGGCCTCAAAAAACGCGCCGACCGTCCCAATATCCTCCCAGTAGTCATCGAAAATAAAACTGCACAGCTTGCGCTTTCCCAAGAGGGAAGGAATCACCTCTTTCCCGAAGTCGGTCATGTCGTTTTGCAGGGATTTTCGAAGCACCTCGCGGTCGAATAAATATATGCCCATGGAAGCCAGGCAGTGTTTTTCCTCAACCTTCCGGTCAAATTTTCTTTCCAGGGCCTGGCCGATGGCCAAATCTTCGATTACGGCCGGATCGGTGGGTTTTTCCACAAATTGGGTAATACTCAAATCGTCCTGCACCCGCATCAATCCCAGGCCTCGCACTTGGCCGATCGGCATGGCTTTTGCCGCAATGGTCGCCTCCGCTCCGGTTTCAATGTGCTGGGCGATAAGTTCGTTGAAATTCATCCGAAAAAGCTGATCGCCCGATAAAATGAGCAGGTAATCGAACTCGAAATTGCCGAAATGATGGAGGTTCTGCCTTACCGCGTCCGCCGTCCCCTGATACCAATTGGCATCCTCGGAGGTTTGTTCGGCAGCCAGAATGTCGACGAACCCCCCTCCGAAATGATCAAACTTGTAGGATTCCCGGATGTGCCGGTGGAGGGATGCGGTGTTGAACTGGGTCAGCAAATAGATCCGGTTCAGGCCCGAATTCAAACAGTTGCTTATGGGGATATCCACCAAACGGTATTTTCCTGCCAGTGGCACGGCCGGTTTACAGCGTTCTTTGGTCAGGGGGTAAAGACGCGCCCCGCGGCCACCACCCATGACTACCGATAAAATCCTTGGGGACATAAGAAAATTGTTTTCTGGCTTCCACAGAGCATCATTTCGAGCCATTAATTCAGGACAATCTAAAAATGTGCGGAATTGTTGGATACCTGGGCGGACGGAATGCCACCGGCATATTGCTGGAGGGACTGCAGCGCTTGGAATACCGAGGGTACGACTCGGCCGGATTGGCTACCTACAACAGGGGCTCCCTGCAGGTTACCAAACGGGTTGGACGGGTGAAAAAGTTGGTTGGAGCGGTCTCGGGCCAACCCAGCCGGGCAAAATTGGGCATTTGCCACACCCGCTGGGCCACCCATGGCAGGGTGACCGAAGAAAACGCCCATCCCCACCTCAGTTGCGACGGCAAGATCGCCCTGGTCCACAACGGGGTAATCGAGAATTACGCCCCCATCAAAAAATTTCTGCAGTCCGCAGGCTATACCTTTTCTTCCCAAACGGATACCGAAATTCTCTCCAATTTGATTGCCTATCATTACCGCAAGGAAATGGATTGCGGAGAAAACAGCCGGTTGTTCGAAAGCGTCCGCAAAGCCCTGTTACAGGTGGAGGGCACCTACGGAATAGCCGTCATCTGTGCGGATTGCCCCAGTGAAATTATCGGGGGCAGGAATGGATCCCCCCTCATTCTCGGAGTGGGAAGCAAGGAGATCCTCTTGGCCAGCGACGTGGCCGGCCTGGTCAGTAGAACGCCTAAGGTGGTCTACCTGAACGACGGGGAAATCGTCCACATCCGCGAGGGAGACTTCTCCATTTCCACCCTGGATGCCGAGGCTATCCACCCCGTCATCAACGAGGTGGACTGGGACGTCTCGGAGAGCGCCCTGGGCCATTTCCCGCATTATATGTTGAAGGAAATTTTCGATCAGCCCGAAGCGTTGGAAAATGCCATGCGGGGCCGGTTCTCCATGGACAAAAGCACGGCCAAATTTGGCGGCTTGAATGTCACTCCGCAGGATTTCCGGCAAATCGACCGGTTCAGGTTGTGTGGGTGCCGCACGGCTTGGCACGCCTGTGTTTGCTTGGAGTTCCTCATCGAAATTCCGCTACCGCAACGCGCCGCTGGATAAAAATACCCTCTTCATGGTGGTGAGTCAGTCCGGGGAAACGATCGATACGCTGGCGGCCTTGCGCGAATCGAAAAGGAAGGGGTACACCTCCCTGGCTATCACGAATGTAGTGGGTTCCTCCATCGCGCGGGAATCCGACGGAGGCATTTACCAACATGCCGGTCCGGAAATCGGAGTGGCATCGACCAAGGCCTTTACTTCCCAGCTTCTCCTTGGCGCCATGCTGGCTCTCTACCTGGGGCGCCTGCGGGATATGAGCTTCAACGATGGGGTCGAGTTTGTAAAGGGGCTCAAGACCGCTCCGGAAAAGGCAGGGGCAATTCTGCAACGGTGCAGCCAAATCGAGGACATCGCATTAAAATATGCCCACAAAAACGACTTCTTGTTCCTGGGCCGCTTGAGCATGTTCCCCATCGCCTTGGAAGGGGCTCTGAAACTCAAGGAGATTTCCTACATCCACGCCGAAGGTTATCCTGCCGCAGAAATGAAACATGGGCCCATTGCCTTGGTCAGCGAAGACTGTCCTTCCCTGTGCTTTGCCACTGAAAAGGATACCCTCAGCAAAGTGATTTCCAATATCCAGGAGGTCAAAGCCCGCAATGGAGAGGTTATCGTGGTCCGGAATGATTCGTGCCTCTTGCCCGACGGCCTGGCCGATGATGAAATTGTCATTCCGGACGCACACGGAGCGATAATGCCCCTTTTAGCGGCTATTCCCATGCAACTTCTCAGCTACTACATCGCTGTTGAACGCGGTTGCGACGTCGATAAACCCCGGAATCTGGCCAAATCGGTCACGGTTGAATAATTAGAGAGAGGGCAAATAGGGAGGTTTCGTCTGCCCCGGCGGCAACGCCAAAAGCTGGGCCAACGGACCAATCCCAACTGACGAGATCGCAACTGAGCGGGATGCAGATCTACATGCGGGAAATTGGCCAGATCGATCTCCTCACCCCGGAGCAGGAAGTCAAACTGGCCCAAAAGATCCGGGAGGGAGATACTCTGGCCCGCCATCTCATGATCAAGGCCAATTTGCGCCTGGTGGTAAAAATCGCCTTCGATTATTCCAACTTCGGCCTCCCTCTGGGCGATATCATCAGCGAGGGAAACATCGGGTTGATAAAAGCAGTGGACCGTTTCGACCCCCAAAAGGGAGGAAAATTCAGCACCTATGCCGCTTGGTGGATTAAACAATTCATCAGACGGGCTCTGGCCAGACAGGGTAAAACCATCGGCTTCCCCGTTCACTTGGTGGAAAAGATTGCCAAGATCAGAAGAATTACCCTTCAGCTCTCCGGGGAACTAGGGCGCGACCCCACCGAGGAGGAGGTAGCCGCGCAGGTGGGGTTGCCCGCCCATAAGATTGCTCACTTGAAAAGCGTCAGCGTCCGGCCCGCCTCCCTGGACGCGCCGGTTGGAGAAAATCGATCCATCTCCTTTGGCGAGATCATCGGCGACGAAAATGCTTTGAACCCCTTTGAGAACCTGGACAACAAATCCCTGGCCACGGAAATTTCCCAAACCATCGGGCAACTGGACGAACGGGAAGAGAAGATCATTCGTTTGCGGTTTGGGTTGGATGGGGAATCACCCAGGACCCTGGAAGAAGTGGGGAGGGTTTTCGGCATTACCCGCGAACGGGTACGTCAACTGCAGAATGCCTCCCTCATCAGAATGCGCCGTGTGATGGCCGAAAGGGATAGACAGCGGACCCGCCGGGAACTCGAAGAAAAGGAACGTCAACGCCGCCGCATGAGGGTCCTCAAGGAATTCTTCGATGCCAAGCGCAGGGAAAGGGAAGTAAAAAACGGAATCGAGCCCTCAGATGGAACGGGCTCAGATTGACCCCTTATCAGTCCTCCTTTGTCGCCTCGTCCAATATATCCCCCAAGGACATGAGGTCTACCCCTTCTTTGGGCGCGTCGAAGGCGGCCCTTTCCGCAGCCAGTTCAGAAACGCTGTAGCTGGCCGCTTTGATACTCAGGCCAATGCGACGCTCGTCGTGATCGATTTTGATGACACGGGCGGTTACGACCTGACCGATTGAGACGATTTCCTTGATTTTTTCCACGCGGTCCTCGTGTATCTGGCTGATGTGAACCAACCCGTCGATGCCGTCCCGCAGTTCGACAAATGCTCCGTAGGAAGTGATCTTGGAGATCTTGCCCTCAACCACGTCTCCAATTCGGAAAAAGGTTTCGATGCTCTCCCATGGATCGGTGGACAATTGCTTGATGCCGAGAGAGATGCGTTGTTGGTCCGGGACTACATCGAGCACGATGGCCTCCAATTCCTCGCCCTTCCTCAAGACTTCATTGGGGTGATTGACCTTGCGGGTCCAGGACATGTCGGAAACGTGCACCATTCCATCGATTCCCTCTTCCAGTTCGACGAATGCTCCATAGGTGGTAATATTGCGAACCTTCCCGCGAACCCGCGCTCCTACCGGATAGTTGTGCACAACCATATCCCAGGGATTCGCTTCAAGTTGGCGGATCCCGAGAGAGATTTTCTGATCCTCTTTCTGGATGCCCAATACAACCGCCCCGATCGTATCTCCCACGCGAAGCATATCCCCCGGTCTGGTGATGCGTTTGGTCCAGGAAAGTTCGGTGACGTGAACCAGGCCCTCGACCCCTTCTTCCAGTTCGATAAAGGCGCCGTAAGGCACGAGGTTGACCACCCTTCCATCAACCCTGCCGCCAATCGGATAACGTATTTCGATGTCATCCCACGGATTCGCGGTCAGTTGCTTGAGCCCGAGGGATACGCGCTCCTTCTCCTGGTCCACTTCGATAATCATTATGTCGATCAGCTCCCCGATCTTGACCATCTCACTGGGATGGGAAATCCGCCCCCAGCTCATGTCGGTAATGTGGAGCAGTCCGTCCAGGCCATCGAGATCGATGAAGGCGCCGTAGTCGGTGATGTTTTTCACCGTTCCCCGACGGGTATCCCCGGGTTTCACTTCGGCGAGTATTTTCTGACGTTTTACCTTCCTTTGTTCCTCAATGAGTTCACGACGGGAAATAACGATGTTTTTGCGGTCCTGATTAATTTTCAGAACTTTGAAGTCGTAGGTCTGGCCCACGTACTGTTCCAGATTCTTGGGGGGCTGAATATCAATCTGGGAGGCGGGTAGAAAAGCGTCGACCCCAATGCTCACGATCAATCCTCCCTTGACCTTTGCCTTGACCCGGCCCGATACGACCGTGCCTTCCTGGTAATTGGAGAGAATTTCCTCCCAATTTTTCTTTTGCTCGGCCTTGTCGAAGGAAATAACCGGACTGCCATCCATGTCTTCGATCTTGTCGAGAAAGACTTCGATCTCCTGACCGATTTCCAAATCTCCCAGATCGACGAATTCGTGACCGGCAATGTTTCCTTCCGATTTTGCGCCAATGTCTACTACGACTTCATTCTGGCGGATTTCAATGATGGTTCCCTGGATAATGGAACCCTCTTTCAGGTTCTCAAAGTTTTGCCCCTTTAGAAGTTCTTCCATTAAGGTGCTCATAATAAGCGTTGTTCGATAACTTTCCCTTTGGGGAAAGGCATTTATAATTAGTTAATGATCAATAATTTATAGCTTGGACTGCCGCTGTTTGATCGATCCACCGGCAGGGCGGAAAAGGACACCAGCATGGCAGGCAAAGTGCCAGTTTCAAGAATTTTATTGGCCCAGGCGGGGCCCCTGCCAGACCTGTTACTCTCCTCTCAATACACCACTTTGTTGAGCGGGTATTCGATGATGCCTTCGGCTCCGGTATTTTTGAGAGCCGGGATAATTTCGCGAACCACCGTTTCGTCGATAATGGTCTCGACGGCCACCCATCGATCGTCTCCCAAGGGGGAAATGGTGGGATTGCGCAGAGCCGGCAATTCGGCCAAAAGACGCTCCAGATGATCTTTCCGTATATTCAGCTTCAGCCCCACCTTGCCGTTCGCCTCCAGCGCAGCTTGTAAAAGCAGGCTGATTTGCTCGATCTTTCGTCTCTTTTCCGGGTGGGCCCAACTGTCCTTGATGGCGATTAATTTGGTGTTGGTTTCCAGAATGGTATCCACCACCCGCAGTTTGTTGGCGCGAAGGGAACTGCCCGTTTCCGTCAGGTCGACGATCGCATCCACCAGATCGGGCGCCTTTACCTCGGTCGCTCCCCAGGAAAATTCAATGTTCGGCTCGATGCCCTTTCCATCAAAATACTGGCGCGTGATATTGACCACCTCGGTAGCCACAAACTTTCCATCCAGATCTTCCGGTTTCCTTATGGGAGAGTCCTCGGGAACGGCCAGCACCCACCGCGACTTCCTGCTCGAAGTCCTGCTGTAGATCAAATCGCACACCTCCAAAACATCCGAGCTGTTTTCCACCACCCAATCCCAACCAGTCAGGCCGCAGTCGAAAAACCCATGCTCCACGTAACGGCTGATTTCCTGAGCCCGCACAAACCGGCCGTCCAATTCCGGGTCATCCAGCGCCGGACGATAGGACCGGGAGCTTTTGGCGATGCTGAACCCAGCCTTGGCAAAAAGCGCGATAGTGGATGCTTCCAGGCTGCCCTTGGGCAGTCCCAAC
>JAABVD010000206.1 GCA_014529615.1 Opitutia bacterium
TGGGCTTTGGAGTGGAACTGCGTTGCAGTTCATTCCAGTGTGGCCTCCTTTAATCCAGGCCATGTAGACCTGAGTAGTTACAGTTTTTTTATTTGAATGATTTTCAACTGGAACCGGCTTCTTGTTCGCCTCGGTTAAAATAACCAGGGCCGCGCTTGTTTGATAGCGAGATTACCCTCGGCCGTAACCTTGTATTCTATCTCCATGGCAAATCGCTCCCCGGCCGGCGGATTGTACAAAAGCTTGAACTCCTCATGGATTGTTTCCAGATGGGATCTCAGTTGATTGAGATGTTGCCGGCTCATCAACAACTGGCCCGCGGGAACCTGATTGGAAAAGCGAACCACGGTATAGTTGTTGGCGTTGCCGGCATCGAGAAGAATCTCCTCGGGAATGGACTGGGCCTCCGGGTTGGTTACGAGGTCCTCGCCAATTTGTGTATTGAGATAATAATTTCCGGTAGTCTGATAGATGGGATCATCACTCACCGCGACACCGTTAGCCTGTTCATCGCTGAAATTTGGGTGAAGCAGCACCCCCATGGCCGCTGCAAACGGGTCAACGCGATAAAAATCGCGTGCTTCAAAAGCGCGAAAGTTCCAGAGACTGGCGTAGACCTGCTTGATAGATTTTGAAAGGTGGCCCTCGTGAGGGTGATGCGTAAAGGATTCATAGAGACCCGCACCGCTAAATCCCGGAAGGTCTTCGTTGTTGGTACTGGAACGACACCGTATGGATGTCCCCTCCGGAAATGAAAGTTGAAGGTCTGTCAGCACATCCATCATCCAACCGGGCATGAGTCCGGCTTCGACGGTCTCGCGAAATGCGGCCAGCATTGCGATACGTGTATCCGCACTGGCAATAAAGTCCGGATCTTCCAGCATGTCCGACACTACCGTGTAGAAGTCGTTGAATTTCATGAACGCGTCGTAGAAATAGAAAGGTAAGCCGAAACCATCCGGTATGAGGCCCTCTGGAAATCCAAACGTTCTTAAAGTGGCCAGATTGGCAGCCTTGACTCCGAAAGCGTCGGAATCATTAAAGCCAATCTCGGAAAGCATGTGAAATCCTGTAATGGATAGATTGCGATCGGGGACTTGTGGACCAGTCGGACGAAGGTCCTCGAAATGCGCATTGACTTCCTCTCTGGTTGCCTCGCGGATATCGTACCCATCCGCGCGAACATTGAAGTAAACATAGTTGCCGATCAGGTCTCCAATGACTTCGTCCTCAAGCGCGCCGGGAATGTAGGCATTGGGAACGCCATCCTGAATAGCCCGAAGATTGACATGGGAAAGCGGTGTCTGGGCAACCGTGGTAATGACACCGGCCACCCTCGGCAGCTCATTGGGCAAGGTATCATAGATAACGAGATCCCTGGCGGTTGGACGGTCATTCAAGTTCATTTTTCTCAACAAGCCATAGCCCTCGGCAAGGTTGAGCGGAATGTAATTCACCCCGGCAAACAGGTCTCCTTCCAACAAGATCGGAATACGTGAATTATCGTAGCGTTCTTTCTCCTGCCAATAGAGGGGGAGCGCCGCGTTGGGCATTGGATAATAGGCGAGATTATTCTCCACCACAGGCATATTCCTGGCCAGCAATTCGTGCCCCATTTGTACTGCCTCAAAGGAATACGAATCGTTGGGTTCGAATTCGAAACGATAGACGCCCGTTCCTCCACCTGGTCTGGCCAGATGCGGATGAAAAACAATTTCTCCTCGCATTTGACCCGGCGCCTGCGGACCCATGACACCAGTTGGTAGACCGACAGCCGTGGCAAATCGGCGATGAGCCCGGTGCGTTACCGTATTCATGAAAAGCGCAAAAGGTTTATCTGTGTCGGCATCTACAATGTAGAATTTAACGAACTCCAAATCCTCCAAATGAGTGTCTCGGAGAACATCCGGGCCCTGGTAGGAGAGCAGCGCGAAGGTTTCATGATCCGGTATTGAGTTCGTGCCATCTTCGAGGCTGACCGGAAACGCTGGATTGAGCGGCGCTCTCAAGCCATTTTCCTGTTCCAGCAATTCAGTAAGGTCGTCAACACCATCCCCATCCATATCTCCGGGCTCGCTCTGCGGGTATTGAGCAACACGATAGTAGGAGCCTAGTGGGTGAATACCCAGCGGTTCTGTTATCGAGGTGGAACCCGGCTGCCCCAAATGCATGGACACCGGGACCGCATTGTCGAGATCGTCCGGAGAGCTGCTCAGATAGAGCACATAATAGTACGCATCGGTGGAGCGCACTTCCAGGCGAATGCGGTTATCATTGCCAAGAGAATGGCGTTCTATGACAAGTAACTCAGGGTCCTGAGCAGAGGCGGCTGAAAAAGCAATCAGGATGAACCCGACCCAGGAGAAGCGTGGAATAGTGTAATGTTGGAATGGTGGAATGGTGTATTTTCGTCCCTCCAGGTGGTACCGGGTGGAGCGACTCGTTCCCGGGTGGGATTTTTTTGACTCTCCCACTGGAGTCTCACGGCTTTTTACGGCATACTGAGACATGCCGGTCAAGCAGCATTGACGCGTTGTTTCCTTAACGAAGAAAACCGTAACTTGGTTTCATCAAGGGCCGTTTATGGGGAAAAGGATGACGAAAGACACTTACCCGAATACCGTCACTCACCTGCGGATGGTTTCAAATTGGACGATATAGTGACAAAATCAAACCATCGCCAAATCCTCAAAAATACGGCTTCCGGAATACTCATGGGCCTTATTTTGCCCCTGTTCGGAAACCTGGCCGGCCAGAGCGTCAGCATCACGGAGCTGATGTATAATCCTTTGGATGATAACGGCACTTCCGGCTCGGATTTGGAATTTATTGAGATCAAAAATGTCTCGGATAGTCCGATTGACCTGTCATTAGCCGTATTTACCGACGGGGTGGAATTTACCTTTGGGCCCAACAGCATCATGCCAGCAGGAGAATACTGGGTTCTGGTTTCCGATTTCACGGCATTTCCCGCGCGATATCCGGGTGTTCCCGTCAAAGGAGAATACGGGGGACAATTAAGCAATGGTGGTGAGACTGTGGAGCTTCGCGATAGAAACGGATTAGTCCTTGAAACCGTCGAATACGAGGATGCGAGCCCTTGGCCGGAAGAGGCGGATGGTGAAGGAAAATCGCTCGTCAAAAGGGATGAAGCGACTATTCCCGCTTCGCCGGCCGATGCCTCGGCCTGGAGAGCGAGCTTCGATATCCATGGATCCCCTGGAAGAGAGGACCCAACCCCGCCTGCGCCCAACATTTTTGTAAATGAAGTCCTCGCCCATACGGACCTTCCGCAATTGGATGCTTTGGAGATTTATAACCCGGGTTCTGAAGCCGCAGACATAAGCGGCTGGTATCTGAGTGATGATTTGAGCGATCCAAAAAAATACCGGATCCCCGAAACGACTATTATTCCGGCAGGTGGCTATCTGTTTTTTACTGAAACTGAATTCGCCGCCGAGGCACAGGGGGATGCCGGCTTTCGCTTCAGTAGCCACGGGGAATCGGCATGGTTGATTTCTGCCGACCCGGATGGCAGCCTGACCGGTTACACACACGGTATCGAATTCGGCGCTTCAGCCAGTGGAGTCTCATTTGGCCGTTACCTCGATTCTCGGGGAATGGAAATCATCGTCGCGAGTGAAACCGTAACCTTGGGAGCTGAAAACTCACCTCCATTGATCGGGCCTGTCATAATCAATGAGATTCTTTATAGACAAGGAGACAACGGAATCGAGTTTGTGGAAATCATCAACCTGAGTTCCGAGGCAATTCCGCTTTTCGACCCGGATAATCCAGGCAATACCTGGAAAATTGATGGCATCGGTTTTGAGTTTCCAACCGGGGCAATTATCCAACCTCAGCAATGTATTCTTATCACCAACGTGGAACCTGAAACATTTCGAAATGCATACGGCGCATACTTCGGGGTACCTGTCTTTGGCCCATTTGCGGGCGGTATCAATAACTCGGGTGAGCGAATCACGCTGGAAAGACCTGGAAGTCCGGAAATGATCACCGGGGAAGAGATATTCGTCCCATACATAGAGGTTGATTCCGTCCGCTATGAAAACCAACAACCCTGGCCGGTAACCGATACGGGCTCAAGCATTGAGAAAATGAGCAGGCGTCTTTTCGGGCAGGAACCCAACAACTGGCAAGTCAGTCAGACTAGAGGTGGTTCACCCGGGATTGCCCAGGATCTGGACTATTCAACCTGGCAACGCCTCCATTTCAGCGCAGAGGAAATCAATACATCAACCCGGGTGGGCCTGGCGGGCGATTTCAATGGCGATGGTTTACAGAACATCTGGGAATATGCGTTCGGTCTCGATCCGCGCATCCATCACTCCGGAGCCAATGCCTCCAGCTTACTAGTGGAAGACTTGGGAAATGAGTACTTGGCCATTCAATTCAGAAAACAGACCTATAGTGAGGATTTGATTTACCAGCTACAGGAGTCGAACGACCTGCAAAATTGGAGTGATACAACCAACCCGATACAGGTACTCAAGTCAGACAACGCGGACGGAACTGAATCGATCGTGCTTCGTGGCGTAATTCCCATTGCTCCGACTGAAAAATGGTTCCAACGGTTAAAGATATCCTTAATCGGGCCTGAACCCAATTCCTGATTCGTGCCGATCCACGTAATCCGTGAACTAATTCCTGTTTTTTCGTAACAGCTCACGTCTACGTAGCCTGGATTATAGCAGGCCAAACTGGAAAGAACTGCAACGCAGTTCCACTCCAAAGCCCAGTGTCGCCCAGCGCACACTGGGTTGGATTGGAC
>JAABVD010000207.1 GCA_014529615.1 Opitutia bacterium
CTTTGTAACGCCCGAATACGGGATCTCCCATGGCGAGATTTCCACTGTGCAGAAAGACTCCGTAAAGCCCCCAGCAAACCACGGTGATTAACGAAAAATAAAACCAGTTCATGAGGACACAACTTATAGCTAAAGGTCCCGGGATAAAGGACAAATCGCCAATTCCCAACCCGCATATCTCCCCCTACCCGTTGAAGAGGGTCGGGGTGAGAGTGGCACAGCCATACTTATTCGAGGTAGGTGCCGGTAAAATAATTGAGCAGGTTTTGCGCTTCGTTTTCGAAGGTTTTAGATAACCAACGGGTGACGTCCCCAATGGAAACCATTCCCAAAATGCGATCGTCTTCCACCACTGGGATATGGCGGTGGCGCTTCGCCGTCATGTGGGCCATGGCTTCATCCACCGACAAGTCGGGTGGAAACGTATCCACCTCCCTGGTCATCACTTCCGAAACCGGGGTGGTGGCAGGGGCAAGACCCTCCACTACCACTCTTCTGAGCACATCGCGTTCGGTAAATATTCCCACGATTTTGCCCCCATCGAGAATCAACATGCATCCGACCTGAAGCCGGTTCATTTCTTTAACCGCATCGAGAACAGAGGCCTCGGGACCAATGGAGAAGATCTCGGAAAACTCTTTTTCGGCCAGAAGTCTGGAAATGGACACCTTCATATTAAAGGACTACAGCATATGGAATTTAACAACCTCTCGTCAAAAGGGTTTCAAAAGAAAGTGGTAAAGTCATTTCAATGCGATAAGAAAACGATGAAGGGCTCGAAATTCACTTGGTATACCGTAAAAAGCTGCCCGATTTGTAGCCATCCCGGAGTTCGCTTCCCCCATCAGGATCGATAATGTAGGCCCCAATGGTTGAATCGGTTCAACAAAGCCTATCCACTTCCGGTGGGCTCATCATCATGAAACTCGTGGAAAGGGCATCGGAATGGGCCCCAATCCCGGCCATTGCCCAGGCCCGACGCGAAGTATTCAAGGCCGTTTGCGTGTCCAGGTTGAGGATGTGAGAACCCCGCACGAACAGACCTGAGCCGCTCAAGGAGCGGTCTTCCAGCCGAATCTCCCATGGGTCCTTATCGGCGCCGATGGTTACCGGCCAACCCCGGCCGACTCCATCGTCTCCCTTCGCTACAACAGTGCTGGTCCCCGAATGGATGAGGACCCCAGCGATTTCCCAATCCGTCAGCATGTTCACCACCAGGTCCAAAGCATGCCCCTTTCCAATACCTCCCAGATCCACCTCGATATCGGGATACCTGAAACGGACGGTGCAATACTCCGGGTCCATCTCCATCCAGGAACCGACGGGGAGCTTGCCGCCAAAGCGTTCCAGATCCATAAAGGAGGCAAAGGCGATTGAGAACACCCCCCGGGTCAGGATTTCCAAGTCCATGGCATGCAGGAGACAATCCCAGCATTCCGCGCTGACCCGCACCGGCTCCCCGGCAGCCCGTTTGTTAAGGATATCGATGTCGCTGCCTTCGCGGAATTTGCTCAGAACGGTTTCCAGCCGGTCTATTTCCCTGAAGGCTTCCGCGGCCGCTTGCCGGGCGTAATGCTCATCCGCATCCCGGATAAGGATTTCGAACCAGGTGTTCATGGCCTCATGCCGAAATGAATGCACTTCTCCCATCCCCATTCACTCGGTTGGAAATTGCCGCTCCCATAGATTTTTTTCAACCGCGACCAGGAGCAGGACCCCATCCCGCAGGCCGCGCATTTCGGTTATATACGATGCTTCATCAATCCGGGCGATTCCCTCAGCATCGCTCAAGGAATAAATCCGGATGGGGGCATTCGATTGCGGCGGCGGGGTCTCCCAATAACCGACGGCGCTGAAATTGCGCAGATACCAGGGAAGCGGCCAATACTCGTTTGCCATGATATCGATGCGCATGCCCAAGCCATCGGGATGATAACCCGCCAGCGTCTCGATACGATCCACCAGTTGCAGGAGATCGGGAGAAGTATGACTGTAGGCGTAGGGGTTGCGCGAATGGGTGGAATACCTGAAAGCCAAAAGATGGGATTGGTAGAGGGACTGCCCCAGGAATAGAATCAATAGGGCGCCCCATGCAAAGCGCATCCAGGGAGCGGATAGTTTTTCAAAGGCGAAGGCCCATCCAATCCCGGCCAGAAGCATCCAACCGGCCAGAATATTGAGCGCCAGCCAGGGGGTTTTGTAGCCGATTAAAGAATAGGAGGCGGTGGTCAGGAGAACATACACGGCCAGGAAGGTGTGAAACGAATAACCGGATTCCCCCCTTTTCCCATGTTTGAAGGAAACCCATAACCCCAACAAACCCAACAAGAGGGCCCAGCCCTCGCCCAGGTAACCCAGGGCGGTCCCCCGGCCCAGGATCAGGCCCAGATAATAATAGAAGGGTTTCTCATGGCCCGGCTCGATCGTATAGCTGAAATAAGTGAGGACGGAATCAATCGGACCGCGCAGTTGGGTAAAAAAAGCCGAGTAAAAAAGAACCGATACACCCAGGGCGCAAAGGACGGCTACCCCTATGGTCTTCGATCCATTTCCGGAAACGACCCACCGGGCCTCCCTATTGAGATTCTTTCCCAAAACGGCAATCAGGGCCAGACCGGCCGCAGCCAGAACGATGAGCGCCGTCTCGCGAGTGGCGTGCAGTAAACCCAACAGTCCGCCCGTCCACAAAGCCCACTTCAGATCCCGCTTCTCCAACAACCGCCACAGGGAAAAAAGGAAAACCAGGGTAATAAGAACGAACAGAATCTCGTGGATGAAGTACCTGCTGAAATAGATGAACCCGGGCGAAACCGCCATCAGGGCCAGCGCCGCCAAACCGGCACGGAATCCGATCCAGCGTTTGAACAGGCTCACTGAGAAAACACCCAAAACCCCGGCAAGCGCAGTCAGCCACCGCAAACTCACCTCACTGAGACCTTCACCTGTGACCACCTTGTACAAGCCGGTGGAGAGCAGGGCCAGATAACGAAGGGACGGACCATGGTAATGAGTCGGATCAAAGGTTACCGGTTCTCCCTCCAGCACCCGATGAACCATCACTCCGTTCACCGCTTCATCCGCATGCATGGGCTTCTCCTCCAGTTGAAAGAACCGCAGAAAGAGCCCGGCCCAGATCAGCAGACCGAATATGACATAGGCGCTAATCCGCATCGGTCCTGAAATTCGTTTCGAGGGAAGGAAATTTAGCCCGCATTTCGTATGAATCTTCTACTGCGCTCCGGAATGCCGGAGTTGGAGCAGGCATCGTTAGATGCGCAACTTTGCAGGGTGTCGACCCAACTGCATCCGCGCCTCGGCTCGAAACCCGCACCAACACTCGACCTTCGTTCGCTCGTTACGAATTTCATGCAAAATGCGGGTTAGCGCTTTTATTTGTCCCGGTTCCTGGCCAACCGTTGCGGAGCCTTCAATTCGGTTTCCTGTCCCAAATCCCCCTGATCTCTCATCCATGCGTTCAACCGGGTGCGCAGGGCCGCCTGGATGCCGGAATACCGCTCTTTTCCGGCCAAGTTTACCAGATTGTCCGGATCATTCACCACATCGTAAAGTTCCTCGGCCGGGCGATATGTGTGACGATCCAGAAGATCCCGGGCATGCTGGTCTCCGGCCTCGGCTTTGGCCACCCAGGAATGAAACCAATCCGACCTCTCGATAGCGCAGCGAAAGGGTTCATCGGGATGCAGGTTGAGGATATAACGGTAGTTGGGCGAACGAACGGTACGAATTCCAAACGGACCCAGGTTATTTTGGATACCGAGAGTGGTGTGCAGGCCATAGACGTAGGTTTTGTGTAGATTGGCCTGCCTGAGCAGAACCGGTAGAAAGGACCGTCCGTCCAGTTCATCCGGCAATGACGCTCCCACAATTTCCAACAGGGTGGGAACAAGGTCGACGTATTCAATGACCGCATCGGTCACACTGCCCGGCTCGATTTTCCCCGGCCAGCGAATGATACAGGCGCTCTTCAAACCGTCTTCATAACAGGTCCACTTGGCATGGGTGAAGCCATTCCCTTGTTCGCCCAGGGCGATGAAGACGGTATCCTCTTCCAATCCGTATTTTTTTAGCAACCGCATCGCTTCCCCCACCTCTTCGTCAAATACGGTGATCTCCGCCAAATACCTTGAAAATTCTTCTCGCGTCTCCGGCGTATCAATTTGGAAAGGCCTCAACTTCAGGGATTCCGGAGGATAATCGGCCGGGTTGCCCCTGTTGTAGGGGGTATGGGGTTCCTTTGAACCGAGAACGAGGCAGAATGGAATACCCGCTTCGCCGCATTCACGGAACAACTTATCCACGGCCCCGAAATCGATATTCCCTTTTGCGTTCTTTCCATCGGGAGAAGGGGCCGTAGAATATTCGAAGGGAAATGCCTCCCGGGGAGCGATGTGGGTCTTTCCCGATAACGCCACCCGATAACCGAGCGGCTTTAGATAGTGCGGGAGCGATTTAACCCCCTCCTTGACATAGGTATGATTGGGATAGGCGCCCGACTTTACCGGATATATGCCCGTATAGAGGTTGTGCCGCGTCGGGGAACACATGGCGGCAGCTTGAAAACAGTGGTTGAATTTCAGGCCCTCCCCGGCCAGGGCTTTGAGATGAGGCGTCTTGGCCTGCCCGCCGTATACCTCGAGGTCCCGGCAGGTGGCATCGTCCGCCAATATGAGCACGATGTTGGGATTGGCCAAAAGGAAGAACGGGTGGCAAAGAACGGCCCACAAACAAATCTGTAACGTTTTCATGCTATGCTACTTAATGGAATG
>JAABVD010000208.1 GCA_014529615.1 Opitutia bacterium
CCGATCGGCAAACTCACCTATGGCCAAGCGGTCGATAAGCTCCCCCATTCGGGACCGGATTGTCTTCGGTTTCACCATGTGCAGGGCCCCAAAATATTTGAGGGTCTCTCGCGGGGTCAGGCGGTCGTAGAGTCCGGTGGATCCGGTCAGGAAACCTAATTTTGCACGGGCCTGCCTCGCATCTTTGCTGATATCGATACCGGCAACCCTCACCGTGCCCTGTGAAGGTTTGAGCATACTGGCAATTATGCGGAGCGCCGTCGTCTTGCCGGCCCCGTTTGGCCCGATTAAGGTGAAAATGCGACCGGGGTGGCAGGTGAAGGACACCTGATCGAGCGCCTTGAAGGTAATTTTGGGAGCTGGGCGATAGACCTTGTGTTTCCTGCCCTCGGCTTTTTTGAAAATTTTTGAAATTCCATTCAGTTCGATCATAGGGCGGTTTTGGACGGTTGGGCAGGAAGTTTACCTTCCAGGGGATAGAGCCATACGGAAAGACGCTGGGGTTTACAATGACAAAGAAGGGCTCTGGAAAGGAATCTTTCGGGAATTGTTGATCGGCTAATCCATGCACAATACGAAAGAATCGGGGCGCCGATGCTAACCCACATTTCTCACAAATTTTCTACTGCGCTCCGAAATATCCTGCTTCGCCCAAGGGCTACGACCGGACAGGCACAGCTTCATCCGTGCCCATCCGTGGTCTGTAATCAGTGGTTAGTGGCGAGAGGTGGAGAAGATGTTGGGGTTTATCGTGATCCTGATCGTGATCGAACCATTCATTATTCGGGAGGTGGAATTTTTCGATCAGGATCACGATCACGATCATGATCACGATGATTTACTCCGTGCCCCTTCGTGGATCCTATTCCCATTCAGCCTTCTCCCCCCTTTGTGTTCTCGGTGTCCTCTGTGGTTTATCCCTCCCAATTTCTCATCCGTGCCCATCCGTGAAATCCGTGGTTCATTCTCCCTCTCCCCATTCCTAATACCTAATTGTCGCGCCTCGGCGCGCTTTCCCCTTTGTGCCTTTGTGCCTTTCTCCCAGTCTTTTGGTCCCTCCGTCCAAAATTCCAGTTGGCTGGTTCCCGGAGGAATGAAATGGGCGGTTCTCAGGTGGACGGGTTTCTTCTTAAATCCGGCTTTCAGGCAACCGAGTTGATAGAGATGCTTGAGTTCTTTGGCCCAAGGGCCTTGTCCGCGAAAGCGATCCCCAAATGCGTTCGCATTCAATCGGCCGCCGTGAAAGCTTTTCAATCGGTCGAGAATGCGTTTTTTCTTACCCGGAATTTCCCGCTCCAACCATTCGCAAAACACCTCGGCGGTTGCCCCCGGCAGACGCAGGGGAACATAGTTGACTCCCCTGGCGCCCATCTCATGGGCTGCCTGAATGATGGCAGGTAATTCCGTATCGTTGAGTCCCAGAATCATCGGTCCGCTCATCTCCACGGCGGGGATACCCGCTGCGTTCAGCTTCTTTACGGCTTCCTGTCGTTTGCGGGGACTGGAGGTGCGCGGCTCCATCTTCCGAGCCAATTCCGAATTGAGTGTGGTCTCCGAAAGACTTTTCCCGGAAGAGGTCCAAATCGCGCAGCACGCCGGCGTTTTTCGTGATGATCATGACCGGATGACGGCAGCGGGCCAACACTTCGAGGCATTGACGGGTAATCCGCAACTCCTTCTCCAATGGTTGGTAGGGATCCGTGACGCCGCTCATGGCAAGGGGCTTGACGACCCATCCAGGTTTGGCCAGTTCGGCTTCCAGTAGACGGGCGGCCTCTCGTTTGACCAGTATGCGGCTTTCAAAATCGAGCCCCGCTGAATACCCCAGAAATTCATGGGTGGGCCGGGCGTAACAATAGGCGCAGCCGTGCTCACAACCCCGGTAAGGGTTCAAGCTGACATCAAAGGGTATGTCGGGACTCTGATTGCGGCTGACGATGCTTACGGCATGGTCGTCGATAACTTCCGTTTTAACGGAATCGCGCGCCCAATACTCCGCTTCGTCCGGTTCATAAGCGTGGGGTTCGAAACGGTTGGCCGGGTTGGTCGCGGCAGAGCGACCCCGGAAAGATTTGGGAATTTTCGACACGGAATGTGATCATATGTTCATAATCGACGCGGTCAACTTTTTCTTATATTCAGTCCTCATTTCTGCTGGGACAGGGATGAACCTGAGACACCGAACCTGCCCGCATATTTCCCTGCCGAGCGACTGCGAAATCAAAGCATCGATGAGAGGGTCTCGAACTGATGATACAAATTCATTCGGGGCCCGATGGAAGCGGTAGATCCGAGCTATGGAGGGTAATACGCCTATTTTGCCTTGTATTTTTAAAGGTTGCATTTCGTTTTTACCTTGTGTTTCTAAAGGATGAATGAAGCGCAATGTCGAAAAAGACCTGCTGGATTGGGCTGACCACCCACGGTGAAAACCCCTGATCGTAAGAGGCGCTCGCCAAACCGGAAAGACTTGGTCCGTCGTTTCGCTTGGTCTAAAGCGGTACTTCGGGTAGCCTGAGAAGTCTGCATCTCCTGCTACAATCCTATCCGAATTGCCCCAAAGGCTACGTATTGTCAGACCGCCCTTTCGGAGAAATAACATCGCATAACCTCGTTTTTCTGCCCTTGTATTACGCCGGAGGTTTCCCCTCGTTCAGCCCTTGACCTCAATTTAAAGCATAAAGGCAAGTCGCATGAATCGCAGCAATGAAACTTAACATGAGAGAAACGCTTCTATCCGCCTTTTTTCTTTTTCCAATATTGGCTTGTCAGGCCGACTTGCCCGAGTACCGAGGCGATGTGACCGATGTGCGGGTCCTCAGAAATGTGGAACAGCACCCGGACTCATGGAGAATCTGGCAGCCCAGTATTGTGCAGTGGAAGATGAAGCACTTGATCGTGGCTTTCGGAGCCATGACAAATGGGAAAAAGGACATGGGTGACATTTTTGCCACGATCTCCCGCAACGACGGCGACACATGGGAGGAGCCAGTAGCTATCTTTGACCACGATATCAGGCAGGGAGCGATCCAATTTGCCTATGCCAATCCGGTCCTTTTCAAACCGGATGAGCAGGAAATTGCCTGGTGTTTTGCCATGCGCTGTTCCATCCAGCAGGAAAACAGTGAGGAATCCCAGCTCGTAGCAGCTTTCACGGCGGACGGCGGTTGGTCGTGGACCCCAGTGGAACTGGCCATGCATTACACGGGACCATTGATCACCAATGGAACGATCGTTGAGACCCTGATCGGAGGCCGGAAACGTTACTTGCTTCCGGCCCATAGAAATACCCTGGCCTCCGACCCGCGTGGAAGCCGCGATCACTTCCTCTTAAGTAGCAGCAGTTTGCTTGAATGGAAACTGGAAGCCTTCATACCTCAACCGGAGAAGGCCCGAGTCTTTCTTCACGAGGGCAACATCGCACCCGGCGACAATTCGGGCGAACTGAAGATTGTCATGCGCACGGCTGATTACGATGACTCCAATAAAACCACCCGGCCACCACGCGCCTATTCGAGCACGAGCCGGGATGGTGGTCGTACCTGGAGTGTTGCTGTCGAGGAACCCGAACTGCATAATGCCAAATCAAAAGGTTTTTTCGGACGGGCATCCAATGGCGCCCATATCTATGTCTATAACGATGGCCCCGCCCAGCGCGATAGGAGTTGGCCGGGGTTTCCCCAGGGCGGACGGACTTCCCTGCGCTATAAGACCAAAGAACCCGGTGGTAAATGGAGCCAGCAAATGACTTTTTTTGAGGCCGGGGTCAAAAATTCCTACCCCACCCTCTTCGAAGTGGCTCCCGGGGATTATCGGGCGGTTTGGGATAGCGGTACGGCCACGCGACCACGAACCCGAATTCTGTTCGGCAAACTGAAACCAGGTCCATGAAGGCTGCCGGGCCATCCAAAATATCACCCCATCCTGACAAATGAAAACAATCGAGCGTTTCACCGCAGCAATACTTCTGTCGTGTTTGCTATATGTTCCCGTAGCAGCTTCTCAATTTAATATTGTCCTGTTCCTGATCGACGACCTGGGATGGAAGGACATTGGCTGCAACGGAAGCGCCTACTACCAGACACCGGCCATTGACCGCCTTGCGCGCGAAGGCGTACGCTTCTCCCAGGCCTATTCCGCTTGCGCGGTTTGTACACCCTCGCGCGCAGCCATCCTGACGGGACGTTATCCCGCCCGATTGCTTATGACCAATTGGACCCCGGACGGCCGGTGGAATCCGCAAGCCCCCTTGCACGAGGGCCGTTTTGTCCGCGACCTTCCACTCGAGGAGTTTACCATTGCAGAAGTCCTCCGGGAAGCCGGCTACAAAACCATATCCATAGGCAAATGGCATTTGGGAGGGCCGCCCTTCTCCATGCCCGAACACCATGGCTTTGACCGGAATATTGGCGGATCAGCCCATGGTAGCCCGGGACAATATTTTTACCCCTATGCGGGCAATTGGGCTATCCCCACGACGGGGAAAAGATCCCGATGGAATGTATTGCCGGACGGCCAACCGGGAGAATATTTGACGGACCGCCTCACAGAGGAGGCTACCGCGTTCATCAGGGAAAACCGGAACAGGCCCTTTTTCCTGTATTTCCCACACTACGGGGTGCATTCCCCGCTCCAAGCCAAAGAGGAATTGATCAATAAATACCGAGCCATACCGGAGAGCGAAAGACAGGGCAACCCGGTCTACGCAGCCATGGTGGAGAGCATCGACGAAAGCGTGGCGAGGGTCATGGACACCTTGCGCGAACTGGATTTGGAGAAGCGCACAGTAATTATTTTCACCTCGGATAATGGCGGATTGTGGAAGGCCACGGACCATTCTCCGTTAAGGGGGCACAAGGGGACTTACTGGGAAGGTGGCATCCGCGTGCCCCTGATCATCAAGTGGCCCGGATATGCTCAAGCCGGCAAAGTAACAGATGCGCCGGTTATAGGAATGGACCTCTACCCCACCATGCTCGCAATTGCCGGGTTGCCCATGCGTCCCAACCAGCACCTTGACGGCCTTAACCTGGCCCCACTGTTGCAGGATGCTGACCAACTCGAACGCCAAACCCTGTTCTGGCACTTTCCGCATTACAACAACCACCCGGAAACCATGCCGCAAGGAGTTATGAGGAAAGAATCGTGGAAGCTCATTGAGAGCTTTGATCCACCGGGCCTGCAGCTTTACAATCTGGAGCACGATCCTGGGGAATCGAATAACCTCGCCGGTAAAAACGACGAATTGGCCCTGAGTCTCCTGCAGGAACTGCGAGATTGGCGTCGAAACGTCGATGCCGACATGATGAAGCCCAACCCCGATTACAATCCCTCCACGGCAGGGGAAACAAAACAGAAAAGGCAATAGTCAGGAAGGAAGCGCCCCTTCACATGCCTTCTATGCTGTGGCCTTCTGCATCAGGAATGGGCTGAGCCGGCTTGCTACACGTTTTCAATCGGACGGTACTTCTTCACCCAATCCGGGTCGATTTCCACGCCAATTCCCGGTCCGGTGGGGACTTTGATCTTTCCATCCCGCAAGCGCAGGGATGAGGTTTTGCATTCGATGGGAAGATCTTCGTAACCCTTGAACTCGATGTGGTCCCCGGCGTTGGGCATGAGCGAAACCAGTTGTAGCATGTAGATGTATCCAAATCCTCCGGACAGGTGGGGGATGCACTTCTTGCCCAGGGCTTCACCCATCCTCGCCGCCTTGAGGGAACGAATCAATCCTCCGAAGTAATAGTGGTCGGGTTGCACCACGTCCAGGCCGTCATTGGCCAGCAGCCAACGGAAGGAATACATGCTGTGTTGCTGCTCGCCTCCGGCGATGGGAATGGACAGGGCATCTGCCACTTCCTTGGTGCCGTCCAGCCAGTCGAAGTAGACGGGTTCCTCAAAATACCGGTAGTTATATTTCTGGAGTAGCTTGCCTACCCGGATGGCTTCTTCGGGATCCTGGTAATAGCCGTTGGCGTCGGCGTAGAGCGCCATATCCGGTCCGAAGGTTTCCCGTATGAGCGGAATGATTGCTTCGGTGCGACCGGCAGGACCCCGGGCATCCGGATCCTTGGTCATGAACATGAGAGCTCCCACCTTGATCTTGACCGCCTGAGCCCGGCTGTTCTCCACCGCCGCTTTGATCAGCGCCACCGATTCTTCCACCGGTTTTTCCCGCCACTCGGTGGCCTGATAAACCGGAATATGGGTGTTGTGAA
This sequence comes from Opitutia bacterium, assembly GCA_014529615.1. Classification (GTDB taxonomy): domain Bacteria; phylum Verrucomicrobiota; class Verrucomicrobiia; order Opitutales; family UBA2995; genus JAABVD01. The sequence goes on from JAABVD010000208.1 coordinate 6,219, forward strand.
TCGTACCCAGCAATTGACCGACTGGTTTTCCGGCAATGCGACCCAACACCAGGCCTCCCAACCGGAAATTCAACTTATACTCCAGAACCTTCTCAACCAGTCGATCCATGCGTCGCGCATCCTGACCGACAAAGAACCCCTGCAGTCGATTCAGGAAAATCGGATAGAGCACGCTCATGGTATTGTGCGCAACCGAAATGCCTTCCGCCCCGTCAGTGGAGCGAACCCGGCACAAATAGGATCGGTCCTTCTTCAACAACTCTACAGACTCGATAATAATGGGGTCCTTGAACAACTCCTGCTTGAAAACCGGTTGAGCCAACACTTCGTCCAGTTTGGCGTATCTGGACTCCACCTTTTCCGATTGACCATAGGCGCTTGTCAGGAGAACTCCCCCGCTTAATCCACCAGCCAAACCGCTGGCCAGAAATTTTCTTCGGTTCATACTCATAGAACCTGCATTATCCCAAAGGTTGCAAAGGCATTCAACCCTTAGCCCGCATGTCTAACAATATTTCCCCAATTCCTAATTCCTAATTCCTAATTCCGAATTGGCGCGCCACGGCGCGCCTATACCGCTCCTACAACTTAAATTGCCTTTTCCCTCATCCGTGCCCATCCGTGGTCTGTAATCAGTGGCTAGTGGCTAGTGGTTAGTGGTTAGTGGCGAGAGAGAACGGAGGGCGGACAATCCTGTCCGCCATTGCCCTCCCTGCACTCTTCTCCCTGAACTCTGGACTCTGAACTCTGAACTCTTCTCCAACTGGTTCCTTATCAGCTTTCGCCGCTTTTGAAGGCGATCAGGTGCTCGATGGTGCGCAGGTAGGCGGTATCGCCGTCAAATATGGGAGTGCTGCGGTTTTCGCCGAGATTGACACGGGCAATTTCTTTGAACTCAAGTCCCCGTTCCACCAAAATGGCCGTGCCGTATTCCTCGCCCATCAATAGTTTGCCCGCGACGAGAAGAATACCCGTATAAGCCCGGCCTCGCATTCCAAGGACTTTGTGGGAGTACAAGATTTCACCGGTGGCAGCGTCTAAAGCCTGAAGCCGGTTGCCCATTGAATGGATGTAGAGAAGTCCTTCATGGACAATCGGTGAGGTGTAGTAACGTTCCTTGGATGCCCCCGTGTGCCAGACCTCCTTTAATCCCCGGCGGTTGATCTCTGCAAGGGTAGCGGGAATCTCCATACAATAGACGTCCCCCTGAATGCCAGCCGCACCATGTACGGCATAGACGCGGTTTCCTTCCACAAAGGGGGAATTGAAGAAGGCCCATCTTTTCTCCCGAATAGTCCAGTCCTGGGATGGCAGTTTTTTCCCGTCGCCTACCCGAATCAGTTCACCGCGCGCCGTATAAATGAGCCATTCTCCCTCCACCTGGAATGAAGCCGGAGTGGCGAAAGTTTGGGGGTCCTGCACACGCCAGAGCTCATTTCCATTATCGGGATCCAATGCCACGTAGTC
>JAABVD010000209.1 GCA_014529615.1 Opitutia bacterium
ATACCAAGGATCAAACCGGAAAATGCGTCGAAATGGATCGTAGCTTTTCGCTTTTCCGGGACTCCCTTGGTGGTCCAGAATTACCTGCTGGGACTGGCCCGCGCTCCTTTCTGGCCTTACCTCGTTTATTCTGTCATCACGCAATCCTTTTTTGTCGTCGGATTCGTCGTCTTCGGCGAGTCTTTCGTCTCGGGAAAGATGGGAACAGCCCTGATTGGACTGGCCGTATTGATCTTCGCCTTTATCGTGATTGCCCTGTTGCGCTCACGTTATGCACAATCCAAGGCCAAACTACACGATACCCCCGTCGGATGACATCCAATCCGTCTCCGAATTTACCAGCCAGGTAAAGTATCTCTTGGAGACCATGATCGGAGGGGTTTGGATCCGGGGTGAAATATCCAATTTCCGCCGGCAACAAAGCGGTCACATCTATTTTTCGCTGAGAGATACCGATAGCCAGGTTTCGGCCGTGCTGTTCCGAAATGATGCTCTGAAGCAAACCGTCCATATGAAGGACGGACTGCAGGTGGTCGCATTTGGTCAGGTAAGTGTTTACGAGCCGCGGGGCAATTACCAACTCATCATACGCATGGTGGTGCCCGATGGACTCGGGATGCTCCAGCAGGAATTCGAACGCCTCAAGGCCAAATTGCAGAAGCAAGGCCTTTTCGACGCCGAGAGAAAAAGGCCCATTCCCCTGTTTCCCCGAGCCATCGGAATAGTGACCTCCCCGACCGGGGCGGCGGTGCAGGATTTTATCCGGATCTTGAAACGGCGGGAATGGGTTGGACGCATTCTCGTTCTTCCGGCCAAGGTTCAGGGAAGCGGATCGGCCGAAGAAATTGTCCGGATGATTAAACGCGCCCAAACCGTGGCCGAACTCGATCTGCTTGTCGTTGGCCGCGGTGGCGGCAGCATGGAGGACCTTTGGTGTTTTAACGACGAAAGAGTCGTCCTCGCCCTGGCAAAATCCGGGATTCCGGTTATTTCCGCGGTGGGTCACGAGGTCGATTTTACCCTTTCCGACTTTGTGGCCGACTTGCGGGCCGAGACCCCTTCCGCCGCCGCCGAAATTATTTCCACCCATTACCGCGAGGTGCGGGATCGCAGCCATAGGGCCGGCCAAGACCTGGCTCGCCGGGTGTCGGAGGCCCTCCATTCCAGGCGCGAACATCTGCATGGATTGCGCCGCAGGCTGCAATTGGTGGAGCCTCTCGACAAAATCGAACGGGGTCACCTCCGCTTGGATGACCTGGAAATCCGGCTGAATGGCGTGGTGAACTCGAGAATCTTGCAGCGACGGCATCGGTTATCCGAAGTCTCCCGGGAAATTCAAAAAATGGAGCCCCTTTCCCTGATCCATCGGGCCCAATTTACCACCCAAACCTTGGGTCACCGGTTGCACAACGCCTTGGCCGCGGAATTGTTGGGAAAAAAATCAAGCCTTCAACGGGCCCGGTCGCTCTTGGGATCCCTCAGCCCCAAGTCTGTGCTCAATCGCGGATTTGCCATTGTGCGAGACGATATTGGAAAGCCGATCGCTTCGAAACATTCTATCCGGCCCGGGGACAACGTAACGGCCGAATTCAAAGATGGTAAGGTCAGGCTGGTCCGACCCGTGCTTAGTTAAGCAAATTTACCAGGAAATATCGAATTAAGGCCCCCGTCCTGCTCAATATACCACCAGTCCACCATCTGGTTTTAACGCCAACGGCGTTAAACTCCAAAGCCCACTGACCCCCAGCGCACGCTGTGTCACCCATCGCCCCTATGATTGAACCCCAACGGGGTTCCACAAATTATTACCAAAATGTCTTCGGATTGATTCATTGTGGAACCCCGTTGGGGTTCGATATTTGTTGTCCATTTCAACCCAGTGTGCGCTACGCGACACTGGGCTTTGGAGTTTAACTGCTGTGCAGTTCTTTCCAGTGTGGCTTGAGAAAATGGCGGACAGGAATGTCCGCCCTCCGTTAACTCTAGTTCCGGCTCAGCCGGACGAGGATCGCTTCGCAAAAACGTTGTTAAACTATAAATTATTTTTGCGCCTTTTGCGCTTTTTGTGGTTAATCCCTCTCCTCTCCCCAATTCCTCATTCCTAATTGGCGCGCTCCAGCGCGCCTTCCCCCTCTCTCTGAACACTGAACACTGAACTCTGAACTCTTTCCCAAACTCAGGCGAGCCGATTGAGGAAATTGAGCGCATGACAAACGCGAATGCCATCGGGGGTAACAAAGTCCTTTCCTTTCCTTTCCGTTACTTGCCACGCCGAGCATTGCGGGAAGCGCTTCTTCCAGTAGCGCAGGCTTCGGTCCGGCCTGGTTTCCGACCGCTTGCACTCAACTGCATGGACGGGCCGCTCGCTCTCGGTGACGATGAAATCAACTTCCCGTCCGTCAGTATCTCGAAAGAACCTCAGGTCGAAATCGCGTCCCTGCGAATCTTGCTGGAAATGCACCCACTTCAACAGGTGACTGGCAATCAGATTTTCGAACCGGGGCCCATCATCAGGTACAAGTGACCAATCAAAGAGATAGTGCTTCTGCGCTTTCTTTATCGCCCTTATTCTGGGAGCGCCAAAGGGAGAAATTCGGAACAGAGCGTAGAGCCTCTCCAGTGCGGCAACCCAGTTGCCGATCGCCTTGTGGCTCACTTGCAGGTCTTCCCTTAGCGCATTTAGTGAGAGCAGGGAGCCGACTAGCCCGGGAAGGCGCAGCACGAGCAGTTCGAGGTTACCCAGATCCCGGATCCCCTCCAGGGCTGTAATCTCCTCGCGAACCAGAAGGTTCCGATATTCGCGCGACCAGCGTCGCGCTTCGACCTCTGAACCGGAAAAGAAGGGCTCGGGAAATCCACCCAACCGCAACAATTGTGCAAAGTCGCTTTCTGAATCAATACCCAGTTCCGCTGCAGACAACGGGTGCAGACGCAACAAATGATACCGGCCCTGAAGCGAGTCCCCCGAATAGCGATACATCTCGAGGCGGGCGCTTCCGGTCACCAGGATCTGTTGGCCCACCGACCGGCCGTCATACAACCCCTTCAGATAATTCCTCCAACCGCGGTATTTGTGGATCTCATCGAAGAACCAGAGTGAACTCAACGGCAATTCGCGGCGCAGTATCCGCTCGCGGTGCTCGACTATATCCCAATTCAAATAGCCATCTGCCGAACCTGGAAGCGACAGGCCCATGGTAGTCTTGCCAACCTGTCTGGGACCGGCCACAAATACCATCTTTCCCGCGAGATCAGCCTCGACTTGCTTCTTGAGGTAGCGATGTTTCATTACAGGGTTAACTGACAGATAATTTCACCCATTAGCAAATATAACCGCGGTTTTTTTTGCCAATGGGTGAAACCGTCAGTCCTTCAGCGGCAACCCGAACGGAGAAGAGTTCAGAGTTCAGAGTTCAGAGAGAGGAGGGGCATAGGCGCGCCGGGGCGCGCCAATTAGGAATTAGGAATTAGGAGAGAGGGGAATGGAACATGAGAGAGATCACGATTATGGGACTGCAAGTGCGCCCTCCTTTCTCCCTCTCTCTCTGAACTCTGAACTCTTCTCCCCACCGCGAAAAGTGCGGGTTAAAGCTGGGGAAATCGGGTCCACTTGTCCTCCCCCTTGGAGGACTTTACCACGGTTTCAATAAAAGCCATTCCATAGACGCCGTCATCGACGGTGGGGAAGTCGTATTCCCCTTCGGGTTGATTTCCGTTCACCTCATCCCAAATGGCTTCCGCTGCTGCCAGATAGACATTGGCAAAAGCTTCGATAAAACCTTCGGGGTGGGCAAATGGAGTCCGGGTATTGCCCTGGGCCGCTTTGCCGAGGTACTCATTGCCTCGCCGGTATATCTGGCGCGGTTTATCCGCATACTTTACCAAGAGGTCGTTGGGTTCCTCCTGGTGCCATTCCAGGGATGCCTTGGTGCCGTAGATGCGTATATTCAGGTTGTTTTCGTCCCCATTTGAAATCTGGGACGCATAAAGAATGCCCTTGGCGCCTCCCTTGTAACGAATCAGCACGTTGCCGTCATCGTCCAATTCTCGTCCGGGAATGAAGGTGGTCAGATCGGCACAGAGTTCCTCGATCTCCAACCCGGTAATGTAACGCCCCAGATTTTCCGCATGGGTGCCGATATCTCCCATGCAATTGGAAGCGCCGGAAACGGAGGGATCAGTCCTCCAGGAATTGATCTGGGTGGGCCCATCCCGGTCGACATCTCCAACCGCATAACCCTGGGGATATTCCGCCACGATTTTCAGGATGCGGCCCAACTTCCCCTTTCGGACCATCTCACGGGCTTCCTTTACCATGGGATATCCGGTGTAATTGTGGGTGAGGGCAAAAACCTTCCCCGTTTTTCGCACCAATTCGCGGAGGGCCAAGGCCTCCTCCAGGTTGAAGGCGAGCGGTTTGTCGCAAATGACGTTAATGCCCTGCTCGAGAAAACATTTGGCTACTGCGTAATGCAGGTTGTTGCGAACCACGATGCTGACAAAATCTATCCGGTCCTGCGCCGATAGGGCGGCTTCCGCCCGGGCCATCTCTTCATAGGAGGCATAAACCCGATCGGGATCCAGAAAGTAGTCTTCCCCGGAAAGCCTGGAATTCTCGGCATCGGATGAAAAACAACCGGCCACCAGTTCGATTTTGCCGTCAAGATTTGCAGCCATGCGGTGGACCCCTCCGATAAAGGCCCCCCGGCCTCCTCCGACCATGCTCATTCTCAGTTTTCTATTCATGATTTTACTTTCCCTCGAGTGGTGCGCAAAGCACTGGTTTCCCCGTCGCTGCGGAGGAATAAACGGCATCGATGATCCGCATCAGTGAAATAGCTTGATGGGGAGTGTTGAGCGGCTCCTCCTTTCCCTCGATGCTAAAGATGAAATTTTGCGCCGAGCGCGATCGACCCATATCCTCGCAAGCCTCTACAATGACCTCCCGGTTGACCGAATTGCCCCCTTCCTGCACGTAGAGTTCGCAACTGTCGATGCTGGTTTCATCGAGGCCGTCGATGCCGAACAGACGCTCGATCTTGCCACCCGAATGCGTCCCTTGAAAGACTACCGAGACTTCTTCGCGCTTAACCATTTCGGCCCAGGAAACCTGGAGGGTCAGGGCTTGCCCACTCCTGAAGGTGACAAATCCGTGAGCGGCGCTTTCCACGTCGGTGGTGCCGCCTTTTATGTCCGGCAATCCCCATGGTCCCTTGAAGTTCTTATCGGTTATGAAATCCTGGAAGGTCCGGCCCAGGACGTAGGCGGGTTCCGGATTCCCCATGAAAAACAGGGCCAGATCAACCATGTGAAGAAGATCGATCAAAGGCCCTCCTCCGGCCAGGTCCTTGGTGGTGAACCAGCCGCCAAATCCGGGTATGCCCGTCCTGCGAATCCACTTGGCCTGGGCTGAATTAATGTGCCCCACGGTGCCGTTGGCAATGTAATCCATCATGGCGTAGGATTCCGGGCGGGCCCGGTTGTTGAAGTTGAACATCAAAATCTTGCCGGCCCGATCCGCCGTGTCCTTCATTTGCTGGACTTCCCCGGCGTTGAGGGCGGGCGGTTTTTCGCAAAAAACATGCTTGCCCGCTTTCAGGGCCTCAATGGCCAAGGGGGCGTGAAACTTGTTGGGTACGATCACCGAAACGGCTTCGATCTCCTCCATTTCCAGCATGGCCCCCACACTGCCCAAGGCCGTGGGAATGCCGTATTTTTCCGCCGCCGCTCGCGCCGCGGGTTCGTAAACATCCGCGATGGCCAAAATTTCGGCCCCCGCTTGTTGAAATCCTGCCACGTGGTAGCGCACCATCCCTCCGGCGCCGATTATGCCTGCTTTAATACTCATGGTCCCTCCTTCGGTTAACCCGGTGGTCTTTACTGCTTGGACTTGTCAAATGCGGCATCGAAAGCCGCTGCATTGGGAGTGAAGTCAACCGCCCGGACGAATGCGGACGCTTCCCCGGCTCCATGAAAACGATCCATGCGCCCGTCCTCCCACTCCACTGAAAGGGGCCCGGCGTAGCCGATATCGTTTAAAGCCACAATAATCTCCTCAAAGTTGATATCCCCATGTCCCAGGGAACGGAAATCCCAATAGCGCCGAGGGTCGGTGAAATCGGTGTGACCGCCAAATACACCCACCGTTCCGTCACCGTGGCCCCACCAGACGTCCTTCATGTGCACGTGGTAAATGCGGTCGGCGAATTGGCGGATGAATTTCACGTAATCGACCCCTTGGTAGCCCAGGTGGGAGGGGTCGTAATTGAACCCGAAGCGTTGGTGTCCATCGACCGCCTCGATGGCCCGGGCGGCCGAGGCAATGTCGAAAGCGATTTCGGTGGGGTGAACCTCCAGGGCGAAGTTTACGTTTTCGGCGTCGAAGGCGTCGAGAATAGGGGTGAATCGTCGAGAGAAATCGGCATAGCCTTTATCCAGCATCTCCTGGCTGGTTGGCGGAAATGAGTAGAGCAGGTGCCAAATGCTCGAACCGGTGAACCCGTTTACCACGGCGGGAAATACGTTCCGGTCTTTCCCGTCCGGTTTGAGATTCATGAATTTCCGGCAGGCTTTACCAGCGTCGATCACGTCCCGGGCCGCGCGTTGGCGCACCCCTTCCGCGACGCGGTCACCCCAGACGTAATTCGGTAGAATAGCTTGGTGGCGCTCATCAATCAGGTGGCAAACGGCCTGTCCCGAGAGATGGGTTGTA